>JAOPZY010000183.1 GCA_025963875.1 Actinomycetota bacterium
CCGCGACGCCGGTGGCCGCGAGGTCGGCTAGCGCCGCATCCCGCACCTCGGCCACCGCAGCCGCGAGCGCCGACCCGTCGAACGGCGCCAGCAGGGAGCGCTCGAGCTCGCGGTGGAGCATCACGTCGCCGGACGCGATGCCGTACGCCGAGAGCGTCGACGCGCCGTCGCCCAGCGGGATCACCACCTCACGGACCCCGGACTCGGCGGCGTACCCGAAGGCGTGCACCGGGCCGGCGCCTCCGAACGCGTAGAGCGCGAAGTCGCGCGGATCGTGCCCCCGCTCCACCGTTTGCTGGCGGATCACCGTGGCCGCATGCATGTTGTTGATCCGCAGGATGCCGGCGGCAGTCTCCTCGGCGGTCAGGCCGAGCCGGGTGGCGAGCCTGCCCACCGCGGCGACGGCCGCATCGCGATCCAGCGGCATCCGGCCGCCCAAGAACGCCTCGGGACGGAGCAGGCCGAGCACGACATCCGCGTCGGTCACCGTTGCCTCCACACCGCCGCGGCCGTAGCAGGCCGGGCCTGGCTCGGAGCCGGCGCTGGCCGGGCCGACCCGCAGCCCGCCGGTAGCCTCGTCGATCCAGGCGATCGAGCCACCGCCGCAGGCGACCGAGCGCACGTCCAGGTGCGGCAGCCGGTAGGTGTACTGGTCGATCACTTTCTCCTCCGCCACCGCCGGCTTACCGTCGACCACCAGCCCGAGGTCGAACGAAGTGCCGCCCATGTCGGTGGCCACCACGTGGTCATGGCCGTAGGCGCCGGCGAGGGTCGCGACGCCGATCAACCCGCCGGCCGGGCCGGAGTCGATGATGCCCAGCGGGGTGGCGGCGGACGCGGGGAGCACGCCGCCGTTGGACTGCATGACCAGGAGCGGGGTCTGCAGCCGGCTCTCCAGGTCGCTGAGGTACCGCGAGGAGGCTGGGCCGACGTAGCTGTTGAGCACGGTGGCGACCGTGCGCTCGTACTCGCCGAGGCGGGGTGACACCTCCGCCGAGCTCGACACGAACACATCGGGGATGGCCTCCGCCAGGGCCTTCTCGTGCGCCGGGTTCGCGAACGACCACAGCAGCGCGATGGCGACGGCGTCGAGCTCGTAGTCGTCGATCATCCTGCCGATCTGCTCGGCCGCGGCGTCGATGTCCAGCTCGACGACGACCTTTCCGCTCGCGTCGACCCGCTCGTGCACCTCGACCACGGCACCCGGCACGATCAGCGGCGCCGGCAGCCGGCTGCCGTGTACCGAGAAGACGCCCTCGATCGAGCGACCGGCGACCCGGCCGGCGCCGCGCATGATGGCGAGCGCGTCAGCGTGCCCGGCCGTGGCGACGAGCCCGACCCGCGCGCCGCTCCGCTCGAGCACTGCGTTGGTGCCGATGGTGGTCCCGTGTCCGAACCGCTCGGCCTGCTCGAGCAGCGTGGTGAGGTCGACGCCCACAGTCTCGGCAAGCCGTTCCAGCCCGGCCAGCACCCCCGACACCGGGTCCTCCTTGGTGGACAGTGTCTTGGCCGTGCGGTGGTTGCCCTCCCGGTCCACGAGCACGCAGTCGGTGAACGTGCCACCGATGTCCACGCCGATGTAGTACATGGCTCACTCCTGGCTCACGAGTCTTCGCAATGTCTAGGCACGACTATCCCGAAGGAGGGGTCTGATGTCGTGACGGCTGGCGCCCAACCCTCACCCCCGCTAGCCGGAATCCGGCTCCCGGTAGTAACGGGACGAGCGGGGTCGGTAGATGCTGTACCGACGCTCCATAAGGCTGTTCTAAATGTCTTTGAGTAGATTCTGGTGTAGAACACCACTTTTTACTCACAGACATTTCCGAGCCGTTGACCGCGGGGCCGGCGTGACTGAGAAGTCTCGCCGGATCCACAGGGCCCTCTGAGGTTTCTCCGAGCAACGGGCCTCACTGTTTCAGCCATGGACACCCTCACCCCGCTGGTGGAGGCCGGCCCTCACAAGCCGGTCCCCGCCCCTCCGCGCAGCGCCGGACGCCTCCACCGCCTGCTGGCCGGACGGCCCGGTGACCCCCGCTGGGCGAGGCCGGCCCTGCTCGTCCTTCTCGGTGGCACCGCCCTCCTCTACCTCTGGGGCCTCGGCGCCTCCGGCTGGGCCAACAGCTTCTATTCGGCGGCCGTCCAGGCCGGGACGAAGAGCTGGAAGGCCTTCTTCTTCGGTTCCTCAGACGCCGCCAACTTCATCACCGTCGACAAGCCGCCCGCCGCGCTGTGGGTGATGGAACTCTCGGCCCGCCTGTTCGGGGTCAACGCCTGGAGCATCCTCGTCCCCCAGGCGCTGGAGGGCGTCGCAGCCGTCGGACTGCTCTACGCCGGCGTCCGGCGCTGGTTCGGGGCCGGAGCCGGGCTGCTTGCCGGTGCGGTGCTGGCGCTGACGCCGGTCGCCGCCCTGATGTTCCGCTTCAACAACCCCGACGCCCTCCTCGTCCTCCTGCTCACCGCCGCCGCCTACGCCATGGTCCGGGCACTGGACGAGGGCCGCACCCGGTGGCTGGTGCTCGCCGGCTCCCTGATCGGGTTCGGGTTCCTCGCCAAGATGCTGCAGACCGTCCTGGTCGTCCCGGGATTCGGCCTGGCCTACCTCGTCGCTGGTCCGGTGTCCCTGCGCCGCCGCATCGTGCAACTCCTGGCCGCCGGAGGGGCGATGGTCGCCTCGGCGATGTGGTGGGTCGTGGCCGTCATGGCAGTCCCGGCCTCCGCCCGCCCCTACATCGGCGGCTCGCAGAACAACAGCCTCTGGAACCTGATGTTTGGCTACAACGGCTTCGGCCGCCTCACCGGCAACGAGACCGGCAGCGTCGGCGGGGCCGTAACCACCGGAAGCCGCTGGGGGGCCACCGGCCTGCTGCGCATGTTCAACACCCAGTTCGGCGCCCAGGCGTCATGGATCATTCCAGCGGCCCTCATCCTGCTCGCCGGGGGCCTGGTCTTCACGCTGCGGGCAGGTCGCACCGACCGGCTGCGGTCCTCGCTCGTGCTCTGGGGGGGATGGCTCGTCGTGACCGCCGCAGCCTTCAGCCTGGGCAAGGGGATCATCCACCCCTACTACACCGTGGCCCTGGCTCCTGCCGCCGGCGCCCTCGTCGGCATCGGCGGATCGGCGATGTGGCGGTTGCGTCACCGGTGGCAGGCCCGTGCCGTCCTCGCAACCGCCCTCGGCGCCACAGCAGTGTGGTCCTACCTGCTGCTGCTCCGGACGCCTGCCTGGAACCCGTGGCTGCGCGACGTTGTCCTCCTCGGGGGCCTCGTCGTTTCGGTCCTCGTCGCCGGCTGGACGCACCTGCTCGGCAGGGCGGCCGGGTTGGTGGCGGCATCAGCCGTCCTTCTCGCCCTGGTCGGCCCGGGCGCCTACTCGCTGGCGACGGCGGCCACGACCCACAGCGGTGCGATCCCCTCGGCGGGTCCCGTCGGTGCGGGCGGTGCCGGGCCCGGTGGGTTCGGTGGCCCGGGAGGACGTGCGGATGGCCTGGCCGGTGGCGCCCCGGCGGGGCGTTTCGGTTTCGGCGGCACCCAAGGAGGTGCTCCAGGAGCAACCCAAGGGGGTGCTCCACGAGCAACCCGAGGTGCCCCGGGCAGCGTAAGGGGGCTCCTGGGCGGCAGCACCCCAAGCGCAGCGCTGACGGCCGCCCTGCAGGCCTCTTCAGGCCGCTACACGTGGGTGGCCGCCGCGGTGGGGTCGAACCGGGCCTCCGGCTACCAGCTGGCCACCGGCAAGCCGGTCATGGCCATCGGGGGCTTCAACGGCACGGACCCGGCGCCGACCCTCGCCGAGTTCGAGAAGCTTGTCTCGGAAGGTAAGATCCACTACTTCATCGCCGGAGGCGCCGGCGGAGGACCGGGCGGCACCGCGGTCTCCTCCACCTCCAGCCAGATCACCACCTGGGTGCTGAGCCATTTCACGGCGCAGACCCTTGGAGGAACAACCGTGTACGACCTGACAGTAGTTCCGCTATCGCCCTGACCGGCAACGACGGAGACTAGCGATCACAGCTGGATTCTGTGAGTACCAGACGACGTACCAGCTCCACTTTGTGCTCACAGAATTCTCACAGCAACGGAGGCCGATCCCTTGGGGCTTACGCAGGGGAACATCCTCGAGATCTACCGCCACTGCGGGGAGCCGGGATCAAGGCACGGCTGCGCTCATGGGGGCGACGAGCTTGCGGTGGCGGGGGCTGCGGAGAAGGCGCCAGATACCGCGGAGGTCGGCCAGGGCGGTGGCGACGACGTCGACGCGTGAGTCGGGGTCGTCGACCCAGTCCACGGGCACCTCGTGGATGCGCAGCCCGTTGCGCTCGGCGAGGGCGAGGAGCTCGGTGTCGAAGAACCAGCCCGTGTCCTCCACGAGCGGCAGGAGCCGGC
>JAOPZY010000190.1 GCA_025963875.1 Actinomycetota bacterium
CGGGGCCGTCCATGGAATGGGTGTCCACGTAGATCTGGCCGCAGTGGTCGCGGAGGCGCGCCAGGGCCCCCTCTGGATCGGCGACCAGGCCCCGGACGAGTTCCAGACGGCTGAGGAGGAACGGGAAGAGGCCGCCCAGCTGGCCGAGAACCACCCGGAGGCCAGGCAACCGCTCGAAGGTCCCCGCCATGAGGAGGCGCAGGACGCACAGCGTGATCTCAACCGGCATCGAGAGGCCGCCCCTGAGAAAGACGAGGGCACGGGGCGCCGGTGCCGGGTCCCCCACGGCCAGGTCGTACTTGCCGCCCGCGTGCACGAAGAGAGGGACCCCGAGGGACGCTGCAAGCTCCAGGGCCGGGGCAAACTGCGGGCTGTCGAGGAACTGGAGCTGCCCCTCGACGCCGGCGGGCCCTCCGAGGGGCAGGAAGGAGCACAGGGTGGAGAGACCGACGACGCCGTCCTCCCCCACGGCCCGCTGCATCTCGGCCAGCGCATCGTCTCCGAGGCGTGGATCGACCCATGCCGTGGCAAGCAGCCGGCCACCGCTGGTCGCCGCCCACGCGGCCAGCTCCCGGTTCACCGCCCGCACCGTCTCCGCTGCCCCCCTCCCCGTGGCCTTGGCAAGGGCATGCAGTGCCGCCGGCGCGTTGGAGCTGAACGTGAGGACCGCCGTGTCGATGCCTGCCTGGTCCAGGGCGTCGACCTGGAGCGACGGGCTGGCAAAGGCTTCGGAGGCCCAGAGCCTCGGCGGCCCCTCCGAGAGATCACCCGCCCCCGACAACGAGGTCCGGAAGGCGTCCATGGTCGGCCCGGGCAGGGCGTGGACGTGGCAGTCGATCACCCGGCGGACATTGGGAGCGCCGGTCATACCGCGGCCCCCTGCTCCGCCGGCTCCGGCCGCTGCAAGATGGACTCCGCCCGAGGGAGCTCCATGACGGGAAGCCCACCGAGCCCGGAGATGAGATAGACGAAGTCCTGCCGGACGGTCATCCGACCGAACGGATCCACGAGCTGGCGAGCCCGGCCCCAGTACAGCTCCCTGTCCTTGCTGGCGTCGTAGAAGTAGCGCACGAAGGAGAAGACGACGTCGAGGAAGCTGCCGTAGGCGTCCTGGTACTCCTGGCCGGCAGCCTCCTCCTCGCGGCGACCCGAGAGGATCCTGTCCGCAGCGTCGGCGGCCCGGCTGCCCCCGTTGAGGGCGAGGAAAACACCGGTCGAAAAGAGTGGGTCGACAAAGCCCGCAGCATCTCCGGCAAGGAGGAACCCGGGGCCGTGGAAGCTACGGCACCGGTACGACCAGTCCCGGATGGTGCGGAACCCGCTCGCCAGACGAGCAGACCGGAGGAGCCGGCACGTCCGTTCGGAAGCCTCGATGGCCTCGAGCAGTGTCTCTCCCGAGGCTGCATTTCGGCCCCGCACTGTGGAAGCGGGCGCCACCAACCCGACGCTCTTCGACCCGTCGTGCAAGGGGATGGTCCACAGCCAGCCGTCGGGCATGTTCTCGATCAGGATGTTGCCGGCG
This sequence comes from Actinomycetota bacterium, assembly GCA_025963875.1. Classification (GTDB taxonomy): domain Bacteria; phylum Actinomycetota; class CADDZG01; order JAHWKV01; family JAOPZY01; genus JAOPZY01. Next base: position 1,523 of record JAOPZY010000190.1, read on the forward strand.
TCCCGGCCGACGAAGAACTCACCACCTTCGAAATAGGCCCACGTAGCGACGTTGCGCAGCCCTTCGTCCCATTCGATGAGGCCGAGGCGGCGGCCGAGCAGATGCCCCTGGCCGCTGGCATCCACCGTGATCCGAGCGCGGGCCTCGTGGCTGCGGCCACCCGACTCGTAGCGCACACCCACGCACCGGCCGTCCTCGAAGATGAAGCCCTGGACTTCCGCTTCCTCTGTGACCGTTGCCCCGAGGCGCCTGGCGTTCTGGAGAAGCAGGTAGTCGAACTCCGAGCGCACGACCTGGTAGGCGTGCTCGATCGGACCGACCTCGCCGAAGTAGACCGTCCACGGTTCCGGCCGGCTCCCCCAGCGGAGCGTGATGCCGTTCTTCTTGACGAATCCGAATTTGTCGATCTGGTCGCCCAGCCCGAGCTGGTCGAGCAACGGCAGGATGCCGGGAACCAGCGACTCCCCGATGTGGTACCGGGGGAATTTCTCCCGCTCGAGCACCAGCACCGCGTAGCCACGCCGGGCCAGCAGGGCGGAGACAGCGGAGCCCGCTGGCCCGGCGCCGACCACGATCACGTCCCAACTCTCCCTGCCCATCGTCCGTCCCTTCCTTGTGCGCTACGTCCCGCCGGATATCCATCAGGTCCCTGTTGATCATCAGGATCCTGGTAGAAAATCGGGTACCGGTTGTATAACAGGATCCTGATATCTATGTCAAGGGCCTTGCCTGACGGATGTCCGATGTGTTAATATTTGGCTATCAGGGTCCTGATATAACCCAGGTCCCTGATGAATCACCGGAAACGGATATTTAGGATCCTGATGAATCGGTTAAATGGAATATTTATCTATCCGGGGGGTGATAAGTTGGCCATACCAGCCTTCGCCGACCCTGACGACGAAAGGCGCCAAACCCGCGTACCCGCGCAGGAGGCGATACGGGCGGAACCGACGAAACTAGTCAGCCCGGGAATTTCTGAGGAGGGGTCGAAGCCAATCGGGTACCTGCTCAAACGCGTCCAGCACTCCCTTCGTCTGGCGATGGACGAGAAGCTTCGCGAGTACGAGCTGAGCACCCCTCAATACGCCGCACTCTGGGCTCTCGGGCGGGAGCCGGG
>JAOPZY010000191.1 GCA_025963875.1 Actinomycetota bacterium
GATCTCCGGACGACCTTCCACCTCTCCGGGAGCTTTGCGTCGCGGCTCGCGGGCCGGCGGGGAGCATCGATCACCGCCGTCGACGGTGTGAGCCTGGTCGTGGAACGGGGCCAGATCTACGGCGTGATCGGTGAATCCGGCAGCGGCAAGACCACCCTCGGCCGCTCGATCCTCCGGCTCGTGGAGCCCACGTCGGGCACGGTCATGCTCGACGGGCGCGACATCCTGCGCCTGCGCCCACGGGACTTCCGGCCCTACCGCCGGCGGATGCAGATCGTGTTCCAGGACCCCCAGGCCGCCCTCAGCCCCGCGATGACGGTGGGAGCCGCGGTGGCCCACCCGCTCATCATCCATGGTCTGGCCGACCGCGAGGAGGCGCGCCGCCAGGCCGGCGAGATGCTGGAGCGGGTGGGCCTAGAGCCGGCGGGGCGGTTCCTGAACGCCTACCCGACCGATCTCTCCGGCGGCCAGAAGCAGCGGGCCGTCATCGCCCGGGCGTTGATGCTGGGCCCGGAGCTCGTCGTGGCCGACGAGCCCGTGTCGATGCTCGACGCCAGCGTCCGGACCAAGATCCTGTCGCTGCTGCTGGACCTGCAGCGCTCGCTCGGCCTGACGTACGTCTTCATCACCCACGACCTCGCCACCGCAAGGTTCGTGTGCGATTCGATAGCGATCATGTACCTGGGCCAGGTGGTCGAGCAGGGTCCGGCCCGAGCCGTGTACGCCGAGCCACGCCACCCCTACACGAAGGCGCTGCTGGCGGCCGTCCCGCAGCCGGATCCGTCCAAGCGGGCGAAGAAGGAGATCCCCGGCGGCGAGATACCCGACGCAGCCTCGCCGCCGGCGCACTGCCGGTTCCACCCCCGCTGCCCCCGGGCGTTCGCTCCGTGCGGCTTCGAGGGCAGGGACCTTGTGGATGCGCTGGAGTCGAGGTGGACCGGGCTCGCGGAAGAGGAGTTCGCCGCCGAGCGGGCCCTGCTGGCCCGGTTGCTGCCCCAGGGCCGCAGGTTGATCGTCGTGCCAGGCGACGGCGCCCGCCCGGACGACGCAGTGCAACTCCTGGAGCGGCTCCGGGAGGAGGGGGGGCCGGCATTCCGCACCATCCAGTCCATAACTGCCGAGCGCGGCGTGGTGGTCGTCGAGCTCCCGCCCGGGCGGGACCCCGTGCCGGTCGTTGTCGACGGCACCTTCGTGTCCTGTCACCTCTACCCACCCGATGCGCCCGCCGGGGACCTCGATCATAAGAATAATTTCACGTAGTTTTTTCGATTCACGAGCAGCCGTGGGTCAGGGGCCCATGATGGCATTGACACTTCCAGATACGTGTTCTCGATTGCTCGCAATCGCCAAAGTCCCGATTGGACGGCTCTGAGAGGCATCCCGGTAAATCGAGGTCGGTGGTTACATGGAGAGGGCATGGGGGGGATTGTGTCGATCTGCTGCGTTGTCACATGGGCACCATACGCTGGGCGACGCGACGGGTCCGGCGCCTTCGGTGGGCCGCGGAGGAGCGTGCACAGCCTTGCTGGATGAGGCGCCTGGGGGCCACGAGCGCCAGCCTTCCATCAACCTCATCATCTGCGACAGCCAACCGATCTTCGCCCTGGGACTCGTGCAGCTCCTCCGCAGTGAGGCGCCGGAGTTCGAGGTGGCCGGGATCGCAGCCTCGGTCGACGATCTCCTCGAGATGACCAGCCGGCTCCGACCGGATCTGGTGATGCTCGATGCCCGCTTCGGCATCGAGCCGGCGCGACCGCTCTTCTCCATGTCCCCGCCGGTCAAAGTGATTCTCGTGGCCAGCGCCGACCACGAGATGGACCTGGCCGATGCGCTGGCTGCCGGGGTGTGCGCCTATCTCCTCAAAGAGCAGGGCATCTCCGACATCGTCCAGGTCTTACGGCTGGTCCTGCGCGACCTTCTGGTCGTCCCCGCGGCCCTCGCGAGGAGCACGCTGCATTCCGGGACGGAGGGCCTGCGTGCCCTCGACGCGGTCGAGCGCCAGATCCTGGCGCATATCGCACAGGGGGAAACGAACCGGGACATCGCCCGGGCATTGAACCTGAGCGAGCGAACCGTGCGCCGGCGGGTGATTCACGTCTACGACAAGCTGCACGTGAGCGACCGCGTGGACGCCGCCCTCTACGCGGAGCGCCACGGGCTCCGTGCGCCCACCGTCTGAGACGCATCTTCACGAAATCGACTTTCTGTTTCACCACGCTATGCGCGGTGAAACAGAAAAAGAATTCTGCTGGCTACCAGTCGGGGCGCCACCAGACGCCGCGCGAGGGAGCCAGGCGGCCGTGAAGATGTGATCGCGGCCGAGGAGGAACCGCCCCTGAATCCGTTGGATGTCGGCCGCCAGGGGGCCGAGCTCGCGAGCCGGAGAGACGGAGAACCGGCCCTGTGACAGCGTGACCTCGACGTCGGCGAACTCGAGCTCGAAGTGCCGAACCGGGTACAGCGCCTTGAAGAGGCTCTCCTTGGCGCTGAACACTACCGTGCGCCAGCAGGGATGTCCCGAATCCCGATACCGGTCCAACTCGGCGGGCGTGCAGATGAAGGACTCCAGATCGCTGCCGGCAGCCCCCCATTGCTCCGCGTCGATCCCCAGTGCTGGCAGATGCTCGCTGAGCGCCACTGCGGCGGCCACGTAGCCCGGGCAGTGCGTGATGCTGCCCACGATCCCCGCCGGCCACAACGGCTCCCGGCGCGGTCCCGAGGGAATCGCGACGTCGTGGACCCCGAGCGCGGCAAGTGCCAGGCGGGCGCAGGCGCGGCCGGCTCGGAAGTCGCGGCGCCGCTTCTCTGCGGCGTTGGCGATGATTGCCGACTCCTCCGGAAAGAGCGAAACGTCGTGCGGGGGCCGTTCACCCTCGACCACGCGAACAACCGGCGGGACGATGCGCTCGATCAGTTTCGGCTCGTTTTCCATGCATAACGCGCGGTTCGATGGGTATCTCGTCTACATGAGTTTCCGGGGGGGACCTCTAAATACGACATTCGCTTCTTCCCCGCGCCCCACCCTCCCGGCCGATGCCCTGCACGACACGCTCTCCGAGCTCGCGCAACGATACAGAGTGCCGGGAGCCCAGCTCGCCATCCACCATGGTGGTCAGACCGTCTCGGTCGAGGTCGGCGAGCTGCGGCATGGGACGGGGCACCCGGTCAGGCGGGATTCGGCGTTCGCCATCGGCTCGATCACCAAGTCCTTCACGGCGACGTTGGCGATGATCCTTGCCGCCGATGGGGACCTGGAGCTCGATGCGCCGGTGGCCGACGACGTGCCGGAGCTGCGCAACGGCTCGGATGACCTCGGGAGGCAGCTCACGCTTCGCGACCTGCTGAGTCACACCAGCGGTCTCTGCCTCGGCCCCGACTCGACGGAGGTTGCCGGAGCGTCCCGGCGGCGCTACGTGCTTGACCACTGTCTCAGCCAGAACCGGGTCGTTCCTCCGGGCACCGGCTTCTCGTACTCCAACATCGGCTACGTCCTGGCGGGTCACCTGATCGAGGTCGTCACCGGCATGACCTGGTGGGAGGCCGTGGAGTCGATCCTGTTGCGGCCCCTGGGCATCGAGGCAACCTTCATCGCCACACCCGACCACCGCCCGCCGGGGCGTGCGGTTGCCACCGGTCATTCGTACAACGCCTCGATCGACAGGATCCGTCCCGTCGGGCAGTCCCAGGCCCTCGCCGAGGCCCCGGCGGGCGCGCTGCAGATGAGCGCCGTCGACCTTGTGACCTTTGGATCGGTCCACCTCGGTGGTTGCACGGCGGGGCTGCTGCCGCCCGCGTACGCAGAGCACATGCGGGAGGCCGTTCCTGCGGCGCAGCCGTTCGGAATCGCCGACGGATGGGGGCTGGGGCTGGCATTGTTCTCCACCGGAGACACCGTCTGGGTCGGCCACGACGGCAATGCGGACGGCACCGCCTGCTACCTGCGCATCGAGCCGGTCAGCGGCACCGTTGTGGCCTGCACCACCAATGCAGTCAGGGGGATCGGCCTGTGGCAGGAACTCGTCACCGAGCTGGCAGGAGCAGGCCTGCCGATCGCCAACTACTCCACAATCGAAAGGCTGGGCCCGCGCACATCTGCTCCACCCGACTGCGTCGGCAGCTACCTGAACGGGAACCTTGAGTACTCGGTGACGCTGGAGCGCCGGGATGCCCTGCTCGCAGTCGACGGCGAGAACATCGCGCGTCTCGCATTCCACGAGGGTTTCACGTTCGCCCAGCAGGATCTGGAGTCGGGACAGTGGGCGAACGCGGGACGGCTCCTGCCGGATCCGATCAGCGGGGATTTCGACCTGATCCAGGTGGGCGGCCGCCTCGCTCGCCGTCATTCCGGGGGCCCGCGGGAAAGCTGAGACGACCGCCCAGGTCCGGTGCGATTACGACCCCGACGCGCCGTCCATCTGCTCGCGCAGGCTCCGGGGACGCATGTCTGTCCAGACCTCGTCGACGTAGGCGGAGCACTCCTGCTTCGTCCCTTCCTTGCCCACGCGATACCACCCTGCCGGCACCTCGTGGCCGGCCAGCCACAGTGAGTACTGGTCCTCGTCGTTGCGCAGGACCTCGTAGCGGGCGTCGTCATCCATCTCGCTGTCTCCTTTCGCTGGGGAGCGATTCGCTTGAGAACGATTGCGTCGAAAGAGGCCGTTCGAGGGGTTGCTCGGCCACGGGGGACGCCTCGCCGGCATCGTGGCCGGGAAAGGCGCGCAGCGTGGGGCTGAGGGTGGCCAGCACCGTGACCAGCGCGAGGCCGGCCGCGCATAGCAGGACCGCCCGGTCGTAGGACACGGCCCCCACGAGGAGGCCGCCGACCGCCGGGCCGAGGGCGGCCGCGACGCCGCCGAGCACGCCCATCACGCTGGCCAGCCGGCCGCGCATCCCATCGGGCGTCACCAGGAGCTGGTAGGTGATGATGGTCGTATTCGCGGTCGGCGGGAGGAACGCCATCGCGGCGAACAGCACCCCGAGGCCGTACCCGTTGCGGAGGAAGACGGCGAGGGGGGCGAGGGCCGTCAGGATCCAGAACACGCTGACGATCGACACGTACGGGTGGAGCTTCCGGTGCAGGTACGGCGCTACCAGCGTGCCGAGGAGTCCGCCCACACCCAGCATCGCCGCCATGACGCCGATCTGACCCGGCGGCACACCCCTGCCTCTGGCCAGCACGATGATGACGATGTAGTAGGCGGCGAAGAACAGATTGAGGCCGACGGCACAGAACGCCACCACCCGGATCGACCGGTTCCCCCAGACCCAGCGCAGACCCGCCGCCATCTCATGGACAAGATGCGGTTCGGGCTCCGGCTGGGTCTCCGGATCGGGTTTGGGCGGCAAGCGGAGGAACGTCAGCCCGACGAGGGCCAGGGCGTGGGTCACCACGTCGACGGCGAACGGCATGAATCTCCTCAGGGCGAACAGGAACCCGCCGGCTGCGGTGCCCAGCAGGTCGGCCAGATAGGAGCGGGCGGTGTTCATCGCCACCGCCGTCGAGACCTGGTTGTCCGGCACGACGTTCGGCAGGCTCGCGTCCTCGGCCGGGACGAACAGGGCCGAGCACACACCCATCACTGCCGCCACCACGATGATATGCGGCAGCGTGACCACGCCCCACGCAATCGCCGCGACCAGGCTGGCTCCCGAGATCACCTGCGCCGCCTCGCAGCCGAGCATGATCTTCTTGCGGTCCCAACGGTCAGCGAGCGCTCCCATCGGCAGCCCGGCGACGACATGCGCCGCGGCGATCACGCCGAGGACAAGGCCGGACGCTCCCGCTGAGCCGGTGATGGCGAGCACGAGCAGGGGGAAGGCGATCGTCGACGCGCTGAGGCCGAATTCCGACACCACCTGGCTGCCCCAGAGCACCTGGAAGTTCCGGTTGCGTGACAGGGGGATCGTGGCGGGCCGTCCGCGCTCGTCTCCGTTGCGGTGCGCCATCAGGCCGTCTCCGCCGCGTGCCGGGCAATCCGCCGGAGAGCGTCGACGAAGTCGTGGGCAACCGATGTCACCGTCGAGGCCGCGTACCGGTCGGGCCGGTAGTACCAGGAGAAGCCGAGCTCTCCGTCACCCACCTCGCCCACCACCTCCAACAGGTGCTCGCCCACATCGGCGGGGTCGGTGGCCTGCCCGAGGGACCCGTGGAAGGTCCGGTAGAGGCTGCTCCCAATCTCTCCCTGCGACCGGGCGTCCCACTGGCCCAGGTAGTTGAACACGATCTGCGGCCCCGGCTTTCCGGCGAGCAGCCGTTCGCGAGCCGGCCCCGGGCCCAGGTGTTGCAGCGCCCCGAAACCGAACCCGTTGCCGGGAATGGCGCGGAGCTGCCGGCGCACGGACTTGACCAGCTCACGCCACCGGGGCTCCTCTCCGGGGGGCACGTCGAGCACGACGGGGAAGAGGGTGGTGAACCAGCCGACGGTGCGAGAGAGGTCGACGCCGTCGAGGACGTCCTCGCGGCCGTGGCCCTCCAGGTCGATGGAGACGCGCTCGCATCCGGTCCACCGGGACAGGGCCCACGCCAGGGCTGCGAGCAGGACGTCGTTGATCCCGGTCCGGTAGGCGGCGGGTGCCGCATGCAGCAGGGCATCGGTCTCCTCGCGGCTCAGCTGGACGGAGACCACCCTGGCCGGCGTCCGCACGGGCACCACCGTGGCATCCCCCGGCAGCTCGGGCCCCTCCAACGCTGCCGCCCAATGGTCGAGCTCCTGGTCGAACCCCCCGCCGGCCGCGTGGTCACGCAGCGCCAGCGCCCAGTCCCGGAACGACGTCGTCTTGGGTCCGAGATCGATCGTCTGTCCCAGGACCACCTGCTGGTAGGCGGCATCGAGGTCGTCGAACAGGAGGCGCCACGAGACACCGTCGACGACAAGGTGGTGCGCCGCCAGGAAGAGGTAGGGCCTGCGCCCAGGTCCGGAGACAAAGAGCACGCCCTTGAACAGCGGACCGCTCCGGAGGTCGAAGCTGGCGTGGATCTCGTCGGCGATTTTCTCCATGGCAGCCGGGAGCTCTTCTTCCCCCACGTGTGACAGGTCGTGCCGCTGTAGCACTTCCATGGACTCGAGGGGCTCGAGGCCGGCGTTGTGCTGCTGCCATTGCCCGTCGGTGTGGACGAACCGCATGCGGAGTGCGTCGTGGTGGGCCACCAGCGCGTCGAGCGCTCGCCGGAGGGCCTCCTCGTCGAGATCGTCGGTCAGCTCCAGGAGATGGGACTGGTTGAAGTGCTGAGGGTTGACCCTGCGCGTCCGGAAGAACCAGTGCTGGATCGGCGTGAGCGGGACGGGGCCGACGACGGGCTTCCGCTCGGCCGCCCCGTCGTCCACGATCGTGATCAGGGGCGCGAGGCCGGCGACGGTCTGGTGCTGGAAAAGGTCCTTGGCCACGAAGCGCAGGCCGGCCTTGCGGGCCCGCGACACGACCTGGATGCTCAGGATGGAGTCCCCGCCGAGCTCGAAGAAGTTGTCCTCGACCCCGACCCGCTCGAGGCCGAGCACGTCGGCCCAGATCCCCGCCAGCGTGGCCTCGGCGTCGGTG
>JAOPZY010000192.1 GCA_025963875.1 Actinomycetota bacterium
GGGGGCGAGCTTGATGATCTCGGGCCTCGTCCCGAGCGGGATGAGCAGCCTCACGATTCGAAGACCTCCTCGAAGTGTCGGATCATCGTCACGCCGCTCCGGTAGGTGAGCCGTTCGGGGCGGATCGCCAGGCCGAGCACGCCCCGGAGGTACTCGCCCACCAGGTCGGCCCCGGCCGCGATGGAGAGGGGGAGGCCCCCGGAGAACCGAGGGTTGACCTCGATGAAGGTGATCGTACCGGCCTCGTCGACGAATCCCTGGACGTTGGCGGGCCCGGTCAGCCCCACTGCGGCGAGCACCTCCCCGGTGCGGGCGACGAGGGCGTCGTCGGAGAACGTCCTGCCCTTCGTGGAGATCCCCGCCTTGGTCTCCAGCCGCCAGCGGGGGACCGCGCCGGCCAGCGTCCCGTACGGGTCCACCAGAGCGTCGACCGTGAATTCACGGCCGGTGACCCGGGTCTGGACGATGGGCTGGTCGACCCGCCGCAGCGCCCAGGCGAGGTCACGGCTGTCGTCTGCGGTGTAGACATCGCGCGAGCCGCGCCCGAAGCGGGGCTTCACGATCCACGGTCCGGGGACCCGGTCCACTCGCCCAGGCGAGGTCGCCGGGACTTTCACGCCGGCCCGCTGCATCACCTGGACGAAGCGCCACTTGTCGAGGCAGGCCTCGAGGGCGGTAGCCGAGGGGATCCAGATTCCTGCCCCCGCGTCGCGGAGCTGGTATTCCGCCCGGGCCAGCCCTGCCATCTCCTCGGCCACGGTGCACACGACCGCCGTGGCCTGCGTCCGCCTCGCCACTGCGACGATCTCGGCCACGTAGCTGGGATCGTCGGCCCTCGGCACCACCGACCCCTCGTCGGCGAGGCGCAGCCCTGCCGCGAGCTCATCGGCGTCGACGCCGATGACCCGGACCCCGTGCCCGTCCAGCGCCCGGATCACCGACACGCCGGCCGGTCCGCCCGCCCCGGTCACGATGATCGTCCGCCCCTGCACGCCGGCTCCCCGGCCGATCGGCGCCGCGGAAAGGGAGCGGTCGAGCCGGGCCGGCAACGTGACAAGCCGGTTGCCGTTCCCGTTGCTCCGCACCGCCGGTACCTGGATTCCTTCCGGGATCCCTGTGTGGGCAACGAATGCCATCTCCAGTGGGGGAGGGACAGCCGCAAGCGTGCGAGCGGATGGGCCCTGGGCGGCAGGCTCGTGGCGGTGGGCCCAGAGCCGCAGCTCCACGACCGCCCGAGAGTCCATCGGCTCCCACTGCTGGCGTGCGACGGTGGCGGCCAGCGTCCTGATGACCGCCGGATCGGTCTCGGTGGCGGCGCAGCGCAGGAGCAGGTCGGCGAAGGCCGACAGTCCCTGCGCACCCGCCGCGGCGATGGCGGAGCTCCGCACCGCCGCGTCCCCTGCGCCCAGGGCGAGCTCAAGACTCCGTCGCACCCGGCTCCGACCCCGCGACCGGGTGACGCGCCGCCAGACGATGCCGGCAACGGCCAGGCTGATGCCCACCGCAAGTAGCACGCTGGAGGCGTCGGGATGGGTCATGCGAGCGCCTCGGCAGCCCGCCGCGGCAGGACCAGGTACAGCATGAAGATGTACCCGAAGAGCGTGTACCCGAAGGTGAACACGGCGCCCACCCAGTCGTGGAACATGACGAGCGCTCCCCGTCCCCCCACCGATCCGACCCAGAGGACCGCCGCCATCCGGATGACGTTGCCGGCGGTCACGATCGCCACCGCGGCGATGAGGGCGGCGAGCTCGCGGGACCGGGAACGCCCACGGGAGCTGGCGGCGAGGGCGGCAAGGCAGACGAGGGCGAGCACCGAGGCAAGGACCGAGCAGGCGGGGGTCACGAGGGCGGCGAAGGGGTAACCGTGTACGGGCAGCACGATGATCTCGGGACCGATGGCGAGCGGCGGCCGTCCGCCGGCGACCAGGTGCAGGGTCCATGCCGTTGCGAGCGCCTCGAGGTGGCGCGTGGGGGCCTGCAGGAGGGCGAACCCTGCGGTCGCCGCCACGAGCACCAGGACGACCCTGATCGCGCTCCGGCGCGCGCGGCGGGTCATGCGCCGGTCCTTTGCGGGATGCCTTCGCCGGCTCGGGCGGTCTTGGCCCAGGCGTACCGCCGGCCGGCGACGCCCTCGACCCAAGCGGCGCAGCAGAGCGAGATGGAGATGAAGAAGAGCGGAAGGAACCAGGCGAGGGCGAAGGCCTCCCGGCGGTCACTCCGGCTGACGAGGAGCCCGGCGCCCAGCTCCAGCAGGGGGCCGAGGAACAGCAGGGTCCAGAGGAGGAACAGTCGCAGCGGGTCGGGAGGGATGACCAGGCCGGCGAGCCACAGCCCGAGGACCAGGAGGCCGAGGCCGGCCAGCACCGGCAGGTGGAACGCGAGGAGGAACATCGTCGTCTCGACCTTCTGCGGGCGCGAGAGGTGACGGCTCTGCCATACGGCCCGGCGGTAGTCCCGCCACGCCTGCTGGTGGCCGCGTGCCCAACGGTGCCGCTGCCGCCAGTAGCGGGAGACCGTGGCGACCGCCTCCTCGGCATCCACGGCGGTGACGTCGTACCGCACCCGCCAGCCGGCCAGGTGCAGCCGGAGCGTGAGGTCGGTGTCCTCGGTAACGCTGCGCGGATTCCATCCCCCCAGCTCCCGAAGGGCGGAGGCCCGCACCGCGCAGTTGGCACCGCCGTAGGCGGGAAGGCCGAACAGCGCCTGCCGGCCGTACTCGTTCACGAGGTAGCCGGCAAAGTAGTCGATGGCGATCAAGCGGGCCAGCGGGGAGATGTGCGGGTTGACGATCTCGCAGCGGCCCTGGACCGCCGCCACCGCCGGGTCCGCGAAATGTCGCACGAGGCGCCGCACCACATCGGCCCGGGGACGGTGGTCGGCGTCGAAGACGACGATGATCTCGCCCGTGGCGAGGGGAAGGGCCGCGTTGAGTGCCCCTGACTTGCCGCCACCGGCCCCCGGGGCCCGGTGCAGGCAGGCCAGGCGAGGCTCTCGGGCCGCTGCGGTGTCGAGGATCTCACCGGTGCGGTCCGAGGAGCCGTCGTCGACGACAACGAGCTGGAGGCGCTCCGCCGGATAGTCCAGGCTGAGGAGGCTCGTGACGAGCACCTCCGCCACCGCCTCCTCGTTCTTGCAGGCAACCAGCACCGTCACGGGCGGCTGGATCCCGGTCTCGATCAGGGGGGCGGCCAGGTCGGCCGGCGCCGAGTCGAGCGCGGCAACCGCAAAGGCCAGATGGCGTGCGAAGAAGGCGAAGAAGCTGATCTGGAGTGCAACGCCCAGGGCGTTGACGAGGAGGGGAAATCCCAGCAGCGCCGTGCCGACGAGCGCGGCGGCGGCGAGCAGGGCGAAGGTCCATGGGGTTCCGCCGGTGCCTTCACCGACGTCCTCGACAAGGCCCGCGGGGCCGCCGTCCATGAAGGACGACGGCCCCCGACCCGCCCGCAAGCCGCTCAGGGAGCCAGCTCCCCGCGGCGGCAACAACCAGGGAGTGCCCGCACTAGCTCACTCCCTCGAACACGATCTCCACCGACGGCGCCGCGATGGCACCGGCGGAGAGGTCCCACACGAAGCGCTCGATCTCGAACGCCTCGGCGTAGTGCACGCGGCCCTGGAACCCGCGGTAGCGGGCCTGAGCCGCGACGGCCTCGAGGTCGACCAGGCGGTTCTTCAGCACCTGCGACTCGTGGGCCCGGATGAGGTCCAGCTTCTGCTCCACGAAGCCCTCGACATCGAGGAACATCTGGGGCACGAACCCCCGCGACGTCGGGGCCTCATACGTGAGCACCCGGGTGACCCGGCGGGCAGCGGCCAGGCTGGCTGCGGCGACCGTACGGTGGTCCTGGTGGGTGTCGTTCGGTGAGTGCGTGTACAGGATGTCGGCTCGGGTCGACGCGATGACGCTCTCGACGGCCTGCACCGACAGGCTCCCGTCCGGGACCATCCCGTCCTGGAAGCCTCCCCAGAACAGCTCGGCACCGAGGCGCCGAACAGCCTCCTGCTGCTCACTGACCCGGGACTGGGCGGCCTGTGGCCCCTGCTCCCCGGGCGTCATGACCAGCATGGCCACGCGGTCCCCCCGGGCGACATGGGCGAGCAGGGCCGCACCGCAGCCGAGCTCGATGTCGTCCGGGTGGGCGCCGATGGCCAGGACTCTCACAGCGCGCTCCGCGAAGCCGCTGCCGCCAGGCGCCGCCGGTAGCCCCGGTGCTGCATGAATGCGAAGCCGATCCCGGCGAGGCCGGTGAGCCCCAGCACGCCGATCGTCCCGACCGGAACGACCGTCCCTGCGGTGGCGTCGCAGTGGGACTGGGAGATGATGATGTCACCCGTAGCGAGCCCGAGGTTCAGCAGGATGTGCACGGCGTTGACCGTGATGGAGTTCGTGCCCCCGCTGGACGACGTGATCTGCTCGTTCAGGATGACCGTGGCCAGGCCCGCAACGGTGAGCGTGGTGTTCGGCCCGGGGTTGACCGCAAGGGTGGCCCCGGACAGCTTTGCGTTCGTCAACGTCGACGATCCCGTGACGCCCGACGAGTTGGCCGTGCAGTTGCTCGCAATGAGATCAGCCGTCAGCACGCCGGCGAGCGCGTTGACCGTCGCAACCGACGCCGAGCTGGCAGAGCTCGGCGACCCGGTCGTGGAGCCCTGGGTGGCCGCATTGAGGATCCCCGCCGACAGGACGCTGCAGGCGGTGCCGGCGCAGATGGTGGCCAGCGACTGGCTGACGTTGCCGCCGGTGGGCGGCAGGGTGACGCTCGGCGTAGGGCCTGCGGTGACGTTGATGCCGGCCACGGTGGCGTTGACGCTCACTCCGAACGCCGAGCCGCTCACGGTCCCGCTTGCCCATGCCGGCGTGGCCGCCGCAAGGGCGAGTCCCGCCAGCGCGACGAGGCTGACGCCCCGAAGTCGAATGTTGCCCATGAGTTGATTTCTCCCTATCCGGCTTGATCCGGGCCGCTACCCCCGGCCTTCGAGGCCCGTGCGGCTCCCGCCCGCGCCCGGCCCGCGACCCGTCAAGCACCTTGAGTTGTGGCGTGGATTTGCTAGAGTGTGGTGACCAAATCGTCGCGTTTCCTCGCGAAGGTGAGCGGCGAATAGGTCAGCTGATCAGGGGATCTCTCGTCAGGGAGGTCCCCTGATTTTTGAGGGTCCGTTCAGGAATGGAAGCCGTCGCGGCCGCGGCATCAGGCATGCTGCCGACGCAGGATCCAGGCACGGCACACCACAAGAGCGATTGATTGGAGCCCCCCAGGACAATTGCACGACAATGCTGTCGTTGCTGCTCAACGGACCATAAGCCCGACATCTGGGGTGGTCAAATTAATATTCGCTCACCACGAGAATCACGACGAAATGGGACAGGAAATGCACTGGAAATTCCTGAAGCAGTGTCCCCCAAACGGGGGGTCCGTTTCAGGTTCTTTTGTGCGGGATGGGCCGATGTCTCCGTTTCAATCGCTTCCTGTGGCTGGACGCGCCTCCGGCCCCAAGGATGGGGCGGGAGGCGATTCTTAGATGATGCGACCCCGGTCTAACGGACCCAGAGCTCGTAGTTGCTGAACACCCCGCCACCGGTGCACTGGTACTCGCTGAATCGACCCGTGTTGAGTTCACGCCTGCCGGCGGCATCGCAGTCGCTGTGCCAGAAGTAGTTGTCGAGGTAGTTCCAGCCGATACCGGCCGGCGGGTTGCAGGGGCAGCTGTCCATCGGGACGGCAACGGCCGTGCTGGTTGCCGGAGCGGCCTGGGCTGCGGGGGCAAGCGTGCCGACCGCGGCGAGCAGCGTGCTGCCGAGTGCAAGTGACACAAGCGCCTTGCGGAAGATCATGGTTTTTCCTTTCATGGGGCGACCGGTTCGACGGGACGCACCCGGCCTAACGGACCCAGAGCTCGTAGTTGCTGAACACCCCGCCACCGGTGCACTGGTACTCGGTCCACCGACCGGTGTTGAGGTTGCGCCTGCCGGCAGCGTCGCAGTCGTCGTGCCAGAAGTAGTTGTCGATGTAGTTCCAGCCGATGCCGGCCGGCGGGTTGCAGGGACAGCTGTCCATCGGGACGGCAACCGCCGTGCTTGTTGCCGGAGCGACCGGAGCGGCCTGGGCTGCGGGTGCGAGCGTGCCGACCGTGGCGAGGAGCGTGCTTCCGAGTGCAAGCGAAACGAGTGCCTTTCGGAGGATCATGGTTTTCCTTTCGTGAGGCGGCCGGTTCAACCGGACGCGTTCTGGTTGCTGATGTGCCGTACCTTTCGCCTGAGTCCCGCCGGAATTCCCACCCCCTTTCCGAGTCGGTTTTCCTTGTAGACGGATCATGGCGCTCGGCGAGGTCCGGCAGAATCGCGCGTCGAATGAGGGTTCCGTGTTGGTTACGGAGCGGTTTCCTTACCTGATGGATAGGCAAGGGAACCCAGGCGAAGGCAACCGCTCCCGAAGCTCCTCCTGCATCTCCGGGGGGCCGTGGCCAAGCGGAGCGGGCCCCCCCGGCCCTCGGCCCTCCTCCAGCTCGGCCGTCCCCCGGCTTGCGACCGAAGAGCTTCCTCGAACTTCGGCAGCTGAAGGGGCTCCGGTGAACTTAGGGGCCCAGCGCGCAAATACGCGCGATTGTGGACTGACCTCGGCTCAAACCCCTCCCAGGGTCAGCAGCTTGCGAGCCAGAGGTTGGAGCTTGCCGATGTCGTCACGATGGGAGCCGGTAACGTTGGCAGCGACTGGCCGTTTGCCAGGCACACCCGGCCCCCCTGGAACTCCGTGCCGGCAAAGACCATGACGTCGGGCTTGCCCTCCTGGGGAGCGGGGATGCCGTGGTTGTAGAAGGAGGCGGCCCGGCCGGCGATGAAGCGCAGCTGCTGAGGGAACTTGCCGAAGTCTCGCTCGCTCCCGAAGATGCCGACGCCGGCTCCTCGGAACTGCGGGGCCTGCCAGGCGCAGAGGTAGCCCAGGGGGCAACTCGCAAGGCTCTCGCCGACCGAGCGGAGGAGGGGCGTGGCCGCCGGCTGGGGAACAGCGCGGGCCGGGCGGCCTCCCGACCGGAAGGCACGGAGAGGCCCGAAGGCGAGAAGAGCGACGGCCAGAAGCCCCGGCAGGGCGGCTGCCACTGCAAGCCGGCGCCTCGCCCCCGGCCGTCCACCCGGGGCCGAGGAACCGGAGGGGCCCTGCTCCGGGCTGCAGTGATTGCACGAGGGCGGCTGCCGAGGAAGGCCGGCGGGCCGGATCGATTGCCAGTCCGAGGCGGATGCGCTGGATCATCGCTGTGCCCGCAGTGCCGGCCACCTCGGGCGGAACGCCGGGCCGCGGCGGCGCACCGGTGAGGAGGGCGTACCCGGTTGCCGCGAGGCTGAAGATGTCCGAGGAGGGGCTCGGGCCGTCCGTGAAGACCTCCGGGGCTGCGTAGTCGGGGGTGAGCCGCGCCACGCTCCCGTTGCTCCTAGCGGGGGAGCAGATCCCGAAGTCGACGAGGACGACCCTGCCTTCCGAGGTCAAGACGAAGTTGGAAGGTTTCAGGTCCTGGTGCATCACGGGCGGGTCGTGGGCATGCAGGTGGTCCACCGCCTCGCCGGCCTGCTTCAGGTAGTCGAGCACCCGCTCGGGCGGGAGCCCCGGGGTGCCCTCGGTGGTCAGCACCTGGCGCAGGTTCCGTCCCTCGATCCAGTCCATGACGAGGTAGTAGCGGTCCTCCAAGACGAAGTCCTCCCGCAGGAGGGCAAGGTTCGGGTGCGGGCGCACGGTAAAGAGGACCCGGGCTTCCTCGAGCCCGGCCTTCCAGTCCTCCCCCTGGGGCAGCGCCTTCACCTTGAGAGCGACGTGGCGCTGGTGGACGACGTCGATGGCGCGCATCACGGTCCCCTGCCCGCCTCGTCCCACGATGTCCAGGACCTCGTACCGTCCGCGGATCGGGGAACGCACGGTGGAGACTGTGGAACTCACGGTGGAGGCACCTCCCTCAACTTATCCGGCGCCTTGAGGGGCGCCTCGGGACACGCTGCGATCCGCAACTCTCCGACGCTGACCGCCCCACGGCGAATGGCTTCGTTGGCGAGCCGGACCCTGCGAGAACCCGTGCCCGAGTAGATGCCGAACTTGTCGTACAGGTGCAGGAGGTGCTGCTTCACGGCCGCCTCCGTGACAACGAAGGTGTCGGCAATCTGCCGGATCGGCGCGGGCTCGGTGAAAAGGTCTCCGGAGGCCAGCGGGAGGCATAGGGCCACGAGCACATCGCGCTCTCGGGGCGTGAGCGCCGGCGCCGACTTGGCGGCCTGCGTCTCGGTCTCGTCCGGGTCGAGCCCTTCCGCTGTGAACACCAGCCTTGTGGCCCCGAGCCGGATCTCGTCCCCGCTGCGCAGCTGGCGGTCCCCGAGGAGCCGCTGGCCGTTGACGAACGTGCCGTTGCGAGCCGCCAGGTCCCGCACGCACCATCCTCCGGCGAAGCGCTCCAGCACCGCGTGCATCCGGGACACCGTCGCGTCGGAGGCCAGGACGACGTCGTTCGAGCGAGCCTTGCCCATGCTGACCCGCTGGGCGTCCAGGACGACGACATCCCGCCCTTGGGGCTGCCAGACCTCTAGGTAGTACATCGGCATCGCCTACCTTTGAGCGCCGTGCCCGGGCAGGTGATACATGGTTCGCAGGGAAGTCGGCTTCTCAGCCCACGATCCGGAGCACCAGGTTGGAGGCTGAGGTGGCAATCGGCCCCAGGATGCGGGGGAGGACCAGCAACGCTGCGATCAGCAGGATCACGAAGCCGTACTGGTCGAGGAAGAAGATGATGTGCTGCTTGTTCGGCGGCAGGATGGCGCCGAGGATCCGTGACCCGTCGAGCGGGGGGATGGGCAGGACGTTGAGGATGGCAAGCAGGACGTTGAGGTACAGGAACTCCAGGAGGAATCGGTAGGCGAGGCTACCGGACGTGGCCGGGCTCAGGCGCGCCAGGAGCGCCCCTGAGACGAAGGCCAGGATCACGTTGACCAGAGGGCCGGCCGCCCCCACCAGGGCCGCCCCGAACCTCCGGTTGCGGAGCTTGCTCGGTGTCATCGGGACGGGCTTGCCCCAGCCGAAGCCCACCAGCACGATCATGAGCGTCCCGAACGGGTCGAGGTGGCGGACGGGGTTCAGCGTCAACCGCCCGGCGAGGCGGGCGGTGGGGTCCCCCTGGAGCTCGTCGGCCGCGGCGTGGCCGAATTCGTGGAGCGCGATGGCCAGCACGATCGCGAGCGCGATGAGGATGAAGTCGGAGAACTGCCCGTGGATCAGCAGGTCGATCATGCCGAGACGCATGGGGGCAGCATACTGGGGAGGCGTCCGTACTCCGCCCGGAGAATGCCCGGGAGATCCCGAGACCGGTCCAGACCCCCGGTAGTATCTGGGCATGACCCGCGTCTTCTCGGGGGTCCAGCCCACCGGCGAGGGTCCCCACATCGGCAATTACATCGGAGCGTTCCGGCGCTGGGTGGAGCTGCAGGACACCCAGGACGAATGCTTCTACTGCGTCGTCGACCTCCACGCCATGACGGTCCCCTGGGAGCCGGAGTCCCTCGCCGAGGGCGTGCGCCGGACCGCCGCGACGCTGATCGCCACCGGCATCGACCCCGAGCGGTCGGTCCTCTTCGTGCAGTCCGACGTCCCGGAGCACACCGAGCTGGCGTGGATCCTCATCTGCCTCTCGCGGATGGGCGAGCTCGGCCGCATGACGCAGTTCAAGGACAAGAGCCGGGGCGGCGAGGCGGAGTCGATCGGGGCGGGGCTCTTTGTCTATCCCTCGCTCATGGCCGCCGACGTCCTGACCTACCGCGCCGACCGCGTACCCGTCGGCGACGACCAGCGCCAGCATCTCGAGCTCATGCGGGACCTCGCCATCCGCTTCAATCGCAAGTTCGGCGAGACATTCCCCGTCCCCGAGGCCGTCATCGGCAGGCAGGGGGCCCGGATCATGTCCCTCGACGATCCGACCGAGAAGATGAGCAAGAGCTCCGGCCGCCCCGCCTCCGCCATCGGCATGCTGGACGATCTCCCGTCGGTCCGGAAGAAGATCGCCCGGGCCGTCACCGACTCGGGGTCGACGGTGGCGTACGGGCCGGAGCATCCCGCGGTCTCCAACCTGCTCGACATCCTTGCCGCCGTCACGGGGGAGTCGACCCCGGAGCTCGTCGCCCGCCTGGAGGGCCAGGGCTACGCCAGGCTGAAAGCGGACCTCGCCGACGCGGTCGTGGCCGTGCTGGAACCCTTCCAGACGCGTTACGCCGAGCTCATAGGGGATCCGGCGATGCTGGACAAGGTTCTCGACGAGGGGGCGGACAAGGCGCGGGCGGTGGCGGGGCCGACGATGGCGCTGGTCCGGGAGCGGGTGGGCCTCCGCTCGGGCGTCCTCCGGTGAGCTTCGCCGTCCATCAGGACGTCTTCGAGGGCCCCCTCGACCTGCTGCTGCAACTCGTGTCCAAGGACCGGGTCGATGTCGCGGACGTGACCATCGCCACCATCACCGACGACTTCCTGCGGGCCATCGAGGCCCTGGGGTCCCTCGACCTGGACGCCGCGTCGAGCTTCCTCGTGCTGGCGGCCACCCTCCTGGAGCTGAAGTCGCTCAAGCTGCTACCCCGACAGGAGGCGGACCCGGAAATGGCTGCGCTCCTGGAGGAGCGGGACCGGCTCCTCCAGCGTCTGGTCGAGTACGCCACCTTCAAGGGCGCCGCTGATGCGCTCAGCTGGGCGCTCGACGCCAACGAGGGCTACTTCACCCGGACCGGTGGGGTCCCCGACGAGCTGCGCCCCGCCCTCCCCGACCTTCTCGAGGGCGTGACGCTGGAGCAGTTCTGGAAGGTGGCGGTCAAGGTCTTCGCCCCCCGGGTGCCGGCGCCGATGGACACGTCGTACATCGCCCCCATGCGCGTCAGCGTCGCCGAGATGGTCGAGGTGCTGGCCGAGGAACTCCGCCGCCGCCGGGCGGTGTCCTTCCGGGACCTCTGCGGCGAGTCGGCCAGCCGGGCGGACGTGGTGGTGCGGTTCCTCGCCCTGCTCGAGCTGTTCCGCCAGCAGTACGTCCAGGTCGAACAGCCCGGACCCTTCGACGGCATCACGGTGCGGTGGCGCCAGCCCCACACCGGGGCTGAACGCCGCAGCGACGGCCCGGAGGGGCTGCGGTGAGCCCGGCCGGCGCCGACGTCCGGCGGGCCGCCGAGGCGATCCTCTTCGTCGCAGAGGAACCGGTGGCATCCTCGGAGCTCGCCCTCGTCCTGGAGCTGCCCGCAGCGGAGGTCGAGACACTGATGGAGGAGCTGGGTCGTTCGTACGACGAGCAGGGGCGGGGCTTCGTCCTGCGGCGGGTCGCCGGGGGGTACCGGCTGGCGAGCCACCCCGCGGCAGCTCCATTCCTGGAGCGCTTCGTCTCCGAGCACCGGCCAGCCCGTATGACCCAGGCAGCCCTCGAGACCCTCGCGGTCGTGGCCTACCGCCAGCCGGTCTCGCGGGCGCAGATCGCGGAGATCCGCGGGGTGTCGCCCGACTCGGTCCTGCGCACCCTCGTCACCCGCGGGCTCGTCCAGGAGGTCGGCCGGGACCCCGGACCGGGCAACGCCATCCTCTACGGCACCACGAGCACCTTCACCGAGCGGCTCGGGCTCATGGGCCTCGCCGATCTGCCGCCGCTGGCCGGTTTCATGCCGACCACCGCGGAGGTGGAACGAATGGAATCGGGTCTCGGGCCCGGGATATGACCATGTCCAACGTGCCCAAGCCGCCCAAGCCTCGGCCCAAACCGAAGCGGCCCGCGCAACCCGCCCCCGCCCGGGGCGCCGGTTCCGTTCCGGAGGGGGTCCGCCTCCAGAAGCTCCTGGCGGGGGCCGGCATCGCATCTCGCCGGCGTTCCGAGGATCTGATCCGGCGAGGCCTCGTCACGGTCGACGGGCGGACCGCCGTCCTGGGGGAGCGGGTGGATCCCACGAAGGTGGCGGTGGCGGTGGAGGGCAGGCGGGTGTCGCTCGATCCCGGCAAGCTCTACTACGCCCTCAACAAGCCCGCGGGTGTGGTCACGACGAGCAAGGACCCCGAGGGCCGCACGACGGTGCTCGACCTGCTGGGGTTCGCGGAGCGCGTCCTGCCGGTGGGCAGGCTGGACGCCCCCACCGAGGGGCTCCTGTTGCTGACCAATGACGGCGAGCTGTCGCACCGCCTCGCCCACCCCTCGTACGAGGTGCCCCGGACCTACGTCGCCGAGGTGAAGGGGGAGCCCGGGCGCGGCGCCCTCCGGCGTCTCACGGAGGAGGGCGTCCCGATTCCCCAAGGCGGCACCGCCCGGGCCGACAGCGTGACCGTCGTCGACGTCCGCCCGGGCCGGGATGCCCGGAGCCTGGTTGAGGTCGTCGTCCATGAGGGCCGCAAGCACGTCGTGCGCAACATGCTGGCGGCCGTGGACCTGCCGGTCGTGCGGCTGGTCCGGACCCAGTTCGGCCCCCTGCGCCTCGACCGACTGGCGCCCGGCAGCTACCGGAGGCTCTCGCAGGCCGAGGTCGCGGCGCTCTACGAGGCAGTCGGGCTGTAGGCGTCAGCCGGCCGGGAACAGAGGAAGCGCCCCCTCCGGGAGAATTCATCCCTTCCAGATCCTGACGGAGCGGCGTAGGCTGGCGACACTCACCTCAAACGAAGCACCCCCGAGCAACGACAGGGAGGACGCCATCATGCTTTCCGACTTCCGGACGCGCAAGCTTGCCTCAGGATTCGCGGAACTGGACGCAGACGAGGATGGGCGTCTGGAGCGCGGCGATATCGAAATGCTGGTGGAGAGCCACGGATCCGCCTACGGCTTCGAGCCGGGTTCGCCCGAATACGAGGACCTCGCCCGAAAGACGTTGGGCATCTGGGACCAGCTCCGGCAGTTTGACTCCGACGGGGACGGCCAGGTGACCCTCGAAGAGTATGTGGCGGGCTTCGATGCCTTCATCAGCCAGCGGGATGCCTTCATGGCGGGGATGGGCGCCCTGGTGGACTCCTTCTACTCGATGGCGGACCGCGACGGCGACGGCCTCATCAGCGAGGAGGAGCTGATCCTTCACTACCGTGCGTGGCGGCACTCCGAGGACCAGGCGAGGCAGGCATTCACGCACCTGGACCGGGGGGGCCGCGGCGGGATCTCCAAGCAGGACTGGATGCGCAACCTCGAGGAGTTCTACTTCAGCGACGACCCCGAGGCGCCGGGGAACTGGCTCGCACCGCTTCCCGGGGCCTGATCGGATGAGGCGCGCCGGTCTCGCTGCCTTCGCCGCCTGCCTTGCTCTCGCGGCGCTGGTGGCGCTCGGCATCCCGGCGGCGGCGGACGAGGCACGCCAGAACCAACGATTCCTTATCGCGGGCACCGTGGAGAGCCCCACCGCCCTCGTCGTCGCCGAGGGGCTGGTGCACGGCCTGGGGACGTTGACCGCCGAGTCGGCCGACTTCCACCAGGACACTAACTCCTACGACGAGACCGACCTTCTGGCCGTCGGCTCCGGGTCGCTGCAGGTGGTGGTCCACGGGTCGTTCAACACCTGGCCGTTCACGCTCGACCCGGCGAGCTGTAGCCAACACGGCACCGTGAAGGGGACCTGGACGATCGCCTCGGGTGCTGGTTCGCTGGCCGGTGCGACCGGGGGCGGCACCTTGTCCGGCGTCTTCCTTACCTACGCAGGCAAGACGGCCGCCGGCTGTGACGAGACGGCGATCAAAGGGTTCGTGTTCGGCCCGATGGTGGGGGCCCTGCAGCTGCCGCAAGGATCGGGCGACTGAACTCGCGGTCGCGCCGCAGCATCTCGATGGTGCCGCGGCGGCATCGCCGGTGCCGGCTGCCGCGTCCTGCCGGCGGGTTACGTCAGAAGTGCTTCTCAGTGGCGTGCGCCATGCTGGATGGCGAGGAATGCACGCAACCAGTTGGTAGCTTGTCATCAACTCGGCCTCTGAACCAGCGCGCAAAGAAGCCCGAATTGAGAGAAGTAATGAGATCCGTTGAGTGCCCGGTTTTGCTTAGCTAGGGCGCAAGGGGGCCTCTTCGTGATATTCCTGTCGTGGCCGACTGGCACGGCGAGCCCTTCTCTCAATCGTTCCATTGCATTACATACCTTCCGAGCGAATTACATACCTTCTGATTGGTATGCAATTCAGTCCCGGTTGCCCAATTGCGAACTGTTTCCGCCGCCATCTTTTGGGGTAAACAAAGTATTTGTGGCACGCGCCCGATCCTATGAGCCGCAATCAATGCCGCCAAGGAAGCCCTTACGGACCAGGGTTTTACGCGAGCGGGGGTTGAGGCCCTCGAGGACACCCACCGGCGATCGGCCCGCGCTCTCACGCGCCCGACGCCCTACCCGTGGGGACCCGCAGAACCGGGCGCCGGCGGCCCTGGCCTGTAAAGACGAATGTGTGACACCTTGATAGCAGGGTCCTGATGAGGACCAGGACCCTGATAATTGGCCCGGAATCGGGTTATCGAACGGGGGATGAAAACTTGGGTCTCTTTGAGGAGGGGCCGCAGCCAATCGGGTACCTGCTCAAACGCGTCCAGCACTCCCTTCGTCTGGCGATGGACGAGAAGCTTCGCGAGTACGAGCTGAGCACCCCTCAATACGCCGCACTCTGGGCTCTCGGGCGGGAGCCGGG
>JAOPZY010000221.1 GCA_025963875.1 Actinomycetota bacterium
CCGTGCTGTTCCTCGACGAACCGTTCAGCGCCCTCGACGAGCTGACCCGGGAGGAGATGAACCTCGAGCTCCTCCGGGTCTTCCAGAGCGAGCCGGAGCTGAAGGCCGCCGTACTCGTCACCCATTCCATCGAGGAAGCAACCTTCCTGGCCGACCGCATCGTGGTGCTGAGCGGGCGGCCCGGACGGGTGCTCGACATCGTCCCCGTCGACCTGCCCCGCCCCCGCGTTCTCGACCACAAGGACTCAGAAAGGTTCCATGCATGCGTCGCTCAACTCCGTCGTCTTCTGCGATCCAGCGCGCCGCCCCGGTCCTCCTGACGCCGGCGGCCTTCCTGGCCGTCTTCGTGATCGGCTGGGAGGTCCTGGTGCGCGTCCTGCACGTCCCCGCCTACCTGGTGCCCAGGCCGAGCCAGTTGCTCAACTCGGTGCCAGCGGACATCGGGTCCCACATTTGGATCACGGCCGAGGAAGTGGCGCTCGGTTTTGTCGTCGCCAACCTGCTCGCCTTCGTCAGCGCCATCGCGTTCGCCCAGAGCCGCACCCTCGAGCGCGGTCTGTACCCGATTGCCATCGCCCTGAAGACGACGCCGCTCGTGGCGATCGCCCCCCTGCTCGTCCTGTGGTTCGGGACCGGTCTTGCGTCCAAGGTGGTGGCGGCCGCCCTGATCAGCTTCTTCCCGATGCTCGTCAACACCATCAAAGGGGTGCGCTCGATCGGCGCCGACGAGAACGAGCTGTTCCTTGCGCTGCGGGCCAACCGCCGGGACCGCCTCCTCCGCCTGCAGCTGCCCACGGCCCTGCCCTACATCTTCGCGGCGCTCAAGATCTCGAGCTCCCTGGCCGTCGTGGGCGCGATCGTGGGGGAGTTCGTCGGCGCCAAGGCCGGCCTCGGGTTCCTGATCCTGCAGTCGTCCTACCATCTCGATTCCGCTGCGCTGTTCGTCACCATCATCCTCGCCGCCCTCCTCGGCTTCGCGTTGTTCGGGGCGGTCTGCGTGGTGGAGCGGCTCGTCTGCACGTGGGAGCAGGTGGAGGCGTGAGCGTCCTGTCCCTGCACCGGATTCCGAGCGCGGACCCAGCCGACACCAGTGGGTTGCCGCAGGCCTGCAAGGATGGCCTCGATCCCTCGCGGGCTCTTGCCGTGATCGGCAAGACCGAGGGCAACGGGTGCGTCAACGACTTCACGCGCGGGATGGCCGCCGCCGCCTGGCAGGCGGTGTTCCCGGTGCCGATTGTCGCCGTCATGTCGGGTGGCACCGAGGGTGTCCTCTCGCCGCACGTCGTTGTGCTCACTACCGCCGACGACGACAGCGCCTATCCGTGCGGTGCTCTTGTGGCTGCCGCTGGTCGTACGCCTCGGATCGCACCCGAGCAACTCGGCCGGCGCGGCCAGGCCGAGGCCGTGGCGGCCTCCTTGCGCCAGCTCTGCGCCGACGCGGGTATCTCGCCCGGGGAGGTGGAATTCGTGCTCGTGAAATGCCCGCTGCTGACGGGCGTGGTGATTGCGGAGCGACCCCCGGGCGTCCTCGCGTCGAACGACACCTACGAGTCCATGGCCCACAGCCGGGCGGCCTCCGCGCTCGGCGCCGCCCATGCCCTCGGTGAGATCAACGAGGCCCAGCTCGTTGCCGGTCTTGCCGGGGACCTGAGCGTCTACTCCAGCGTCGCCTCCGCCAGCGCGGGGGTCGAGGTTGACTGCTGCGAGATCGTGGTGCTCGGCCACAATCCTGCGGCCCGAGGGCCGCTGCGGGCCACGCATGCGGTGATGCGAGACGCCCTTGATGCGGCCTCAGTGCAGCTGGCGCTGGAGCGGATCCGAGGCGCCGGGGGCCACGTAGTCCACCTCTTCGCGAAGGCTGAGGCCGACCCCAGCGGCAGCGTCCGCGGTCGCCGGCACACCATGCTCACCGACTCGGACATCCATGACACCCGGCACGCTCGCGCTGCCCTTGGAGGACTCCTGGCCGGCCTGACGGGCGAACCCGCCATCTACGTCTCCGGCGGCGCCGAACATCAGGGCCCGCCTGGCGGGGGCCCGGTGACGATCATCTGGGAGCTGCCGAAGCCAATCTGAGCGCCTCGAATTCTGTGTCTGTCAGCTCGATCTGCAACGCGGCCAGGTTCTCCTTCAGGTGCTGGGGCGACAGCGTCCCTGGGATCGGCAGGATCGTCGGGGAGCGCCGGAGGAGCCACGCGAGCTCGATCTGCGCGGGCGTCGCCTCGTGTCGAGCGGCGATTTCTTCAACGGCGGTCCCCCCGTCACCGCGCAGCGGGAAGAAGGGCACGAACACGATGTCTTCCCTAGCGCAGTAGTCGACGACCGTCTCGTGTTTACGTTCGGAAATGTTGTAGTGATTCTGGACGGCGGCGATCGGCACGACCCGGCGGGCTCGCTCGATCTCGTCGATCGAGACCTCGGAGATACCGACGTGCCGGATCTTGCCGCGGTCGCGGTACTCCTTGATGGCGGCGAGACTGTCTTCGAGCGGCGTCTCCCGGTCGACCCGGTGCAGGTAGTAGAGAGGGATGCTGTCCGTGCGCAGTCGACGAAGGCTCTCCTCGATTTCGGCGTGGAGCACCTCCGGACGTCCGTGACCGGGGCCGCCAATCCCGCCTTTCGTGCCTACCAGGACACCGTCGGGATTGGCTGACAGCGCCGCACCGATTGTCTCTTCGCTTTCCCCACGTGTGTACGAGTGAGCGGTGTCGATCATCCCGACCCCGGCGGCGACCGCTTCCTTCACGAAGGCCACGTTCGCCGGCGTGTTGGAGAGACGGTTTGTCCCCAGCCCCATGCGGACGATCTCGGCTTCACCGAGTCTCAGCTTCGGCTCATGATGCGTGGAAGACGACGTGC
>JAOPZY010000258.1 GCA_025963875.1 Actinomycetota bacterium
GCGTGCTCAGGCAGGCGGGCACGGAGGCCCCCTTTACGGGCGAGTACTTCGACTGCCATGACGACGGCACCTACCGCTGCGCGGCGTGCGGGGCCGAGCTGTTCACCTCCGATGCCAAGTTCGAGTCCGGGACGGGCTGGCCCAGCTTCACCGAGCCGGCGGTTGCCGCCGCGGTGGACCTGCACAAGGACTTCTCCCACGGGATGCTGCGGACCGAGGTCCGCTGCCGGGCCTGCGGCTCGCACCTGGGCCACGTGTTCAACGACGGGCCGCGCCCGACCGGCAAGCGGTTCTGCATCAACTCGTGTGCCCTGGAGCTGGACCGGGAAGGCGGTGCGGTATGACCACGACCAGGTACGCAACCTTCGGCGCTGGCTGATTCTGGGGCATCGAGGCGGAGTTCCGCCTCATCCCCGGCGTCGTCGACACCGCCGTCGGCTACGCCGGCGGCAAGACGTCGAACCCGACCTACGGGGACGTCTGCTCGCACCGCACCGGCCACGCCGAGGTGGTGCGGGTCGAGTACGACCCGTCCCAGGTGTCGTACGAGACCCTGCTCGACCGCTTCTGGCACATCCACAACCCCACCACGAAGAACCGGCAGGGGTTGGACTTCGGGAGCCAGTACCGATCGGTGATCTTCTTCCACGACGACGAGCAGAAGGCCGTCGCCATCGCGTCCCGGGATGCCCAGGACCGTTCGGGTGAGCACCGCAAGAAGATCGTGACCGAGATCCTCCCCGCCCCGGAGTTCTGGCGGGCCGAGGAGTACCACCAGCAGTACTACGACAAGCACGGCATCGCGGCCTGCAGGTTCTGAGCGAGCCGGAGGGGTGTCCCGTTCCGAATGAGGCAGGAGGGAGTATGAGCTGGAAGGGGGGAGCCCGACATGCCGGAATTCAAATGAGTGGACGCCGGGGCGAACTGTAACGGTCACTTCAAGGCAGCCACCAAAGAGGATCTGATGCGCGACGTCGCCGAACACTTCAAAAAGAAGCACGGAGTGGGGGACCCGACGGAGACCATCATGAACCTGGTGGCGAAGCTGGCGAAGTAGTTACGGCCACGCCGTTCCTGGTCCAGGGACACGAGAATGTCGACAATCAAAACTGCACCGGTCGCCGAGCGAAAAGGCTCCAGGATCGATCTTGGCGCCCGCCTGGTGATGACGGCGCTCTACAAGCGCCTGTTCTCGCTGGGGCTCTGGGAGCACATCCGCTCGGTGGGCGGCAACCGGGACAAGGGGATCGGGGGAGCGTACTTCGTCACCCACGACAACCAGGCCTTCTTCGAGGACCTGATCCGCAGCGGCTCGTTCTGCAAGGACTCCGCTGCGGGCTCCATCCTCCACAAGAGGGTCATCTCGCTGCGGGAGGTTGGCGCCCAGCCGGGGCTGCACCTCGAGTTGGGTGCGGACGACCGCATCTACGTCCACCTGGACGAGCACTCGCCGGTCGGGGGGGTCAAGGCGGACGGCACGTGCCGCTACGAGCGGGCCAAGACCGCCGACCATATCCGCCTCGACGTGCTCCGCGCCTTCACCGGCTCCCTGCGTGTCGGGGCGCTCGCTGGCAGGGTGTCATCCTCGGGCAGGGAGCTGGCCGCGGCCGAGGGCGGCTGGCGCAAGGCCCGGGACTCGATCGAGCCAGAGGTGGTGGCCCGGGCCGCCCTCACGCTCGCGACGCTGCTCGAGGAGCAGGGCCACGTCGCCCGTGCCGAACGCCTGTACCGCGACGCCATGGCGACCGGGCACGCGGAGTTGGGCCCCGCCGCCGCCTTCAGCCTCGCTGAGCTGCTCGAAGAGCGCGGGGAGCTCGACCGGGCCGAGGAGGTCTACCGCTGGTCCATCGCCACCGGCCACAAGGAGTTCGCAGCCTGGGCGGTGTCCGGGCTCGCCGCCCTGCTCGAGAAGCGGGGCCAGGCCGACGGCGCCCGGGACGCGTACATGACGGCCCTGGCCATCCAGCATCCCGAGATCTCGCCCTGGGCCGCAGTCAAGCTCGGCGGCTTCCTCGTCGACCAGGGTGAGATCGCCGGGGCGGAGGCTGCCTACAAGATGGCGATCGCCTCCGCCCATCCCGAGTTCGCTCCCTGGGCTGCCCTCGACATGGCATCCATGCAGGACAAGCTCGGCCGCCGGGAGGACGCCGCCGAGGGCTACCGGGCCGCCATCGCCACCGAGCACCCGGACGCGACGCCCTGGGCAGGCCTCAAGTTGGCAGCCCTCCTGGAAGCCGAAGGCGACAGTGCCGCGGCCCTGTCCGCCTATGAGGGGGTCATTGCGTTCGCCCACCCCGAGGCCAGTCCCTGGGCGTGGATCCGCTACGGCGACCTGCTGCAGGAATCAGGCGATTCTGATCGGGCACGGGAGGCCTACGCATCGGCGGTCGCGACGGGCCACGAGGACGCCGCACCGGACGGCGCGGTGAAGCTCGGCGGGCTCGCCGTCGCCGCCGGTGACTACGCCGCCGCCCGGGACGCCTACCAGCAGGCGATCGACTCGGCCCACCCCGAGGCCGCCGCCGCGGCAGCCCTCGGCCTGGCATCGCTGCTGGAGGAGCTGGGGGAGCGCAAGGATGCCGTACGGATGTACGAGGAGGCCGCCTCGACCAGCAATTCCCAGGTTGCTCCCTGGGCGCTGCTCGGCCTCGGCAGCCTCCTCGAGGCCGAGGGTGACGAGGCGGGCGCCCGCGACGCCTACGCCCGCGCCCTTGAGAGCGGCCACCCGGAGGCAGGCCTCAGTGCCGGCGTCAAGCTCGGCGCCCTCCTCGAGGCCGCCGGCGACGAGGCGGGGGCCAAGGATGCCTACCGGGCGGCCCTGGCTCTTCAGGAAGCGCAGCCCGCTTCTCCCTGACGTCACGGCAGTCCGGGCCATCCGCCCCAAGCTCCGCTCCGAATCTCTCCTGCAAGCACAAGCCAAGGGAGCGAAGGGAGCGGGTCATGGAGGGTTCACAGAAATTGGGCATCGTCCGGATGTACGCCTTGGTGTTCGGTCTCGCCTATCTGGCGGTCGCTGCACTCGAGGTGGGTCTCAAGGTCTTCGGTTCGGGCAGCCTGATGGTCGGCGGCCAGACCATCCTCAAGATCACGCCGGCACAGAACGCCATCCACTGGCTGGTCGGCCTCGCCGTGCTCGGTTCCTTCTTCGCCGGCACCGCAGTCGCCAAGATGGTCGCCAGGGGCGTCGGCATCGTGTTTCTCCTGGTGAGCGCACTCGGCATCTTCGCCGCCACCTTCACCGGCAAGCTCCTCGGCTTCCCGGGCGCCCTGCCGGTCTCGTACAACGTCGTGCACGTGGCGACCATGGTCGCCGCACTGTTCGCAGGATTCGCCGCCGAGGCGGCGTACCAGGGTCGCCGGACCACCTCCTCGGGTTCCGGCGCACCAGCAAGCATGGCCCCCCGCTAAGCAACGACCACCCAGTACAGCCGGGGGAGTTGGTCGGGACGGGGGCGGCGAACTTGGCCAGCCGCCCTCGTCCCCGCCGCATCGGGCCGGCCCGTCTCGTTGCTGAGATGGGCCGGCTCATCCATGTCCGAAGAGAAAGGGTGTCCTGTGGGTAGGCTGCCAGCCGTGCGTGGTCGACGCTGGAACTCCGAGACCCTCGTCTGCGGCATCCGCGGGCACGTCGCTCCCGCCGCAGAGGTGCGAACGCTTCTTCCCGAGCACTCCGGCGTGGGGGTCGACCTCCCCGATGGCCGCCGCCTCGCCCGGTGCCTGCGCTGCGACGCCTGGATCGCGGTGCCGGCCGACACCGCGGCCGGAGCCGAGCGGGAGTCGCTCCCGGACCTGGAATCGATGGAGATGCCCCGCCGAGGGAAGCGCCTGCGGGAGGCCATCATCCTGCGCCTCATCGCCATCGACCGGGCGTTCCATGCCGTCCTCTTCGGTGCCATTGCCGTCGGCTCCTTCCTTGCGGAGCGAAGGTTCCCGCTGTTCCAGGCAACGCTGCAGCGATGGCTGGTGTTCATCGACCAGGCCGCCGGCCAGACGGGGCCGACGCCCACCAAGTCGTTCGCCGATCGGGAACTCCGGCACCTGCTCACCGTCCGGAGCAGCTCCCTGCGGCTGGTCGCCATCACCGCCGCGGTGTACTGCGTGTTGGAGGCCACCGAGGCCGTAGGACTGTGGAGGGAACGGCGGTGGGCCGAGTACCTGACCGCGGTGGCGACGGCCGGCTTCCTGCCCTTCGAGATCATCGAGCTGACCAAGAGGGTGAGCCCCCTCAGGCTGGGGACCTTTGTGATCAACCTCGCCATCCTCGTCTACCTGATCTGGGCCAAACGCCTCTTCGGCGTGGGCCGCCTGCGCAAGGCGAAGAAGGAACTCGACGTCGAGGACGTGAAGAGACTCTTCGGGCCCGGGTCCGGGGGGACGCCGTTCGTGCGCCAGGGAAGGTTGGGAGCCTAGCGCGCGCCTGCGCGCGATTCGCTCCCAACTTCGGGCCACGGGCCGCCCGAACCGTCATTGCCTGTGCGGCCTCGCCGGCGTCGTCACGGCGCTCCTGGCCATCGATCCACTCGCCCGCCGCCGCAGATCGGCGCGGTCCGTCGATTAGCCGGGAGGAATCTGGAAGTTCACACCCATGAAGCAGGAGGGGTTCGGCGGGAGCGACCCGTCCTTGGCGACCTGGCTCCAGATCGCGGAATCGGCGCCGTTCAGGACCACGACGCTGGCCCCCCCGACGGTCTGGCCGACGCCGCTCATCGTGCAGCTCTTCACGTTGGCGGGGTCAAGCAGACGGGCGGTCATGGCGAGCCGGATGATGTCCGGGAGGGGCGAGTTGAAGGCCGCCCGCTGCCGGCCGGTCCGGATGAGGTCGAAGATGTAGCGCATGTCGAGCGCCTGCTTGTGGAACTTGCGGAAGGCCGAGATGATGATCTGGCTCTGGTCGTTGCTCCGGCCGAAGTCGCCGCCCGGGGTGTTGTAGCGGTCCCGGCTGAACGCCAGGGTGTCTCCCCCAAGCATGTGGTAGTCGCCCGGGTCGAAGTGGGTGCCCGTGTCCGCGGGGTTGTGCATGGGCTGGTAGACGTGGATGTCCAGGCCCCCGACGGCGTCGATCAACGGCATGAAGTTGCTGAAGTTGGTGT
>JAOPZY010000223.1 GCA_025963875.1 Actinomycetota bacterium
GCCCTGCTCGCCTCACGGCTCAAGTCGGACTTCGTCGCGACGATGAGCCATGAGATCCGTACGCCGATGAACGGGGTGATCGGCCTGACGGGCCTCCTGCTCAACACGGATCTGACCGACACGCAGCGCCAGTACGCCGAGGGCGTGCGCCACTCGGGCGAGGGTCTGCTGACCATCATCAACGACATCCTGGACTTCTCCAAGATCGAAGCGGGCAAGCTCCAGCTCGAGGCTGTCGACTTCAACCTCCCCCAGGCAGTGGACGACGTGGCAGCCCTGATGGCCGAGCTGAGCCGGGGAAAGGGCATCGAGCTGGTGGCGTACTGCCGCCCCGATGTGCCGGCGTCGCTCCGGGGCGATGTCGGTCGGCTCCGTCAGATCCTCCTCAACCTCGTCTCCAACGCCGTGAAGTTCACGGACGGGGGCGAGGTGGTGCTCCGGGCACGGCTGCAGGGCGAGCCCACCGCCGACCAGGTCCTCGTGCGCTTCGAGGTCGCGGACACCGGCATCGGCATCGCGCCGGAGAACGTCAACCGGGTGTTCGAGTCCTTCTCCCAGGCCGACGCCTCCACCACCCGCCGCTACGGCGGGACCGGACTGGGCCTGGCCATCTGCCGCCGACTCGCCGAGGCCATGGGCGGCGGCGTCGGTGTCCAGAGCGAACCCGGCAGGGGCAGCACCTTCTGGGTGGAGCTGCCGTTCGAGGTACAGCGCAACGCCGATGCACCCACGGCGGCGCCCGTCCACAGTCTCCAGGGTCTGCGGGCCATCGTGGTGGACGACAACGAGACCAACCGGATGGTGCTCGAGTCGCAGCTCACCGCCTGGGACATGCGGGCCGAGGTTGCGGCGGACGGCTCCTCGGCGCTGCAGCGTCTCCGCCAGGCCAACCTCGAGGGAGCACCCTACGACATTGCCCTGCTGGACCTGGCGATGCCCGGCATGGACGGCCTCGAGTTGGCCCGGGCG
This sequence comes from Actinomycetota bacterium, assembly GCA_025963875.1. Lineage (GTDB taxonomy): Bacteria > Actinomycetota > CADDZG01 > JAHWKV01 > JAOPZY01 > JAOPZY01. The sequence continues at coordinate 970 of JAOPZY010000223.1, forward strand.
ATCACCGCCGACCCGGCGCTTGCCTCGACCCCACTGCTCCTGCTGAGCTCGATGCCGGTCGAGGCAGAGGCCGCGACGGAGGCGGGCTTCGGGGCCTGCCTCACAAAGCCCGTCCGGCTGTCCCAGCTCTACGACCACATGGTCCGCGCGGTCGGCCGGATCACGGCGCCGGCGGTGGCCCCGCAGCCGCCACGGGCGCACGGAGAGCGTGGCCATGTCCTGGTGGTCGAAGACCAGAGCATCAACCAGACCGTCGCCAGGGGGATCCTGGACTCCCTGGGGTACGGGTGCGATGTGGCCGCCAACGGGATCGAGGCGCTGGAGGCGCTGGGGCTGCGAAGCTACGACGCCGTCCTGATGGACTGCCACATGCCGGAGATGGACGGCTACGAGGCGACCGCCGAGATCCGCCGCCGGGAGGAGGGTCAACGCCGAACGCCCATCATCGCGATGACCGCCGCGGCGCTGCCCGAGGACCACAACAAGTGCCTGGCCGCGGGGATGGACGATTTCGTCTCCAAACCGGTCACCGCCGAAGCGCTCCAGGAAGCGCTGGCCCGGTGGGGCCAGGAGCGGCAGCCCACCGGCGAGGCCGAACGACCCATCGAAGCGCCGACCGAATCACGGCCCGAGGCGCCCCTCAAGGCGCCGGATGATGGACTCGACCTGGATCGCCTCGACATGCTCCGCACGCTGGGTCCCGCCGACGGTTGGGGTCTCCTTCCCTCCCTCGTCCGCCTCTTCGTGAGGGACGGACCCGACTGGGTGGCGTCGGTCCGGGACGCCGTCGAGGCCCACGACGGACCGCTCTTCGCGCAACGTGCCCACCGGCTGAGAGGCGCAGCAGCCAACATCGGCGCGACCGGCGTGGGTGACCTCTGCCAGGCGCTCGAGCTCGCCGGTCCATCGGCGGCCGGGGAATCCGAATCCGCCCTCCTCCTCGACCGGCTCGATGCAGAGCTCGCCCGGACGGCCGAGGCCCTGGCCGGCATCGTCGCAACCGCTCCGTGAACATCCTCGTTGCGGACGACGACCTGGGATCGAGGCTGGTTGCCCAGGCCGTCGTCGAGGGCCTCGGGCACGAGTGCGTCGTGGTAGCCGATGGGGCCGCGGCGTGGCAGGCGATCGAAGGCCACCCTCCCGAAGTCCTGGTCACCGATCTGATGATGCCCGGGATGGACGGACTCGAGCTGTGCAGGAGGATCCGCGCAGCCGAGCAGGACAGCTACACCTACATCGTCCTCGTGACCTCGCTCGCCGAGCGCCGCGATGTGCTGTCCGGCATGCAGGCGGGTGCCGACGACTACCTCACCAAGCCCCTTGACCCGTTCGAGCTCGAGACGAGACTCCTCGCGGCCGGTCGGGTGACCGCCCTCCATGCCGACCTTGGTCGGTGCCGGGCCGACCTGGTTCGACTCGCCCGAACCGATCCCCTCACGGGGCTGCGCAACCGGCAGGGCCTCGCAGAGGAACTTGCCCTGCTGCACCTCCGCAGCGAACGCCACGACCGGAACTATGCAGTGGCCATCTGCGACGTGGATTTCTTCAAGGCCTACAACGACGCGTATGGACACCAGGCCGGGGACGACGCTCTGCGGAGCGTTGCCGCCACCCTGACGGCGCAGACGAGGGACGGCGACGGCGTGTACCGCTATGGCGGCGAGGAATTCCTGCTGATCCTCCCCGAACAGACATTGCCGTCGGCGGTCGCCGTCATGGAGCGGATCCGCCGGGCCGTGCAGGACCTCGGCATCCCCCACGGAGCGGGCGGCGCCGGCAGTGTCGTCATGCTGAGCACCGGGATCGCCGCCTTCCTCCCCGGTGGCCGGACGGTGACGAGCGAGGAGCTTCTGAGAGAAGCCGACAAGGCGGTCTACGCCGCCAAGTCCCGGGGCCGCAACGCGGTCGTGGCGGCCGAGGCGGGGTGAGGCCTACACGACAACCAGTTCTGCCGACACGTCCCCACCGGCGATCTCCAGGATCGCCACGGTCGGCACCTTGGCCTGGCGGGGGTCGCAGGCGCTGCCGGGGTTCAGCAGCATGAGGCCGTCCCGATCCTCGACGACCGGCATGTGGGAGTGGCCGTAGACGACAACCCGGACGCCGGGGAAGCGGCGCCGCATCCGCTCCCGGCGGCCCTTCGACGGCCCCGAGTCGTGGACCATCCCGACGGTGACGCCGCCGATGTCGAGCCGGAGCTGCACCGGGAGCGCGGCCTGCAGCGCTGCGTCGTCGATGTTGCCGGCCACCGCGTGCACGGGAGCCAGGGCGGCGAGATCGTCGAGGGCTGCCCTCACGCTGACGTCGCCGGCATGCAGGATCAGGTCGACGCCCTCGAACACCTCGGCGACCCGCGAAGGGATCCCTGGCGCCCGCGAGGGGATATGCGTATCGGAGAGGACCCCCACCCGCATCGTGGTGCTTGCGGTCAGCTCTTCAGGACGAACGAGCCCTGCGGCGTCGAGTTCCCGGCCCTGGCCTCCACGGTGACGGCCATGCCCTGCATGTTCGAAAGGTTGGTCCGGATCTGCACCAGTGCGAGCCCCGACTCGTCGGGCCGGAATGCCTGGACGGGCACGGGAACGTTGTTGTTCCCTATCAACCAGAGCTGGTAGACGTTCTTGCCGGGGTCCGACAGCCCGCGTGCCACGAGTCCCGCGGTGTGCTTGTCTCCCGAGACGTAGAGCTCGGCCGAGGCATTCACCCCCGGACCCGTCCCCGTCATGGGCACCGCCGTGGCGAGCGGGCTGGCCAGGGCCTGGAAGATCTCGTTCTGGGCCGCCAGCTTGCGCGCCTGATCGTGGAGGTGGCGGGTCTGGCGGTAGCTGAATGCCCCCAGCACGATCAGCGCTGCCACCGCCACGAGCGCTGACAGCCGCTCCCACGTCACCGGCGGGCGGGGTCGCAGGGGTACCGCCGGAGGCAACGAGGGCGCCTGGGGGGTGGAGGCCACCGCCGTCATGAGCCGGCTGCGCAGCGCCGCAGGCGGCGTCACGGGCTCGGCGGCCAGGGCCAGGCTGGCGGCCGCCTGCACGTCGGACTCCAGCAGCATGCGGCAGGGCTGGCAGGTTTCCAGGTGGCCGCGGACCTCCAGCTCCTCGTCGCCGTCGAGGGCGTCGAGCGCGTAGATCGGGACCAGGTCGCGGAGCTCGTCGTGGGTCATATCTCACCCGCCTGGAGATGGGGGAGGAGGCCGCGCAGGCGGATCATGCCGTCGCGCAGCCGGGTCTTGGCGGTCCCGAGCGGGATACCGAGCTTGTCGGCGACCTCGCTGTAGGTCAGGCCCTCGAAGTAGGCGAGCTCGAGCGCCTCTCGCTGCACCGGGGACAATCGGGCGACCGCCGAGCGAACCTCCTTGCGTCGCACCCCGAGCCACGCAGCCTCGACCACTTCTTCCCCCTCTGTCTCCGCGGTGAAGTCCGCAGCACCTTCCTCCCGGCGGCGCAGCGACTCTTCGTGGCGCACCGCGTCCACAGCTTTGTTGTGCACCGCGGCGAAGAGATAGGCGGCGACGCTGCCCCGATCCGGGTCGAATCTGGCGGCCCGTTGCCATATGGAAAGAAAGGCCTCCTGCACCACATCCTCCGCCAGCGCTCTGCTGTTGCAGATCTTCAGGGCCATCCCGAAAGACGACGCCCCGTAGCGGTCGTAAAGAGCGGCGAAGGCAGCCTGGTCCCCCTGGGCAACCCGTTGAAGCAGGGACCGATCCTCGTCCTGAGACTCGCTCGGCTTGCGCATGGTGTATTCGTTCCCGGCCCCTGTCCGGATGGGAACCGGATTGGGACCGTGCCGCTCGCCGGCACCGGTCCCGACAGCCCCTCGAGAATTTTAACCCCCCCGCAAGGCGGCCCCTCGTCCATACCCATAGACGCTTGACGAACGGGGCTTGCGTAAGGTCCCGCGTGATACAGTTTCCGTCGAGGGCACCGGCTAAGGTCATGCGTTCTGCAGCACCAGCAGTTCCCTCCGTAGGTTCCGGGCTAGACGGTTGGAGGTCCTCACAGGGAGGACCGATCCGCCTGGTACAGACCGGCGCGTTTGGTAAGTGAAGCACCGAAGGGAGGGAACTGCAGATGCCGCAAGGCACGGTGAAGTGGTTCAGTGCTGAGAAGGGGTACGGTTTCATCTCACGCCCCGACGGGGATGATGTCTTCGTACATTTCAGCGCTATTGAGGGCGAGGGGTACCGCAACCTCGAGCAGGGCGAAACCGTCGAATTCGAGGTCACCCAGGGGCCCAAGGGTCTCCAGGCGTCCAAGGTCCGGAGGATGATGTAGCGGTAGCACCTCCGCACCACCGGCTCGGACCCGCCGCGGGTCCAGCGGATAGCCTGGCAACGCAGAGGGGGGGAGCCAGACGTCTCCCCATGTGGCAGCCACGCTGCCCCGCGTCGCTCATCTCACGGGTGAGCACTGCCGGGCACAAGCCAAGGAGCAATGCTTGGAAGCAGCAACTACGGTGGCATGGGAGGGACGGTTCGGCGACGCCGACCTGAAGATCGAGATCCCACCATCCGGTCGGATCCACGCCGAGTGGCGCACCCCTGCGGGCAGCCGCCAGAAGGTCGTGGACTCGATCGAACAGCTCGAGCGCAGCGTCCTGTTCCAGTTGATGGTCGGCGCGAACGTGCGCGACGAGGTCCGTGAGGAGATTGCGGATGCAGTCGCGCTCACGCTGGCGAACCGGACGCCACTGCCGTCCGACGACCCCTCCCAGCCTCGCCGCCCACCTCGGCGCAAAGCCCGGCCGAACCAGCCGCCGCGGCGTCGTACCGGGGGCGCAGCGAGCCGAGGCCGGCGGCGCCACTAGACGCGCTGTCTAGCCTCAACGCGCCACCCCTCAGCCCGAAGTAAGTCGTCTATCGCGCATCTGCGCGCGATTGCGGACCAAGCTCGTCCAGCGACGAGCCGACTAGGAGTTAGGTGCAGGCCGCTGCGGCCTGGAGGGCCGGCTCCGGGGTTGCCGCCTCGCTCTTGGCGGCGCCGTCCCTGGCTCCCTCGTCCTTGGCTCGGTCATCCTTGGCTCCGTCATCCTTGGCTCCGTCGCCGCAGGTGGGGCAGTGGGGGTCGCGGCGCAGCTTGAGCTCACGGAAGGTCGTCGACTGCGCGTCGAACATCAACAGCCGGCCGACCAGCGGCTCGCCGTAGCCGACGAGGATCTTGAGGGCCTCGTTCGCCTGAAGAACTCCGATGACGCCTGGGAGCACGCCCAGGACCCCGGCCTCGCTTCAAGTGGGGGCCAGCTCGTCCGGCGGCGCCTCGGGGTGCATGCAGCGATAGCAAGGCCCGCCCGCGGCCGGCCAGAACGTGCTGGCGTAGCCTTCGAAGCGGAAGATCGAGCCGTAGATGTAGGGCTTGCCCTGCTTCACGGCCGCCTCGTTGATGAGGTACCGGGTCGAGAAGTTGTCGGTGGCGTCGATCACCATGTCGAACTGGGCCAGGATGCCGTCGACGTTGTCGGGGGTGAGGCGCTCCTTCCAGATCTGGACGTCGACGTCGGGGTTGAGGTCGTCGATTGCCTGGCGGGCGCTCTCCGCCTTGTTCATGCCCACGCGCGAAGTGGAGTGGATGACCTGCCGTTGCAGGTTGCTGATGTCGACCGTGTCGAAGTCGACGATGCCGAGCTTGCCGACGCCGGCGGCGCCCAGGAAGTAGATGGCAGGGGCGCCGAGGCCGCCGGCCCCGACGACGAGGACCTTGCCCTCGCTGATCTTGCGCTGCCCCGCCTCGCCCACCTCCGGGAGGACGAAATGCCGTGAGTAACGCTCGCGCTGCTCCGGCGTCCAGTTCTTCGGCTGCACGACCTCGAAGCCGCCGTCTCTCCAGCCGGAGAAGCCCCGGATCATATGCCGGACGTCGGTGTAGCCGAGTTCCTTCAGCGTCTTGGCGGACATGGCGGAGCGGTTGCCGCCGGCGCAGTACAGGACGATGGGCGCGTCCTTGTCGGGCAGCTTCTCGTCCACCTGCAGCTCGAAGTAGCCGCGAGGGATGTGGATGGCGCCGGGCAGGTGCCCGGCCCGCCACTCATCGCCCTCCCGGACGTCGACCAGGGTCATCGGCTCGCGCCGGCGGATCATCTCGTCCACCTGCTCGAGCGTGAGGGGTTCTACTTCAGCCTTGGCCTGCTTGACGATGTCCCGGCCACGCTTGCTGTCCGCCATGTGTCTCTCCAGGTTCAATTTGGGTCGATGGGCCTACTTCCAAGTATATAAACCATCACAACGCTGCAAATGTCCCAGGAATTCCCCGCCCGGCCCAAACCCGTCGGGCTCAACGTCGGGCTCTCGGCGGGGCCACCAGCACCGTGAGTAAGCTGGAGGTATGGCATTCCTGACCGACACCGACGCCTCCTACCTGCGGGAGAAACTCGCCGAGTTGCTCGTCCGGCCGGTCGGCCTGCGCCTCTTCACCGAGCCTGTCGGCGGTCTGTACGTACCCGGCCGGCGCACCTGCGAGACCTGCGCCGACGCCGAGGCCCTCATGAAGGAGGTCGCAGCCCTGTCGGACCAGATCCACCTCGAGATCGTCGACGTCTCCACCCGCCGGGATGAGGCCGAGCAATGGGGGGTCGTCCACCTCCCCACCATCGCCGTGGGGCCGGGCGACGAGGACTCCGGGGTGCGGTTTCAGGGGATGCCCGACGGCTACGAGTTCACGTCGTTCGTCGAGACCCTCGCCTCGGCGGGAACCGAGAACGGGCACGGCCTGGAGCCCGAGACGCTCGAGGCCCTCGCCGCGCTGCCCGCCGGCGTCGAGATCAAGACCTTCGTCACCCCCACCTGACCGCACTGCCCCCGCGCTGTCGTGACAGCGCACAGGATGGCACTGGCGAGCCCCCTCGTCCGGTCCACCTCCGTCGAGGCCCAGGAGTTCCCGGATCTCGCCCGGCACTACCAGGTATCCGCGGTCCCCAAGATCGTGCTGAACGACCGGGTCGAGTTCATGGGGGCCGTGCCCGAGGCCATGTTCCTGGAGGCGGTGCTGGCGGCAGTCGCCGACGGGACCGAGCCGGCCGCGGAGGCTACGCCGTAAGCGGAAACACCTCGCTGGCGAATAGCTCCACGGCCGAGGCGTCGGCCAGCTGGAAGGGAAGCAGGCCGAAGCTCAAGATGATCTCCTCCACGCCCAGGGTGGCGAAGTCCTCCACTGTGGCGGCAATTTCGTCCGGCGTTCCCACCAACTTGTCCCGGCGCCACTCGTCGAGGCGCAGCCGTGGAGTGGTTCCGGGGAATGCCGCCAGGTACCGGTCCCAACGGGCCTGCAGGTCGATCGGGTCGGAGCCGGGCAGGCAGTAGAGGCCGACCGAGCGCCGGACCGAGGCCGGATCCCTCCCCGCCCGCCTCGCCGCCCGCTCGAGGAGCTGGACCCGGCCGGCGTAGGCCTCCGGGGTCCAGGCCCAGGCGGTGTTGAAGCCGCCGGCCAGGCGGCCGGCAAGCGACACGAGACGGTCGCCCTTCCCTCCCAGCCACACCGTGGGTGGAGACTGCACCGGCTGGGGCAGGTTCCGGCCCTGGCGGATCTTGTAGTACTTACCGCTGAACGACAATTCGGGCCTCGACAGCAGGCTGGTGACGATCTGCAGGGCCTCGGTCAGGCGGGCGATCCTGACCCCCGGCGGCTCGAAGGGAACACCGGCTGCCTCGTACTCCTCCTCGTACCAACCTGCGCCCATCCCCAGCTCGAGCCTCCCACCGGACACGAGGTCGATGGTGGTGGCCGTCTTTGCCAGCACGGTGGGGAGGCGGAGGTCGTTGCAGACCACCAGGGTGCCGAGCCGGACCCGATCGGTGGCGGCAGCCAGGGCGGCCAGCGTTGCCAGGCACTCCATGGCCCCCTGCTTGCGCTCGGCGGCTCCGTAGCGAGCGGTGTCGAGGAAGAGGTGATCGGAGAGCCAGACGGAGGAAAAACCGAGTTCTTCTGCCCGCTGGGCCCAGTCGCGCACAAACGACCAGCCGATCTCGGGAATCCCGGGAACGGAGAAGTCGTACTGGGGAAGCGCCAAGCCGAATCGCATGGGAATGGTCTACCCGGGTCGGGTCACGCGATCGGTGAGGCCAGACCCGAGAGGACCACCTCCAGGGCCGCCCTCGCCTCCTCGGCGAGGCCGGTGGCCGCCCAGCCTTCCAGCCCCTCGGTGGGGTCGAGCATGGCGACCATCGTCCGGCCTTCGTCTTCGAAGACCGCCACGTTGCAGGCGAGGTGATCGCCGACGTCCAGGCCTGGACCGCCGAGGTTCGTGGTGTTGATGATCCGCTGCCAGACCCCCATGAACAGGTGCTGGCGGCCTGCCTGCTGTGCCAGGGCGGCGGGGGCCGGCATCTCGGAGAGGATGCGGAATCCCTGCGCCTTCAGCAGCAGCCGGGTGGTGGACACCGCCTGGTCGAAGCCGAGCGCCGTCGTCACGCCCAGCCCGTACTCGTCCATATCGCGACATGGTACTCATAGCCGATGCGACTCCCATCCGATCTCCTGGTGTGCCCGGCGAACGTGTCCGAGGGACGCCGCCTTGTCGTCGTCGCGAGCATCGCCCTCGCGGCCGGCCGCCCCAGCGTCCAACTTCTCGACGTCCACACCGATCCCGACCACAACCGCAGCGTGCTCACCCTCGCGGGCAGGGCCGATGCCCTGGTGGACGGCGTGGTCGCAGCCGCATCGACGGCGGTGCAGATGATCGATCTTCCGACCCACGAGGGCGCCCACCCGCGGCTCGGAGCAATCGACGTCATCCCTTTTGTACCGGTCAGTACAGATCCGGCCGGGATGGCGACGGCGGTGTCGGCTGCGCGGGAAGCGGCAAGGAGGATCGCGGACGAGGTGGGCATCCCCTGCTTCCTCTACGGGGAGGCAGGCTCCGGCCGGTCGCTGCCCGAGGTCCGGCGGAGGGCGTTCGCCGACCTTGCCCCCGACTTCGGCGGGCCAGGGCCGCATCCCACCGCCGGCGCAGCCGCCGTGGGGGCGCGGGGCCCACTCGTCGCCTACAACGTCGACCTCGACACCGACGACGTCGCGCTTGCCCGTCACATCGCGGCGTCGATCCGGGAGCGCAATGGCGGGCTCCCCCACGTCCGTGCCCTCGGGATGGCCCTGCCGAGCCGGGGCATCGTGCAGGTGTCGACGAACCTGCTCCTGCCCGCCGTCACGACCATCGGCGTCGTCTTCGAGGCGGTGGCTGCCCTTGCGGCAGCGGCGGGAGTTGATGTCAGGGGAAGTGAAATCGTGGGGCTGACACCCCGAGCAGCGTTGCCAGCATCGACAGACCACCTCTTGCTGCGAGAACCGCCCAAGATTCTGGAGGCGGAACTCGCACGATGCATGGCGTCCCCCGGCAAGGAAACCGGAGCTACCAACCTTTAAGAGACGAGGGTCAAGAGATGACTGCGCCGGCGCACCCCTGGCTGGAGCGACGCCGGTGCAGGCGCTGCTGTGCTACTTCTTGGCGGCGCTCTTCCTTCCTGCCGCCTTGGCCGGGGCCTTTGCTGCCGCTCGAGGTTTGGCCGCGGCCTTCGCCTTCGCGGGTGCAGCCTTCACCTTGGCCGCTGCCTTGGTGGCAGCCTTAGCAGGCGCCTTCGCCTTCGCGGCAGCCCTTGCCTTTGCCGGGACTGCCTTCGCCCTGGTCGGCGACGCACTCTTCAGCTTGGTGGCGGGCTTGGCCTTGGCGGCCGCCTTGGCCTTTGCCGGTGCTGCCTTCTTCGCAGGCGCGGCTTTCTTCGCCGCTACCTTCGTTGGAGCTGCCTTTTTCGCAGGCATGCCCGCTACTCCTTTCCCATGGGCTCCGGGCACCGCGGCGAGGGGCCCTCTACGAAGCCAGCTTCTTCAGCTTCCGCCGCTCTCGCTCACTCGTTCCGCCCCAGATCCCGAACTGCTCCCGGTTGGTCAGCGCGTACCGCAGGCACAGCGTGCGGACGGGACACTGATTGCAGACGGCACGGGCAGCCCGGGAAGAACCTCCCCGCTCCGGGAAGAAGATCTCGGGGTCGACCTCAAGGCAGCGCGCCAGCGACTGCCAACTCAGGGTCTGCCGCATTACTGATTACTCCATGCGCTCGTGTAATTACGGTTCGGTAATTCTAGTCATGTTATTTCTACCCGCGTCAAGTGCAAACCACAAAAAACTTCTGCGATCTACAGCGAGGGTGCCAGGGCGGCGTCGAGCGCCAGGAGGAGGGCCATCGGGTCGGAGAGGGGTTTCACGATGACCTGCTGGGCGCCGGCCTGGTGGCAGAGCCAGCGGTCGTGCGGCCGTTCGCACAGCATGACGAGCGGGAGGTGGCCCATGGAGGGGAGGGCGTGGAGGTCCTTGGCGAGGCCGAAGCCGCCGTAGTCGCCGACGCGCAGCTCCAGCACGGCGACGGCAGGCTTGCTCTTACGGACCTCGTCGATCGCATCCGGGGGGGTGTCGGAGTAGGTCACGAGATAGCGTGCAGCCGGCAGCGACCGGGCCGCCTGGCGGATGCGGTCGTCGCCCGTAAAGACATGGACCCCCAGGGGTCCGGCCTCGGGCCCTTGGAGGGCCTCAGGCTGACTCATCGTGTCGTTCTGTGGCCACGAGGGCCGCGCTCAGGCGCTTCAGGAAGTCCTCAGCGTTGAGGTCGAAACCGGGGTGCATGTCGGCAAGGCGGTTGAAGGACGAGGCGAAGGTGTCGGCGGCAGCCTCGACGGACCGCACGAGGTCCGGGAGGGCAGCCACGTAGTGACGCGCGAAGTGGGTGCCGCAGAAGGGGCACCGGCCGCCGCTGCCCTCGGGCGGAGGCAGGATCTCGGTGAGGAGGAACCTCCGCCGGCAGGTGTTGCAGACAGCCTCGAGCTTCATTCGTTTCCCTTCTCTGGCCCTTCTGGGGACGGACTCCGCACCGCTGGCTGCACGGTGATCAGGGCGATCGCGGCGATGCGGCGTTCGCATTCACTATGGCTTGCAGGGCAGCCGGCGGCAACTGGCACTCGGCGCGCTCGCCGGCGGTCGGCAGACTCGGCAGATTCGGCAGACGTGGCCGGAGGTTCGCTAGACTCGAAAAGCACTGCGGGCCGTTAGCTCAATTGGGAGAGCAGGGGCCTCTTAAGCCCAAGGTTCCGGGATCGACGCCCGGGCGGCCCACTTCCCGCACCACCCCAGCCCCTTGCAGGCCCGTCCGGGCCCTTGCGGGCTTGGTTCCGCGGAAGGGACGCGGGGCTAGGATCCTCCGGTGGGTGTTCTCCAAGCTGCTCCCCCGTCGCCGGGCTCGGACCGACCGTGAGGCGGCTTGGCGCCTGGCTTCAGCGCCCACTCGAAGATCGAACACTGGCCGAGCTGGTTCTGCATCGGCTGCGCTGGGCGCTGCTCGTGTTGCTCGTCGTGTTCGGCATCACCACCAGCGGCTACGTCGTCCTGGAGAGGTATGGCTGGATCGACGCCGCCTACATGGCCATCGTCACCCTGAGCACCGTCGGCTACGGCGAGGTCCACCCGCTGGATACCGTCGGCCGGATCTTCACGATGGGCGTCATCATCGCCGGATTCGGCACCTTCGTCTACGCTGCGACCACCCTCACCAACCTGTTCACGTCCGGAGAGGCAGTCACCCATATCCGTCGATCCAGAGGCAGGCGCATGCGAAGCGACATGGACCGCCACGTCATCGTCGTCGGCTTCGGCCTGGTCGGTCAGGCGGTGGCCCGGGGGGTCAGGGACCTCCAAGGACCGTGCCTCGTGATGGACCACGATCCCACCCGTGAGCAGGCGATCCTGGGTTGCGGCTATGTGCCCATGATCGGCGACGCGACCGACGAGCACGACCTCCTCGAGGCAGGCATTCGACGGGCCGACGCACTCGTCGCCGCCGCCGACTCCGACGAGGTGAACCTGATCGTCACCCTCACCGCTCGGGCGCTCTGCCGCGAGCTGCGCATCGTGTCGCGGGTGAACGAGGCAGGCTGGCGGGACCGGATGACCCGGGCGGGAGCCGACGTCGCCCTCTCCCCCTACGCGTCCTACGGCATGTCACTCGCCGCGTCGGCGGTCACCCCGGCCGTCCTGGACGTCCACAGTCTGCCCCTGCTGGGGTTGGGGACCGAAGAGGTCGAGGTATCGGACGGGTCGCCGCTGGTGGGCCAGACCCTCAGCAGCGTCTCCGAGGCCCATCCGGGAGTGCTGGTCGTGGGTCTGCGGCGGGACAGCCGCCTTCATCGATGGCACGACGTCGAGGGAGCCATTGCGCCCGGTGATGTGCTGGTGGCGCTCGGGACGCCGGGTTCCCTCGGGGCCTTGGCCGAGAGCTCCTGAGACTCGGGGGTCAGCTCGGGACGGCGACGTTGAAGTCTGCCACTGCGTCAGTGGCGGCCAGGGCGGCTCGGAGCGCCTCGACGCGGCCCGGAACCGGCCGGTACCAGACCCAGGTCCCCCGCTTCTCCCGGGCCACGAGGCCGGCCTCGTAGAGAACTCGGAGATGGTGGCTCACGGTCGGCTGCGACCGGCCGAGGGGTTCCACGAGGGCGCAGGCGCAGACCTCTCCCTCCGGCTGAGCAGCGATGAGGCTGAAGAGCCGTAGGCGGGCAGGATCGGCGAGGGCGGCGAAACCTCGGGCGAGTTCGGCCGCATCGGATTCATCGAGTGGCGCAGCGAGGATCGAAGGGCAACAGTCCTCGATGTCGTTGTCGAGCCCTGCCATGGGCAGCAGGGCCTTCTTCCTGCTCATGCCATCCATCTTGACATGTCCACCGTATATGGACATTGGTCCATAGGCTTGGCAAGATAGGTTGATATCGACTCATATCAATGCATTGGAGGCAGCTTGGTAGCTCCAGCCCTGTGCATCGCGGCCTCATCCCGGAGCGAGTGTTGCCCGCCAGGGAGTAGCGATTTGACCCACAGCCAACTGGAGTCCCGGGACGACCTGTCGGGTGCCCGCACCGTCAACTTCGTCCCCATCACGTTCGACGCTTCGCCCGGGCAGAACTCCGGGCGCTCACCCCGCGGAAGGAGGCATCGTGAACGACGTCCCTGAAGTGCTCTTCGTGTGTATCCACAACGCCGGCCGGTCACAGATGGCCGCCGCCCTGCTTGATCACCACGCCCAGGGGCGGGTGCGCGTTCGGTCCGGGGGCTCGGCGCCCGGTGACAGCATCAACCCGGCGGTCGCTGCCGCGATGGCCGAGATCGGGCTCGACCTCTCCAAGGAGTTCCCGAAGCCGGTGACCGACGAGGCAGTCCGTGCCGCCGACGTCGTCGTCACGATGGGCTGCGGAGATGTGTGCCCCATCTACCCCGGAAAGCGCTATGAGGACTGGGAGCTGAACGACCCCAAGGGCAAGAGCGTCGAGCAGGTCCGCCCCATCCGCGACGAGATCGACCAGAGGGTGCAGGCACTCCTCGTTGAGCTGACGGCCAGTGCGAACTGAGCCGTCGAGGAGACGGGCAAGGCCCAAGTTCCTGCTTGGGCCCGACAGTTGAACGATGCGGCAGCGCTGGTGCTGCCGAGTAACCGAGGCGACTTTGCGGTCACCGGCACCATCTGTCCAGGCGATTCGGCAGCGACACCAGCTAGTGCATCCGATTCGGCGAGCCCCCAGTGTTTGTCGAATTCGGATCCGAATTCGACAAATCCGGGATCAGAGTGTCTTTGGAAAAGGTCCCACACCGGTCCCGACGTCCTACCTGGCGCCCTCACCTCTTTGGGCCCAGCGGATCGTGACGGCCCACAAGTCGCACCGACCTCTATGAACCCCGATCACCGATTTCGAGCCGGTGCCCTCGGCCCCGAAGGCGCAAAGGAGCGCCGTGCCTCTGGTCGGGGCGGCGGTGGTATGGGGATTCGTCCTGCTCATCCTGGCCACTGCCCTGCCAATCGTGACTCCGCAAGCCCCACCGTCTTTCGCGCCACCTCCGCCGTCGGCGAGCCCAGACGGTGCCGGAACCCCAGCGCTTCCGCCGCCCGCTTCCGGCCCCGCACCAGCGATCGTGCGCGTGCCGCAGGTCACGCTGGTCCACTATTACGGGCACTCGGTGCTGCTGCTCGTCGCGTTGCCGGCATTTGCTTCGTTCGTGGTGGGCCTGATGCTGTGGATGAGCGTTGCCAAGCGATCCAGGGCGGCCGGCATAGGAGCGTGGATCGTTGCTGTCATCGTCTTGGCGGCCGGTATCATCGGTTTCTTTACTTTCCTTTTCACTATCGGGCTCGCAATTGTCCCGATCGGGGTCCTGCTCATCTTCGCCTGCACCCGGGCAGCCCCGCTGTCCCATTCCCAAACCGGCGTCGTGTGATCGACGTCGTCCAGTCATGACGAGCCCGCCGGATGCGCTCCAAGAGCGGCACCAATAGGTACCCAATTACGGTTGCTTCAGACCCGTCCCCGCCGTCAGGCGGTCGACCTTGGCGGCCATGATGAAGTCGTTGTGCGTCTGCCCCCGGAGTCGTGGGTCGTGCGTGACGGCGCCGTCCCAGACGACGGATGTACTGCCTCACCGCCCTGGGCAAGCGCGAGGCAAAGAACGCCGTGGCTGACTTCTACCGGGACATCGGCCGTGCCCCCATTTGGGCGCCCGGTATCGAGACCATCTGATGGCCTCGTTCTTTCCGTTCGCCATAGCCGCGGTGGCAGTCTTGGTGGCCGAGCGCTTCGGCGTGAGCCGCCAGTCGGTGCACGATTGAAGTTTGTCGCTACAAGGAACGGGGGGGTGGCCGCCCTTGCCGATCAATCCCTCCGTACGCATCTGCGATGGGGGCGCCCGCCGGATCCGCCACGAGCGGGCCCGCCAGGGGCTCGACCAGTGCGACGGCGCACCAGCCGATCCCATGAAGATCTGGTATCCACGAAAATTCTGTGAGTATGAGTCGACGCTGTACGTCGTTCTGTACTCAAAGAATGACCCGATGGACGATAACCCGACTCAGGAGGGTTGGTTACGCGTGCCGGGACAGACCGAGGGGTGATGGGCACGGGTAGCATCTTCTTCGTCGAGTTGGCGGAGTGGGCCGAACAAGAGTCAAAGCGCCTGCTGGCCGGTACGGGCAACCGGTGGCTCCATGTCCAGGGGGTGGTGGGTCTGGCCCGCCAGGTGGTGGGGATCCTGCCTGAGAACGAGCGGCCAGTGCTCCTGGCAGCTGCGCATTTGCATGACGTGGGTTATGCGGAAGAGCTGGTTCGGTGCGGGGCGCATCAGCTCGACGGCGCAGAGTTCTTGCGAATGGCCGGCCAGAAACGGTTGGCGTGCATTGTGGCCCATCATTCCGAGGCGAGGTACGAGCTGGAGGCCAGGGGCTTGGGCTCGGAGCTGGCGGCCTACCAGCGTGAGGAGTCGGCGTTGACAGATGCCCTCACGTACTGCGACCTGCTGACTGGGCCGACGGGCATGCCGACATCTTTGAGGGAGCGTGTGGCGGACGTTGAACGGCGCTATGGCGACGAGAGCCTCGTGGTGGATGCGCTCAGAAAGGCTCTGCCGACGTTGCAAGGAGCGGTGGAATGGACACGACTGCGGCTCGGCGGAGAGACGCAAACCGCTATCGGATGAAGGCGCCGGGCTTGCCCTTCAGGTAGTCCTCGATGCGGAGACGGATCGACGGATGCACGTTGAGTCCATCGATCTCGGCTGCGGGGAAGAACTTGACCTGGATGGATTCCCTGCTCGGCCGCAGGTCCCCCCCGACAATCCTGCAGGCGAAGCAGATCGAGAACTGTTGGCGCACCTCGCCGTCGTTGTAGGCGAAGACGTGGCCCGGGTCGGTGTAGACGCCGACTATCCGTTCTGGTTCCACAGTGAGTCCGGTCTCCTCCTGCACTTCCCTGGCAATCGCCTGGGCGATGCTCTCGCCGATGTCCATGACCCCTCCGGGCAGCGCCCACCGGCCGTTGTCGCTTCGGCGCTGGAGCAGGATGCGTCCCTCGTTGTCGGCCACGATCGCAGAAGCGCCAGGCACGAGCGAGTTGGCCTTAGGAGCGTCCGCTTGGTGGTAGTAGTCGATGCGGGTCATGCCCGGACGTCACTTGTGGCTGCGAGAAGATCTTCGTTTGCCGGTCGGCGAGACTCCTCCCAGATCAGGTCGAACTGATCCAGGAAGTTGGCAAAGA
>JAOPZY010000227.1 GCA_025963875.1 Actinomycetota bacterium
CGACGCCCAGGTCTTCTCGCCGACGGTGAGGGAGGAGATCGCCTTCGGGCCGCTCAACCTCGCGATGGCGGCCGAGGAGGTCGAGGAGCGGGTGGCGGACACCCTCGACATGCTGGGCATCGCCGACATCGCGGATCGGGCCCCCTACCAGCTGTCGGGTGGGCAGAAGGAGCGCGTGGCGATCGCCTCCGTGCTGGTGATGAACCCCGAGGTGCTCCTGTTCGACGAGCCCACCGCCGCCCTGCGAGCCCGAACTCCTCCAGGTCCTTGAGGTCCTGAACGACTTCGGTGGCAAGCTGCACGTCCTTGCTCCTCAGGGCCTGAAGTTCCTCCACAACGGGGTTCGCGCCCCGGAACCGGCAGAACTCCACTTCCCACCGGTCCATCGGCACGTGCCCCATTATGACCTATAAGTCATGAAGCGACAACCGTGCCATTGTCAGCAACCGCCGCCGGCCCTTTCCTCGATTACGGGTAACCCTCGGCCCAGACGGAGGAATGGATCTCAAGATGCCGCATGTGGGCGGGACAACTTTTGGGTTATAGCTCGCATCGTTCGCCGGCACTCCGTTAGCAGGCGTTAGGAGGTGGGGTGAGAATCAGCGACAAAGATGTGTAGATATGGCTTCCTCAGTCGGGCTGGGGAGATTTGAACTCCCGACCCCTTGACCCCCAGTCAAGTGCGCTATCCAAGCTGCGCTACAGCCCGAGGCCCCTATCCTACCGCCCCGGCTCCCAGTGGGACCCATCGGGCCGACGTTGGAGGTGCGGAAGAAATACGTCGCCCAGCAACGAAAAACTTCCGCACCTCGGGGGAGCAAAGCCCGTCAGCCCTCGTCCCGCCTCCCGTGGCGACGCTCCTGGCGCCGGGTGACAAAGTGGATCGGGTTGCCCGTGAACCCGTACGTCTCCCGCATCCGCCGCTCCAGGTACCGCAGCCAACCCGCACCCAGCTCGCCGTTCGTGAACAGCACGACGGTCGGGGGTGCGGTCTCGGCCTGGGTGGCGTACAGGATCCGCACCTCTCGCTGGTTCACCCTCGGCGGAGGGTTGGACTGCTGGGCGTCCTGCACGAAGGTGTTCAGCTCCGCCGTCGGTACCCGCAGCGTCCGGGCCTCCAGGACCTCGTCGACCTTCGGGATCAGCTTCATGGCCCCCCGACCGGTCAGGGCCGAGGTCCGGACCAGGGGGGCATACCCGATGAACGGCAGTTTGTCGATGGCCGCCCCGGCCAGGGCCTTGGCCTCGGTCTCGCCCTCGACCAGGTCCCACTTGTTCAGCACGAGCACGATGCCGACGCCCGCCTCGGAGATGGCGCGGGCGATGCGCTGCTCCTGGTGGCCCGCCCCCTCCATGATGTCGACGATGAGCACCGCCACGTCGGAGCGTGCCAGGGCCGAGCGGGTGCGGCCCGTGGAGGGGATCTCCAGGCCGGACGTCTTCGCACGGCGCCGGATGCCGGCGGTGTCGACCAGGCGGTAGCGCTTGCCGTTCACCTCGATGACGGTGTCGATGGCGTCCCGGGTCGTCCCCGGGTCGGCGTGGACGATCGCCCGCTCCTCGCCCACCAGGCGGTTGAACAGCGACGACTTGCCGACGTTCGGCCTCCCGAGGAGGGCGATGGCGGGGATGTCGGTGGTGAGCAGGCCCGACGGCTCGTCGGGCAGCAGCTCGACGATGCGGTCCAGGAGGTCGCCCGACCCCCGACCGTGGAGGGCGGACAGGGGGTACGGCTCGCCGAAGCCCAGTCCCCACAGCTCGGCGGCCGCGAGCTCCCCCGCCAGGTTGTCGACCTTGTTCGCCACCAGCACCACGGGAGCCTTCTGCCGGCGGAGCCGCTGCGCCAGGGCAAGCTCGTCGGAGGTCACCCCGACGATGGCGTCGACGACGAAGAGCACGACGTCGGCCGCCCCGATGGCGCCAACCGCCTGATCGGCGACCCTGCCCTGCAGGCCCTCCATGCCGTCCGGCCCGAGGGCCTCCTCGACGATCCCCCCCGTGTCCTGCAGGACGAACGACTTGCCCTGCCACGACGCCTCGACGTCGAGGCGGTCACGGGTGAGCCCGGGGATGGGCCCCACGATCGGCCCCCGCCGCCCCGAGAGGCGCCCGACCAACGTCGACTTGCCGACGTTCGGGCGCCCGATGACGGCGACGACGCCGACCGGCCCATCCACCGCCGGCGCCGGAACCGAAACCGTTGAATCTCCTGTTTCCACCATCTCAGAACCCTCTCTAGCCCCTCGTCACTGCCACGATCTCATCCACGACGTCGTCCACCGACCGCCCCGTCGAGTCGATGACGGTAGCCCCCTCCGCCACCCGTAGCGGCGAGACCTCCCGGCCCGCATCGAGCCGGTCCCTTGCCTCGATCCCGATCAGGACGTCCTCGAGCGACACGAGAACGCCTTCCAGCGCCAACTCCGCCGCCCGCCGCCGTGCCCGTTCCTGCGGTGCGGCGGTAAGGAAGAACTTGAAGTCCGCCTGGGGCAGGACGACCGTCGCGATGTCCCTGCCCTCCACGACCCCGCCCCGCTCCCCCACCAGGCGGCGCTGCCGGTCCACCATCCATTCTCGCACCGGCCCGTTGGTCGCAACCTGGGAGACCGAGGCCGTGACCGGTCCGCCGCGCACCTCGGCCGAGACGTCCCGCCCGTCGAGGAACACCTTGCCGTCCCGCAGGTCGATGTCGGTGCCGTCCAGCAGGGACTGCAACCCGTCGGCGTCCAGGGCTCCGACTCCCCGCTCGAGCGCCTTCAGCGTAACCGCCCGGTACATCGCCCCCGTGTCGATGTGGGGCAGCGACAGCCGCTCGGCCACCGCCCGGGCCACCGTGGACTTCCCCGAGCCGGCCGGGCCGTCCAGGGCGATGGTGATGGGCCGGTCCACGAGGCTCAAGAGGCGAGCCCGCCGAGATCGTCCAGGAATCCAGGATAGGAGATGGCCGTTCCCTCCCAGCCGCCGATCGTGACCGGCCCGCCGGCGACCATCGCAGCCACAGCGAACGCCATCGCCATGCGGTGGTCCCCGGCGGATTCCACCCGCCCCCCGTGCAGCAGCGTCGGTCCCCGCACCGAGAGGCCGTCGGGCGCCTCCTCCACGTCGGCCCCGAGCCCCCGGAGCCCGGTCGCCAGCACGGCCAGCCGGTCCGATTCCTTCACCCGCAGCTCCGCGGCATCGCGGATCGTGGTCACCCCCTCGGCCTGGGTCGCCGCCACAGCCACCAGCGGCAGTTCGTCGATGGTCCGGGCCACGACCCCGCCGGAGACCCGAACCCCTCGCAGCCCGGCGGCGCGCGCCCGCAGCGATCCGACCAGCTCGGGCTCGGCAGCCTGCGGGATCACCTCGACCTCCGCCCCCATCGACGCCAGGATCTCCAGGAGGCCGGTTCGCGACGGGTTGACCCCGACGCCCTCGATGCACACCTGGCTCCCCGGGACAAGGGTCGCCGCCACCACCCAGAACGCGGCGGACGAGAAGTCGCCCGGCACGTCGAGCTCGAAGGCGGGCAACGGGAGGTGCTTCCCGGCCGCCAGCGTGACCGAGCCGGGAGCAATGGAGACGGGAAGGCCAAGCCATGCCAGCATCCGCTCGGTGTGGTCCCGGGACGCTCCCGGCTCGGCGACGCTCGTCGGCCCCTCCGCCTGCAGCCCGGCCAGGAGGACCGCTCCCTTCACCTGGGCGCTGGCGATCGGTATGTCGTAGGCGATCCCTCGCAACGGGCGGCCCTCCACCCGGATCGGCGGCCGGCCCCCCTCGGCAAGCGACAGCGAGGCACCCATCCGCCGCAACGGCGACGCCACCCGCTCCATGGGGCGCGACGACAGCGACGCGTCCCCCGACAGCACGAAGCGGCCGGGACGGCCCGCCAGCGCCCCCGTCAGGAGCCGCATCGTCGTGCCGGAGTTGCCAGCGTCAAGATCCGCCTCGCGAGCGACCTGCCATCCCAACCCCTCGACGGACAGCAACCGGGGCACGGGACCGGACGGGACGTCAAGCCCCAGCCGAGCGAGCGATGCCGCGGTCGAAGCGACGTCCGCCCCGTGAGCGGCGCCACGGACAATCGAGCGGCCCGCCGCCATGGCGGCGAAGATCAGTGCCCGGTGCGACACCGACTTGTCCCCGGGCACGGCCAGGTTGCCCTGCAGCCGGTCGACCCGGGAAAGCGTGACGTCCATTGGGGCTCGACTCCCCGTCGTCGCAGCCGGCCCTCGGGGATGTGGCCGGAACGGGCTCAGATTAACGGCTGGGCCGCCCTTCACAGCGCAGCGGCCGCCAGCCCCGCCGCCGCGGCCGCTGCCCCGAGAACGAGGCTGGCGAGCGCGTTGCGGAGGGCCTCGTTCACCGCCCCTTCCTCGGCGAGGCGCACCGTCTCGTAGGTAAAGGTGGAGAAGGTCGTGTAGGCGCCGCAGAACCCTGTCCCGAGAATGAGTCTCGGGGTGGCCGGAAGGCCGTGGAATAGGGCGAGGCCCGTGAGGAGGCCGAGCAGGAACGACCCGCTCACGTTGATGGCCAGCGTTCCCCACGGGAACACACCCTGCGTGCGGGAGGAGATGGCATCGTCCAGGAGGTAGCGGGCCGGAGCCCCGACCGCGCCGGCGACGACGAAGCCGGCCCAGGCCCAGGGGCTCACGAACGGGACCGGCCGCTGTACTTGATGACCTCGACGTCGTCGAGGATGATCAGGCCCTCCGTCACGAGTTCGTCGAGCTCCGTCAGGAAGGACTGGATGCGCTCCTCGGTATCCACGATGACGATGGCCATGGGCAGATCGTCGGACAGCGACAGGATCCGGGTGGTGTGGATGTGATTGGAGGCGCCGAAGCCCTCCACGCCCCGGAACACGCTGGCCCCGGCGAGACCCGCTCGGTGGGCACGCTGGACGATCTCGGTGGCGAGCGGCGTATGCCCGCACCGGTCCGCCTCGCCGACAAAGACCGTAAGACGCTTCTGATGGCCCTCGAGCTTCATCTCCCGCCTCCTCCCCTGGACACCTTGAAGGATTAGCCCTCTGCTCTCATTGGAAGCCGGATGGCTCGGGCAACGAGCATCCCGGCCCACACCGCAACGAATCCTGCCACCAGGCTCGCCAGCCCGTAGACGACGCCGGTGCCGGCCTGCCCGCCCCGCACCAGCAGGTCGGTCTCGACCGCGAAGGTCGAGTAGGTGGTGTAGGCACCCAGGAAGCCCGTGGCTACGAACGGCCGCACGTAGCGCGTGGGCGGGAACCGCTCGAGGATGAGCACCAGGACAAGCCCCAGGGCGAAGCTCCCGGTGACATTGGTCCAGAACGTCGCCCAGGGGAAGCTCCCCTTCGCCACGTGGACGAGCTGGGCGACGCCGTAGCGGGCGGGGGCCCCCAATGCGCCACCGAGGGCGATGGCGGCAAGGATCGTGCCACGGCGTCGGTGCATGTGGCCGCCAGGGTAGCGAAGGCCGCTCGGGCGAGACTACGGCGGCCAGCGCATCTCAGGGGTTGCGTTTCGTCGCATTTCTCTTGCGGTCCGCCCAGCGTCGTGCTAGCGTGCAATTGAAACGAATCGGTCCCGTATTTGAACGCACGGTGCGCGAGCACGGTTGACGGGGGCAGGGGACCAGTCCACGTTTCACGCACGGCAGCAAGACCGGCGCGTCCCAGACCCCGACGCTGGCCGGCCCCTCCCCGAGCCTGACAACTCCGTGGAACTGCCGCGCGCCGTCAAGGGATTGCGGAAGGGGGGTCTCAAATAGCAAGCGGGGGTCCGCCGCGCGGGCGGACGGCGAGGGTCACTCAAGGAAGGTAACCGGAGCCGGGGCCGTTGCTCCAAGTCCGCACCACCCAACTCGTACCACGATCGTCCGCGCCCTGACGATCAGCCGGAACACTGCACCCAACCCAAACGCACGGTCGAAAGCTTGACCAACCGCGCCACGAACAGCCCGGGCGGTACCTGCCGCCCAGTTCGCAACACCCAATAACGGGGGAACGCAGATGACACACGTCCAGCACCGAATCTCCGCCTTGCTTCTCGCCGGCGCTCTCGCCGTTGCGACCATATCGGCAACTTCGGCGAGCGCCGCCCTCGCCGCTGACACCCCGGGTACGGGGACCTGCACCACGACCATCAGCGGGCCGTTGACCGGCGCCCTCACCGCAGCCGTCGGCACCACCTGCCTCACCAACGTCACCCTGCACGGCGCCATCACCGTCAACCCGGGTGCGGCCCTCTCGATCATCGACTCGAAGATCTACGGGGCCATCACCACCAACGGCGCCTCCGCATTCACCTTCTGCAACAGCTCGACGGTCGGAGGGGCCATCTCGGTCGCCACGAGCACGGGATTCATCCTCATCGGTGACGGCGGGGAGGGAACCTGCGCGGGCGGCAACATCGACGGCGCCGTGACGCTGGACAGCAACAGCGGTGGCGTGGAGCTCGGGGGCAACACGATCGTCGGTGCGGTCAAGGTCAGCGGAAACGTCGCGCCCACCAACGGGATCCCCGTCGAGGACGCTGCGACGGAGATCGAGGGCAACGCCGTCGGCGGCACCCTCACGTGCAGCAGCAACACTCCGGTTCCCACCAACGACATGAAGTCGAACACGGTGAAAAGCACCAGGACCGGCGAGACCTGCGCCTCGTCCACCTTCTGAACCCAGGCTCCAGGTGAGCCATCCCGGGCCCTGCTCAGGTTGTGCCCGGGATGGCTCCTTTGAGCGGCGGGGAACCCCGTCGGGCCGGCGGCCCACCGGGTGCTGTCACGGCCTCCGAGGTCGAATGCCTCAGAAAACCGGCATCAGGAACACTTCGTCGGCGTAGCACCAGCCCCAGTCCTCGCCCGGCTCGAACGAGCGGACAAC
>JAOPZY010000043.1 GCA_025963875.1 Actinomycetota bacterium
ACGCCGTCCATGATGTCGGGGTTCCCGGCCTTGCCGAGGGCGGTGATGCGGCCGTCGCGCACGCCGACGTCGGCCTTCACGACCCCCCAGTGGTCGAGCACGACGGCGTTGGTGATGACGAGGTCGACCGTCGAGAAGGTTGCCTGCCCCATCGACTCCCGGATGACCTTGCCGCCGCCGAAGACCGTCTCGTCGCCCGCTCCGGCCGGGGAGCAGCGGTCCTCCGTGGGCGAGATCCAGAGGTCGGTGTCGCCGAGGCGCACTCTGTCGCCGACAGTCGGGCCGTACAGTTCGGCATAGCGGCGGCGGTCGATGTTCGTCATCGTCGCTGGAGGCCCGGGACCACCCGGCGCCCGGCCAGGGCGACGAGGTCGACGTCCTTCGACATGCCGGGCTCGAAGCGCACCCCGGTCCCGGCGGGGACGTCGAGGCGGAACCCCTGGGCCGCCCCGCGGTCGAAGGCGAGGGCCGCGTTCACGTCGGCGAAGTGGAAGTGCGACCCCACCTGCACCGGCCGGTCCCCGGTGTTCTCGACCACGAGGTGGCGCCGCTCCCGGCCCGGGTTGAGCTCCATGGAGCCCTCGGCCGCAACGACCTCGCCGGGGATCATCGGGGGCTCCCCAGATTCTTTGAGTACAGAACGACGTACAGCGTCGATTCATACTCACAGAATCTCCACGGGTACGCGATCTTCATGGGATCGGCTGGTGGAGCGTCACGAGCTTCGTGCCGTCGGGGAAGGTCGCCTCGACCTGGACCTCGTGGAGCAGCTCGGGAACGCCCTCCATCACGTCCTCGCGGGCGAGCACCGCACGGCCCGCCGACATGAGGTCCGCCACGGTCCGGCCGTCCCGGGCCCCCTCGAGCACGAAGGACGAGAGGAGGGCGGTCGCCTCGGGGACGTTGAGCTTCAGCCCTCTGGCCCTGCGGTCCCGGGCGACCATCGCCGCCACGGAAAGGAGCAGCTTGTCGACGTCGGTGGGGGACAGCCTCATGGCACCCGCTCCGGCGAAGGCGAGGCGGACCCGAACGCCCTGGGCAGAAGGCCCCAGACCTCCGGGTCGTGGCCCGGGATCATCAGCGCCCCCAGAGCGACCGCAGCCTCCTTGAAACGGTCGATGGAGGCGAGGGCCTGTTCCCGCCCGGCCAGCAGGATGCCCGGGGCGATCCGCTCGGTCAGGTTCCTCTGGGTGTCTGCGGCGTCCGCCGCGAGGGCGATCCATCCGTCGGGCAGCTCGACCAGCATCGACATGTGCCCCGGGCAGTGGCCCGGAGTGAACAGCAGCTGGACGCCCGGCCACGGCTCGGCGTCGCCGTCGATGAGCTGCACGTCCAGCCCACCCTCGGTGAGCGGCGGCAGGTCGGCCGGGCGGTAGGCGAGGGAGTCGGGGGACGGGCCGTGCGCGTAGTCCCACTCGGCCTGCTGGATCCACACGCTCGTCTCCGGGGCGAGGCACCCGACGCCGCCGGCGTGGTCGACCATGAGGTGGCTGAGGACGCAGTCGGTCACCTCCTCGATGCCGAACCCCGCGGCAGCCAGGGCGTCGGGCAGGGCAACGACCTCGGGCGGAGGGTAGCCGGGGAAGGCCAGCTCCGACGGCGCAGCCGCTGGGTCGTAGCCGGTGTCGTAGAGGATGAGGCCTCCGTCGTCGCGCTCGACGACCCAGCCGGGGATCGGGATCCGGTCGCCCTCCCCGGGCGGATAGCCGTCGAGGGCGATGCAGCGGTCCAGCTCCTGCCACCCGAGGGTGAGCGGCACCAGGCGTTGCAGGGTCATGCGGCGCGCAGCCTCGGGTCGGCCACGATCTGGGCCAGGTCGACCAGGGAGTTGATGACGACGTACAGCGCCCCGAGCACGAGCGTGACACCGGCGACGGCGGGGAAGTCGGTCGACGAGATCGACTGGACGGTGTAGAGGCCGACGCCGGGCCATGCGAAGACGGACTCGATGACGACCACGCCGGCGAGGAGCAGCCCGACCTGCAGGCCTCCCATCGTGAGCGGGGCGTTCAGCGCCGATCGCAGGGCGTGGCGCAGCAGCACGGTGCGCTCCTTGAGGCCCTTGGCGCGGGCGGTGCGGATGTGGTCCTGGGTGAGGACGGTCTGCAGCGACGAGCGCAGGGTCCGTCCGAGGGCCACCGCCGGCCCGAGCGCCAGGCAGAAGGCCGGCAGGGCAAGGTGCCACAGCGCGTCGGACACGACATCGAAGCGCCCGTGGACGAGGCCGTCGATCACCAGGAGGCCGGTCGGTCCGGCGGGCGGGGTGATGCTGGAGGAGAGCCGCCCGGAGCTGGGGAGGATGTGCCACTTGGAGTAGAAGAGCATCAGGAGCGCCAGGGCGAGCAGGAACGGCGGTGCCGATGCCCCCGCCAGCATCAGCAGGCGCGGCGCCGTTCCCTTGCCCCGGGCGGTGGCGATCCCCAGCAGCCCGCCGAGCACGGCGGCGATGATCGCTGCTGCTCCGGCGAGCTCGAGGGTCGCCGGAAGGAAGTTGCCCAGGTCCGTGACCACGGGCCGGCGGGTGCGCAGCGAGTCCGAGAGGTTGCCGGTCGCCGCCCGCCCGAGGAACCGGACGTACTGCACCGGCAGCGGCTTGTCGAAGCCGAGCTCGTGGCGCTTGGCGGCGACCGCCTCCTTCGTGGCCGACGCTCCCACCATCGCCCGCACCGGATCGGAGGGGATCATGGCCTCGAGGGCGAACACGATGGCGGAAAGGGCCAGCAGGATGACGGCGAGCGCCGCAAGCCGGGACAGGACGAGCCTTGCCATCAGGACCTCGCCAGCGTCCCGAGCCGCAGGGCCCAGGGATAGTTGGGAACGTGCTCCACGTTGGTCAGATTCTTCCGCATCACCATGACGTCGCGCGTGTCGGCCAGGAAGAGGATGCCGTAGTCGGCGACGAGGAGCTGAGCGGCCTTGGCGTATGCCTGGGCCGAGGCTGCGGAGTCGGTCGTCGACGCCCCCTGGTTGAGGAGCGTGTCCACCTGGGGGTTGGAATAGCCAAGGAAGTTCAGGCCGCCGCCGGTGCCCCACAGGATGCGGGACCAGGTGTCGGGGTGGGCGGCGTCCGGGGTGTTGGTCATGAGCAGCAGGTCGGGCGCCTGGGCCAGGGTCTGCGGCGACGTGGCATATCCGTAGACCTGCGGGTTCGTGACCTCCTTGAGGGTCACCTGGAAGCCCTGGCCCTGCAGCTTCTGCTGGATGAGGCCGGCGAGGCGGCTCTGGATGCCCGACTCGTCGGACGTGTAGGCGAAGGTGATCGCCGGGGTGCCGGCGGGTGCTTTGACCGTGGCCGTCGGGTAGCTGATCGGCGCCAGCGACTGGTCGAGGATCCCCGGCGCGTACGGGGAGCCGGCGGGGTGGCCGTAGGAGCCGTAGATCTGGCTGACGAGCGTGTCACGGTCGATGTCCGCGGCCACCGCCTTCCGCAGGGCGAGGTTGTTGAACGGCGCCTTGTTGGCGTTGATGTAGAGCATCGACTGCAGGTACGACGAGAAGTCCCTGATGGTGAGGTTGGGGTCGCTGCGGGCCGTCGGCAGCTCAGCCACCGGGAACGAGTGCAGGATGACGTCGAGGCCCCCCGAGCGGAGCTGGAGGATCTGGCTGTTCATGTCGGGGATGATCCGGATGTTGACGGTGGCGAAGTTGGGCTTCGGCCCCCAGTAGCTGTCGTTGCGGGTGAGCGTGTAGTTCTGGCCCCGGTTGAAGGCGGTCAGCTTGTAGGGGCCGGTCCCGTCCGCGTTGGTCTTGGCCCAGGTCTGGGCGAAGTCGTTGCCGGCGTTGTCGGTGAGGGCCTTGGGGCTGATGATCTTCGGCCCCCAGCTCGACGCCATGTAGTCCATGAACGGCGTGACCACGCTCTTGAGCTTCACGACGAAGGTCATGGGGTCGGGCGTCTGCATGTCGGCGACCTGGGCCAGCATGTACGCGGGGGCCGAGTTGACGCTGATCCGGCGCTGGAACGAGGCCTTCACCGCCGCGGCGTTGAAGGGCGTCCCGTCCTGGAAGGTGACGCCACTGCGGAGGTGGAAGGTGTAGGTGAGGGCGTCCGGGCTGATGTCCCACGAGGTCGCCAGCACGGGCTCGATCGTTGTCGAGTCCGGCTTGTAGTCGACGAGACCCTGGTAGGCGGACAGGATGACCGTGTTGCCTTCGATGTCGTAGAAGACGTCGGGGTCGGGCACGGACATGTCGGCGAGGTAGGCGAGGTTGAGGGTGCCGTTGGTGCTCGGCGTCGACCCGGCGCCGGTGGTCGACGACTTGGTCGAGCAGGCGCTGAGGACGAGGCCGGCCACGGCCACCAGACTGAACACACGGCGCATCGTTCCGGTTCTCACGAGCCCCCCTTTGGTCGCGTTGTTCTACGTGTGGCGCAGCAGATCCCTGATGCCGTCTCCGGCGAGGTTGGCGGCGAAGGCCAGGACGAAGATGGCGACGGCGGGCGCAAGGCACACCCAGGGCTGGCCGAAGAAGTAGGGCAGCCCCTGGGCGACCATCGACCCGAGTTCGGGTGCCGGCGGCGGTGCGCCGAGGCCGATGAAGGCCAGGCCCGCCAGGGTGAGGACCAGGTTCCCGACATCGAGGCTGGCGGTGACGAGCACGGCCGGCAGCGCGCCGGGCAGGGCATGGCGGAAGGCGAGGCGCATCCTCCCGATCCTGGCGAGGCGTGCCGCATCGATGTGGGGCCGGACCATCAAGGCCCGGACCTCCCCGCGTACGATGCGGGCGTACCAGGGCCACCAGACCACCCCCACCGCCAGGAGGGTGTGCGGCAGCGAGGGGCCGAGGGACGCGACGATGGCGATGGCCAGGATGGGGCCGGGGAGGGCGAGGAAGAGGTCGGTGATCCGCATGAGCACGGTGTCGACCCACCCGCCCTTGAAGCCGGCGACCAGGCCGATGAGCCCGCCGATCAGCACCCCGCTGGCGATGACGGCGATGGCGGAGAACCACGAGGAGCGAATGCCGTAGAGGACGCGGGAGGCGATGTCCCGGCTGAGGTCGTCGGTGCCAAGCAGGTGCGCCGCCGAGGGTTTCAGGAGCGGGCCCGCGGAGACCGGGAGGGTCGGGGCGTACGGGGCGAGGAGCGGCGCCGCCAGAGCGCCGATCGTGGTGAGCGCCAGGACGGCGAGGCCGATCTTCTCAAGCCGGCCGACCTTGAGGCTGGGGATGGCCCGCCGGCGGAGCGGGAGCGCCCCCCCGAGCGTGACGGGCTCCGCGACCCCCATCAGGCGTGCGCCTCGAACCGGGGGATCGCCCCCACGAGAGCGGCGGTGTGCGGATGCTGCGGGTTGGTGAGGATGTCCTCGGACGGCCCTTCCTCGATGATGCGTCCGCCCGCCATCACGGCGACGCGGTCGCCGATGAAGCGTGCGGCGGCGAGGTCGTGGGTCACGAACAGCATCGCCATGCCCAGCTCCGCGCGGAGGTTCATCAGCAGGTTGAGGACCGTGGCAGCGAGCGAGACGTCGAGTGCCGAGATCGGCTCGTCGCAGGCGAGCAGGGCGGGCGGCACCGCGACGGCCCGGGCGAGGGCGACGCGCTGGCGCTGGCCCCCCGAAAGCTGCCGGGGCCGCCGGGTGGCCACGTCGGCGGGGAGGCCCACCATCTGCAGCACCTCGACGGAGCGCGTCCTGCGTGCAGGGGCGTCGAGGCCGTCGGTCCGCAGGCGCTCCTCCAGCATCTCGCCGACGGTGAGCCAGGGCGTCAGCGACGCGCCCGCGTCCTGGAACACGAGCTGCGGGGAGCCGCCGGGGCCGACGTGGATCTCGCCGCCATCCGGGTTCTCCAGGCCCACCGCCATGCGGAGCGTGGTGGTCTTGCCGCAACCGCTCTCGCCCACGAGGGCGAGTGAGCCGCCGGCCGGGACCTCGAGGCTGAGCCCATCCACGACCGCCCTGCGACGGTCGCCCTTGCCGAAGGCTTTGGTGATATCGGTGAGGAGGAGAGCGGGGCCCGGGTGCGGGGTGGCCCCAGTGGGCCCTCTTTTTTGCCCCAGGGGGACCCCGACATCGAGCGTGGCCGCGCCCTCGGGGTCCCCCCTGGGACTGGGTGCCTCCCTGACCCGGAGCCGGGCGCCGGCGCTCTCGCCGGCGTGCAGGCAGGCGACGAGCCCGTCGTGGGTCGGGGCGGCCTCGGGCTCGGGCAGGGCGGCGTCACAGGCGGGCTCGGCCAGCGGGCAGCGGGGGGCGAAGGGGCACCCCGGGGGAAGCGCCCTGGGGTCGGGGGGCTCGCCCTCCAGCGTCGGCAGCATCGTGGCGCGGGGTGAGTCGCCCCGGAGGCGTGCGGCCATCAGGGCAACGGTGTACGGGTGGCAGGGGCGGTGCAGCACGTCGGCCGCCGGGCCGATCTCGGCAAGCCTTCCCCCGTAGAGCACGGCGATGCGGTCGGCCAGCTCGGCGGCGACGGCAAGGTCGTGGGTGACGAACAGGATCGAGGAGCCGGTCTCGTCGCGGATGGTTGTGAGCAGCGCCAGGATCTCTGCCTGCACCGTGACGTCGAGGGCGGTGGTGGGCTCGTCGGCGACGACGAGGTCGGGGCTACCGGCGATCGCCATTGCGATCATCACGCGCTGGCGCAGGCCACCGGACAGCTCGTGTGGATACTGGCCGGCCCGGCGCCTGGGTTCGGGCACCCTCGCCCGCTCGAGGGCTTCGATGGCCGCCTCCGTGGACCCGGCAGCTTCGGCGACCTGCCTGCCGACCTTCATCGTCGGGTTGAGCGAGGTCATCGGGTCCTGGAAGACCGCACCCGCGTACCGGCGGCGGGCGAGCCGGCGCTCCTCGTCGCTGGTGCCCACCATCTGCCGGCCGTCGAGCAGGACGCTGCCCGTGATGGTCGCCGCCGGGGGAAGCAGCCCGAGGGCGGCGAGGCCGAGGACGCTCTTGCCGGAGCCCGACTCGCCGACGAGGCCGACGATCTCGCCGGGGGCGATGTCGAGCGTCACGCCCCGCAGGGCCTTCACGGCGCCCGGGAAGGTGACGGCCAGGTCCCGGATGGCCAGGACCGGCGCGCGGACCGCGGGGGCCCGTTCGGCTTCGATCGCTTCCGCCGCCGTGCTCACGCGGCCACGAGCTTGCGGATTGCGGCCAGGACCTCGTCGCTCGTCCGCCGGGCACCCGTCTGCAGGTACTCCATGGCCTCGAGGGCGGCGGTGTGGGCGCGCAGGTCGGAACCGCCGACGCAGTCCTCCAGCACGCGCACGTGGTAGTCGCGCTGATGGGCGTCGGCGAACGTGTAGTGCACGCAGACGTTGGTCAGGTTGCCGGCGAGCAGGAGCGTCTGCACGCCGAGGCCCCGCAGCAGGATGTCGAGGTCGGTGTGGATGAAGCAGGAGTACCGGCGCTTCTGGATGAAGTAGTCGCCGGGCCTGGGGCGCAGCTCGTCGACCAGGTCGGTGCCGGGATCGCCCTCCAGGCAGTGGACGCCCTCGGCGCCGTCCAGCTCGCGGCCGAAGTCCACGAGGTCCCGGCGGTGGATCTCCTGGAAGAAGATCACCGGGATACCGGCGCCGTGGCACGCGTCCACGACGGTCACCACCCGGTTGATGCGCTCCTGGTACCCGGCCATGTGGGAGATGCCGGAGGTTTCGAAGGGCTCGAGGCCCCCCTTCTGCATGTCGATGACAATCAGCGCCGCCCTGCCACCGATCAGCTCCCGCACGCTTCCTCCTTCATCGCCCTGTACATCTCAAGGGAGGCGGAAAAGCGTGGAGGCCCGGGGCGCACATGCGTGGGCCTCCCGGGCTTTTGTCCCTCCGTGTAGCGGCGCCGTCTTCCCACGGGACCGCTGGCACCTCTCGGACCAGGCCCCCCGGCTGGCCACAGGATCGTGGCTCCGGGAGCGGAACCCTAGGTGCTCTCAGGCGTAATGTACGTGGCGTTTGTTTCCGCCGTATTACCTGCCGGTAACGTTGCTGTTGCAGTATGGACCGACCCGCCCCAGACTCCCGACCCGCTTTGCAGGAAGTGGTCGGGACGGAGGGGTTAACCTCACCGCGTGCAACCCATCCTCACCGCCAAGCCATCCGCCGTCCTGCTCGACTTCTACGGGACGATGGCGCGGGCGACGTCGCGCGGGCCGTTGGCCGGGGAGCTGTTCGGTCGTCGGGGGTTTGCCTTTGACCAGGAACTGTGGGACCGGCACCGGTGGGACGCCCTCGACGGCCTCGACCACCAGCAGTTCTCCGGCACCCGGGAGGACTATGAGGCCTGGGAGGTGGACCGGCTGCGGCGAGCCGCCGAGGCCTGTGGCGTGGGCCTCGACGACGCCGAGGAGCTCATCGCCGAGCTGTATGCGGCGTCGAAGGACTTCACGGTGTCCGCCTACGAGGAGGTGCCCGCGGTGCTCGAGGAGCTACGGCGACGGGGCGTGGTCCTCGGTGTCTGCTCGAACTGGGACTGGGATCTCGACCGGGTCCTGGACGAGGCCGGCCTCACGCCACTGATGGACTTCGCCGTGACGTCCGCCAGGGCGGGCGTCCGCAAGCCCCATCCCCTCATCTTCGAGCGCGCCCTGGAGCTGGCCGGCGTCGGCCCCGGCGACGCGCTCTTCGTCGGCGACTCGTGGATCGCCGATGTCGAGGGCGCACGGTCGGCCGGCATCCCACCGGTGCATGTCTGGCGCGGGCCGGAGGAGCCCCCGCCGCTGGTGGACGGGATCTGGCGGATCCCCGACCTGCGGGGCCTGCTCGACCTGGTCTGACGGCGCCCTTGTGCGCGCGTCCGGCGATCACTGTATGCTCATGCATCATGGCGCATAACTATTCTGCATGCCGGGTGGCGGTCCTGGGGGCTTCCGGGTTCGCCGGCGGCGAGCTGCTCCGCATCCTCGCCCGGCACCCGGGCATGGAGCTCGTGGCCGCGGGGGCGTCGTCGAAGGTCGGGATGCCGGTTCGCTCGCTCTATCCGTGGATCTCGTTCGAGGGTTCCTTCGTTGCCGCGGAGGACGCCCTGGCGGCGAGCCCGGACCTCCTGTTCGCGTCGCTGCCGCATACCCAGAGCATGGAGCTCCTCGGGGCGTGGGACGGCGGGTACGCCGTGGACCTCGGCGGCGACTTCCGCCTCCGGGACCCGGGCGTCTACCGCGAGTGGTTCGGGGCAGAGCACTCCCACCCCGACGCCCTGAGTGGCTGGGTCTACGGGCTCACCGAGTGGCGCCGCCCCGAGATCGCCGCAGCCGCACGCGTGGCGAACCCGGGGTGCTATCCGACTGCCACGATCCTCGCGCTGGCGCCGCTGCTGGCGGCCGGCGCCGTCGCTGCCGAGGGCATCCACATCGACGCCCAGTCCGGCGTGTCCGGTGCGGGCCGCGCCACGGGCGAGGGCTTCGACTTCGTCTCGGTCAACGAGAACCTGCGCCCCTATGCCGTGACGGGGCACAAGCACATTGCCGAGATGGAGCAGGAGCTCTCGGCGGCCGCCGGGTCCCCCGTGAGAGTCAGCTTCGTTCCCCATCTGGTGCCGGTGACCCGCGGGCTGCTGGCAACCTGCAGCGCCCCCCTTACGGGCGTCGCCTCGACCGAGGAGCTCCTGGAGATCTTCCACCACCGGTACAAGGAGGAACCGTTCGTCCGGGTGATGGGCGCCGGCGAGCTGCCGGCGACGAAGGGGGTCACGGGCACCAACGTCGCCGAGGTGACGGTCAGGGCGGACGCCAGGACCGGCAGGGCGATCGCCTTCTGCGCCATCGACAACCTCGGCAAGGGTGCCGCGGGGCAGGCGGTGCAGAACGCCAACCTGATGCTCGGTTTCGACGAGGCGACCGCCCTCGACACCGCGGGCCTGGCTCCATGAGCCCGTTCACCGACATCCCCGGGGCCGTCTGCGCCGCCACGGGGTTCCGGGCGGCCGGCGTGGCCGCGGGCCTGAAGCGCTCCGGGGGCCTCGATCTCGCCCTCATCGTTTCCGACACACCCGCATCGGCGGCCGGCGTGTTCACCGCCCACCGGGCGGCGGCGGCGCCGGTGCACGTCTCACGCGAACGGCTGGCGGGCGGTGTGGCGCAGGTGATCGTGGTGAACGCCGGTTGCGCCAACGCCGTCACCGGCGCCCGGGGCCGCCGGGATGCCGAGGCGATGGCGGCAGAGGCGGCAGCTGCAATCGGGGTGGATCCCGGGCTGGCGCTCGTGTGCTCGACCGGCAAGATCGGCAACTTCCTGCCGATGGACCGGGTGTCGTTGGGCATCGCCGAGGCTGCCGGCAGGTTGGGCACCGACGACCTCTCGGCGGCCGACGCCATCCTCACCACCGACACCCGCCGCAAGACGGCGGCGCTGTCCCACGACGCCGGATGGCGCCTCGGGGGGATGGCCAAGGGGGCGGGGATGATCTCGCCCGACATGGCGACGATGCTCGCCTTCATCACGACGGATGCGGTCGTCGCTCCCGACGTCCTCCAGAAGGCGCTGACCGCTGCGGTCAACGACTCGTTCAACGCCATCACCGTCGACGGGGAGTGCAGCACCAACGACACCGTCCTCGTGCTCGCCAACGGCGCCTCGGGCGTGACGCCGTCCGCGGACGACGTGGCGGCGGCGCTGGGTTCGGTCTGCACCAGCCTCGCCCGGGCCATCGTCGCCGACGGCGAAGGCGCCACCAAGTTCGTCCGCGTCTCCGTGAGCGGTGCCAGGACACCCGAGGAGGCCCGGCGGGCGGCCCGGTCGGTGGCCGAGTCGCCGCTCGTCAAGTGCGCCCTGTTCGGGGAGGACGCGAACTGGGGCAGGGTGGCGGCGGCCCTCGGCAAGACCGACGTCGGGCTCGACCTCGACGTCCTGTCGATCGCCATGGGTGGTGTGACGCTCTTCGACCGGGGCCAGCCGGTCGACGGGGATGCCGAGGCCCGGGCCCACGAGGGCCTCACTGCCCACGAGATCTCGATCGACTGCGACCTCGCCGTGGGCGACGCCAGCGGCGAGATCCTCACGACCGACTTCTCGCACGGCTACGTCGACATCAATGCCGAATACGAGCCATGAGTCGGGAACAGGCGCAGGCCAAGGCCCAGGTGCTGACCGAGGCCCTGCCGTACATCCGGCAGTGGGCGGGCAAACGGGTGGTGGTGAAAGCGGGTGGCGAGACGGTGGACAAGCCCGGCATGCTCGACTCGCTCGCCCGCGACGTCGCCCTCATGCGGGCGGTGGGCCTGCACCCCATCCTCGTCCACGGCGGTGGGCGCCAGATCTCCGACGCGATGAAGGCCAGCGGCGTGGAGCCCGTCTTTGTCGGCGGCCGCCGGGTCACCGACGCGGCGACCATCGAGGTGGTGAAGCGGGTCCTGCTGGACATCAACGCCCGCCTCGTGAACGCCCTGCAGCGCTACGGCGCACATGCATTCGGCGTCTCGGGGGAGGAGGGCGGCCTGCTCACCACCCGCAGGGCGTCCGGGCCGAACGGGGAGGACCTCGGCTTCGTCGGGGAGGTGGAGCGCGTGGAAACCTCGGTGCTCGACTTCTCGCTCGGCCGGGACCTGATCCCGGTGATCGCACCGGTGGGGGCCGGACCCGACGGGCCCTACAACATCAACGCCGACCTGGCGGCGTCGGCCCTCGCCATCGCGGTGCGCGCCCAGAAGATCGTGCTGCTCACCAACATCGAGGGCCTCTACCGTGACCTGGGCGACCGGGACAGCCTCATCTCCGAGACGACGGTGCGCCAGCTCGAGAAGCTGATCGGCGAAGGGGTCCTCACCGAGGGCATGATCCCGAAGATCACCGCCGTCATCGAGGCGATGCAGGCCGGCGTGCCCCAGGCGCACATCCTCGACGGCCGGGTCTCCCATGCGCTCCTGCTGGAGGTCTTCACCGAAGAAGGCATCGGGACCATGGTGCTGCCGTGAGCGCCACCCAGCGGGAGCGGGCCGACGCCGTGCTGATGCCGACCTACCGGCGCTACCCGGTGACGTTCGCCCGCGGCAAGGGCTTCTACCTCTACGACGAGACGGGCCGCCCGTACCTCGACTTCGTGGCCGGCG
>JAOPZY010000070.1 GCA_025963875.1 Actinomycetota bacterium
GGCCAGACCGGCAACAGCTCCGAGGTCGGGGGCATGGTCGAGCAACTCCATCCCGACGTGCTCGTCCTCGACCTCATCATGCCGGGCATCGGAGGCCTCAACGCGCTCCGGGAGCTCGCCCGGCGCCGCCTGCCCACCCGGGTTGTCGTCCTGTCGATGTACGCCAACGAGGCGTACGTCCTCGAGGCCCTCCAGAACGGGGCCGGCGCCTACGTCCTCAAGCAGTCCGAGGCCGCCGAGCTGGTGCGGGGCATCCGGGAGGTCGCCAAGGGCCGACGTTACCTGAGCCCACCACTCTCGCAGCGGGCGGTCGAGGCCTACGCCAAGCGGGCTAAGGGGACCATCGCCACCGAGGAGGCGGAGCTGACTGCTCGGGAGAAGGAGGTCCTGACACTGGTCGGCCAGGGCTTCACGAGTGCCCAGATCGGGGAGCGGCTCTTCATCAGCGTCCGGACGGTCGAGAGCCACCGCTCCAACCTGACCAAGAAGCTGGGCCTGCATTCCCAGGCGGAGATGGTGCGCACCGCGCTTCGCCGGGAACTCACGCCGCTCGACCCCACGCCGTAGCGCCTCAGGCCCTGGGGCGGGTGAGATTTTCCCCGCATACCGACGAATTCTTCACCCACCCTCCATATCTCTTGGTTTCTATGCTTATCTACGCATGTGAACAATGCGGAGCGGGCACTCCTGGCCCTTGCTCAGACCCAGCACGGAGTTCTCTCCCGGCAGCAGGCACTCTGCGAGGGCCTGTCGCCCAGTGCGATCGACCGCCGGCTGGTCACGGGGCAATGGGTGCGAGTGTTCCAGGGGGCCTATCGACTGGCGGGCGTGCAGCCCACGTGGGAGCAAACGGTCATGGCGGGTTGTCTGGCGGCCGGCGCCGATGCCGTGGCGTCGCACAGGTCGGCGGCGACCTTGCTCGGTATGCCGGGGGCACCGAGGTGGGTCGAAGTCACCGTTCCCCGGCCTCGCCAGGTCAGCGTGGCGGGTGTCATTGCCCACCGCACCCGGCTCCTCGCCCCGGAAGACGTGGCCAAGCTGAAGGGCATCCCGGTGACGAGAGCAGGGCGGACCATCGCCGACCTGGCCAGCTTCTATTCGAAGGCCAAGCTCAGCCCGATGCTCAACTACGCCGTTGCCCAGAGGCTTGTCACACGCGCCGAGCTGGAGGCTCGGGCGACGGGCCGGAGACACGACGACGTTCTCAGAGAGTTGCTGGATGAGCGACCGGCCTCGGCACGGCCGATGGGAAGTGAGTTCGAGGCCTCCCTCTTCCGAGGACTCCGTGAGGCCGGGCTTCCGCTGCCGCTCCCGCAGTACCGGGTGCTGATGGACGACGGCAGCGAGGTCTTCCTCGACTTTGCCTACCCGGACGTAAAGTTGGCCATCGAGGCGGACAGCTTCGTTTGGCACGCCTCCCTGGCAGACTGGCAGCGTGACCGCGCCCGCAACCGCAACAACGATCTCATGGCTCTCGGCTGGTCCATCCTTCCGATCACCTGGGACCTGGTGATGCGAAGCCCGGCGGTGGCTGCTCGCCAGGTCCGGCGCGCCCGGGAGACCCGGCTGGCTGGGATCTAGATCGCGTCGGGCCTTACGACGGCGATCGCTTCCTTGGCGTGCACGAGGATGGTGTCGCCGACCTTGGCGTCGACGAGCGCAATGCTCACGACCTCGATGCTCTGGCCGGTGTCGACGTTGGCGAGGTCGTCATCGAGCAGCTCGACGATGGTGACCGGGATCGCCTCGTCGGAGCACGTGATGCAGACGTCGCCGTAGCACTCCGGGATCGTGGGCCGGGGGGCAGGCGGCTGCTCCCCGAGAACCGGAAGCGGCACCCGTGCTCCCCGTCCGCCTCCTGCCCCTTCGGTGCCGGCCATCGTCTGATTCTAGCGCGCGGCTACTCACCGGGCGGACGCGAGTCACACATGGACAACGGGCTCCGAACGGGAACATAATCGGGATACGGTGCCGTCGAGGCCGTGGAGCAGGAGGATGTCAGGGGACGTGGCCGCTACCCAATCCTCAGGGTGCGCTCGCTCATGCTTGAGCGCCCGTTCGGCGATGGTTGCCTTCACATCTCGCCTACCCCCACGACTGTCGCCGCGTGTGTCTGCCCATCGGGAAGGATGACGGAAGGAGGTTCCAAGCATGAAGGGTCTCATCGCAGGTGCACTGCTTCTCCTGGTAGCCGTGGTTGTGATGCAGTCACTCCCTGACTTCCAGCGGTACCAGCAGCTCCGGGACATGTAGTTCTGATCATCCTGCCACGCCAGGGCCCCCTCGCTGCAGGCCGACAAGGCCGGGGGGTCCTGTCGCGTGGGGGCTGTACAGGGCTTGATCGTCGAAGGTGAAGAGCCAAGCGGAAGGGGGGGTTCATGGGGCAGTTTCGCCGGTTGGTTTTCGAGTATGCCCTGAAGGTCAAATCCAAGGACCAGGTCTTCGATGAGATGCTGCAGCTCGCCCAGTCTGCAGCGGGCTCCGGGAAGCTGGGCGACGTTTCGGCTCTCAGGTCGCTCGCTGGTGGTGCGGGGGCCTCGGGCCTCGGCGACGTCGAGGCGCTGAAGGGTCTGGTGACCCAGGCCCTCAAGGCGGCCGGCCCGGCGCTGTCGAGCCGGCGAGCCGGGCCGTCGGGCGGTGGTGCTGCGCCCGCTGGTGCGACGAGCCACCCAGCGCCGCCACCGGTCAGCACCGGGCGGAAGGGCATGCCCAGCGTCCTGGGGACCCGAGTTGCAACGGAGGCGCCGGCTGCCGCCGAGCCGGAGCCAGCGCCGGCCGCCGCCGAGCGGAAACCGGCCGGGGCACGGGCCGCCCGAAGGCCACGGCGGGGCATGCCCAGCGTGCTCGGGGCGAGCGCCCCGATTCCCGAAGCAGGCCCGGCCCCGGAGGAGGCCCCGGAGCCCCAACCCGAGCCGGAACCGCAAAAGAAACCCCGAGCGGCACCAAAGCCGCGGCCTGCCGCCAAGTCCTCTCCTTCCCGAGGCCCGAGGAAGCGGATGCCGAGCGTCCTGACAGGCTCCCGGCCCTCCGCCCCGATTGAAACCGTCCAGGCGCCAGTGCTCGAGGCCGAACCCGAGCCCGAGCCAGCCTCGAGCGCCGCACCGGAACCCGAGCCAGCGCCGAGGCCGGCCCGCCGGCGTATGTCGAGCGTGCTCCCCACCTACCGCCGCCCTCCAATGGGGGTGGCGGCCACTCCTCCGCCACCCCTGGAGCCTGAGCCTGAGCCGGAATTGGAGCCTCCGGCAACAGAACCTGCACTCCTCGAGGACGAGCCCGAGCCGGAGCTCATTGTTCTGGAGGTTCTGCCGGAGCCGCTTGCCCTTGAGGTCGAAATACCGGCGCTCGAGCCCGAGCCAGAGCTCCTGATCGTGGAAGTCATTGCTGAGCCGGAGCCGCCGGCAGAGCCCGCCCCCAAGCAACGCGCCCGAAAGCGTCCGGCTTCCAGGGCGGCGGGGACGAAACCGAAGGCGGCACCCGCCAAACCGCTGGCCTCCAAGCCCTCGGCGAAGGCGGCGCCCAGCGTCAAGACGGCCGCCAGGTCAAAGCCAGGAGCCAAGAAGGCAGCCGTCAAGCCGAAGGCGAAGCCAAAAGCACCGGTGAAGAAGGCATCCACCGCCAAGGCGAAGCCAAAGCCCGAACCGGGGGCGAAGCCCAAGGCAAGCCCGGTGAAGGCAAAGGGGAAGCCCAAGGCAAGCCCGGTCAAGGCAAAGGGGAAGCCCAAACCGCAACCAAAGGCCGCCCCCAAGGCGAAGGCGAAGGCAAACGCCAAGGCCACGGCAAAGACTGCCCCCCAAGCAAAAGCAAAAGCGAAAGGGAAGGCCAAGCCGAAGGCGACCACGAGGCCCAAGTCCCGGACCAAATTTCCAGACTTCTGAGTCCGCCAGCTTCGTGCGGGGTCCGGCCCTCAGCCGGTCAGGAGCTGGACGAGCAGGGCGGCGTTCAGGGTCACGATGATCGCCACCACCACGATGGCCGCCGCCGTCGTGACCGGGCGGTTGGTCAGCGCCCCCATCAGGCGCCTGCGCGTCGTGAACCACACGAGGGGAGCGACCGCGAAGGGCAGGCCGAAGCTCAGCACCACCTGGGACAGCACCAGGATCCGCAGGGGATCCAGGCCGATGGCGATGACGACCAGCGCCGGGATCAGGCTGATCCCCCGGCGAAGGAACAACGGGACCCGGTACCCGAGGAAGCCCTCCATGATGCCCTGGCCGGCCATTGTGCCGACCGTCGTCGATGAAAGGCCCGACGCCAGCAGGGAGATGCCGAAGAGCAAGCCGGCCAGCGGCCCGGCGATCGGCCGCAGCGTCCGGGCGGCGTCCTGGAGCGACGAGACCTGGAGGCCGTGGGCCCAGAACACTGCCGCCGCCATGATCAGCATGGCGGAGTTGACGAACCACGCCCCGTTCATGGCGATGGCCACGTCGAGGACCTCGAAGTGGAACAGGCGCTTGGCCTGGGCGTCGTCGTGGTGGGGGTTCCGGGACTTCGTCAGGTCCGAGTGGAGGAAGACGACGTGGGGCATCACCGTCGCGCCCAGGATGCCGATCGCGAGATAGAGGGCGTGACCCTTGGCGTAGGGCGTGAACATGCCGTGCAGGATCGGTCCCGCGGGGGGATGGGTGAGGAAGATCTCGGCGGTGTAACAGAGGCCGACGACGGCGACGAAGGCCATGATCACGTACTCGATGGGCCGGTGGCCGTACTTGTGCAGGTAGAGGACGCCGAAGGCGAAGACCCCGGTGAGCAGGGCGGCCGGCAGCAGCCCGAGGCCGAAGACGAGGTTGAAGCCGATCGCCGCCCCCAGCACCTCGGCCAGGTCGGTGGACATCGCCACCAGCTCGGCGATCACCCAGAGGCCGTACGACACCGGCTTCGAGAACTCGTCCCGGCAGACCCGGGCCAGGCCGCGCCCGGTGGCGATGCCGAGCTTGGCGGAGAGAGTCTGGATGAGGATGGCCAGCAGATTGGCGGTGAGGATCACCCACAGCAGCCGGTAGCCGAACTCGGAGCCTCCGGCGATGTTGGTGGCGAAGTTGCCCGGGTCGATGTAGGCGACGCTCGCCACGAAGGCGGGGCCGAGGAACGGCCAGACGCCCCGCAGCCGCTGGATCGAGGTGTGACCGGCCCGAATGGGGAGGCCGAGGGCCGCAGCTTCCTCGGTTGGGGTTTCGCTCGCCTGGTCGAGTTCCTTCATCCCGGCGGCTTCGTGCCACCTTCGGCGTCGCCTTCGACGCGGATGGCCCGGGCGAGCCCCAGCGGCACGGAGATCTGCGAGCCGTCGAGGGACACGACGATCGGGCTTTCCCAGACGCTCTCCTCGACCACCATGACGCGCCGCCCGGGTGTCAGGCCGAGCCGCTCGACCGCCCGCAACTTCGCGGGGTCACGGTCCGAGATGCGACTGACGGTCACCTCGCTGCCGGCCGGGGCCGACTGCAGCGGAAGGGTTGGGTGCTCGACGAGCGTCCCGTCCGGGGCGGGGATGGGGTCGCCGTGGGGATCGAAGGCGGGCTGGCCGAGCGCCTGCCACATCCGCTCCTCCAGCCGCTCGGAGATGGCGTGCTCCAAGCGGTCGGCCTCCTCGTGGACCTCGTCCCACCCGTAGCCGAGGGCCCGCACGAGGTAGGTCTCGATCAGGCGGTGGTGGCGGATCATCTCGACGGCGACCTTGAGGCCGTCCGGCGTGAGCCGCGCCCCCCGGTAAGGGTCGTGGACGATGAGGCCCAGCGTGGCGAGCTTGCCCAGCATCTCGCTCACCGACCCCGGACTCACTCCCATCTCCTCTGCGAGGCGAGCGTTGGGCACGAGCGTCGCCGCTCTGCCGGAGATCCGGAACAGCGCTTTGAGGTAGTCCTCCTGTGCTGCAGATGTTCGGCGCTTGCCAACTTTAAGTTTCGGCATGCCTAAATATTAGCCGAACGTCCCCCGAAATTCCGGCCCGAGGCGCCCCTCAAGGCGCCGGATCCAACTTGGGCGTTGCTTCTCACTCGGGGCGGCAGGTATGATGACACTGTTCTATGTAGCATCCAAACGTGCAGGTTAGATGCCGAGGAGGCCGATATGTCCGTGGAGTCCCGGATCCCTGAGGTCGCAACGTCGAGCGGACAGATGCCCCCGGGTCCGAAGGGTCTCCCTGTGCTGGGGCCGCTGCTTGAGTTGAAGAAGGATCTGCTCGGCACCTCGTACCGTGCCATGCTCGAGTTTGGGGACGTGGTGCGCTTTGCCGGTGCCCCCGGCAAGTACCACCGCGAAGCCACCTTCCTCTTCCACCCCGACATGGTGCAGTACGTGCTTGCCACCGGCGCCGACAACTTCTACAAGGGCGACGAGGCCTACACCGAACTGCGGGAGGTCCTCGGCAACGGGCTGCTGACGGCTGAGGGCGACGTGTGGAAGCGCCAGAAGCGCCAGGTCCAGCCGCTGTTCACCCACAAGACCGTGGGCGACTACGTCCCGATGATCGCCGAGGAAGGCGCCGAGGTCGTTGAGCGCTGGCGACCGTCCGCCGCAGGCGGCACGGTCGATCTGGCGGCCGAGATGCCGCGGGTGACGCTACGGATCGTTGGCAAGGCCGTCTTCGGCGCCGATGTCGACCACATGTTGCCGGTCTTCAAGGATCGGGTGCCGTACCTGAGCGAGCGCGCCTTCAAGCGTTCGGTCAACCCGTTCCGGCCTCCGCAGAACTGGCCGACCCTCGGCAACCGCAAGGCGCACGCCATGCAGGCCGACATCAACAAGGTCGTTGACGACCTCATCGCCGGCCACCGCCGCGACCCGGACGGCGGGACGGACCTCGTGCGCCTCCTGATCGGCGCCACCGACCCGGAGACAGGGGAGCGACTCAGCGACGACGAGATCCGCGACCAGGCGCTCGT
Source organism: Actinomycetota bacterium (assembly GCA_025963875.1). GTDB lineage: Bacteria > Actinomycetota > CADDZG01 > JAHWKV01 > JAOPZY01 > JAOPZY01. The sequence goes on from JAOPZY010000070.1 coordinate 6,879, forward strand.
GTTCCTGCTGGCGGGCCACGAGACGACGGCGACGTCGCTGACCTTCACGCTCCACCTGCTGGGCCACCACCCCGACGTGCAGCGCCGGGTCCACGAGGAGGTCGACAGCGTCCTCGGCGGCCGGACGCCCACGCTGGAGGACGTGCGGGCTCTGGAGTACACGACGATGGTCGTCAAGGAGGCCATGCGCCTCTACCCGGCGGCCCACGGCATGCCGCGCCAGTCCAAGACGCAGTTCGAGGCCGGCGGCTACACGATCCCCGCCGAGTCAGCGGTCATCGTGAGCTCCTACGCGACGCACCGCCACCCCAAGTTCTGGGACAACCCGCTTGCCTTCGACCCCGAGCGGTTCACGCCAGAGCTGGAGAAGGCCCGCCACCGCTACGCCTACTTCCCCTTCGGTGGCGGCCCGCGGGCCTGCATCGGCCAGTACTTCTCGATGCTCGAGAGCGTCATCGTGACGGCCATGCTCATGCGGGACTACGAGGTGAAGACGACCGAGCGCAAGGTGCCGCTCTTCGTCGGAATCACCTTGCGCCCCGCGGGACCGATGCCGGCGGTGCTGAAGCCACGCTGACCCCGCTCTAGAATGCCTCCGCGGCGCACCCTCCCGATGGGGCGCCGCGGAGGAGCCAGACCTTGCACGTACTCGGCATCAACTGCCTCGCGCACGACACCGCGGCGGCCCTCGTCGTCGACGGCCAGGTGGTCGCCTTCGTCGAGGAGGAGCGCCTCAGCCGCGAGAAGCACACGTGGAAGTTCCCCGACCAGGCCATTCGCTGGTGCCTGGACACGGCGGGGCTCGCCGTCGACGAGATCGACCTCGTCACCTTCGACTACCGCCCCGGCCTCGACTACGCCCGCGGGATGGCCTACGACATCCTGCCGCACCTTCCCCGCTCTGCGAAGCACTGGGCGAAGCAGACCTACGTCGACGGCCGCCACGTCTGGAAGGCGAAGGACTTCCGCCGGCGCTGGGGGTACAAAGGCCGGATCCGGTTCATCGAGCACCACCGGACGCACGCCGCCGCCGCCTTCCTGTCCTCGCCGTTCGACCGGGCGGTCGCCCTCAGCATCGACCGCGGCGGCGACTACCTCTCCACGGCCGCCTATCTGTGTGAGGGGACGCAGATGCGGGAGATCGCCCGGGTGCGCAACCCCCACTCGCTCGGCGAGCTGTACTCGGCGGTCACCTGGTGGCTCGGCTTCAAGCCGAACTGTGACGAGGGCAAGGTCATGGGGCTCGCCTCCTACGGCCGGCCGACCTACCTCGACGACTTCCGCAGCATAGTCCGCTGCCGCCCCAACGGGGAGTTCCGCATCGATCTCTCCTGGGCCGGCTGGCACACCGAGCACGGCAACGCATGGGTGTCGCAACGGTTCCTGAAGCGCTTCGGCCCCCCCCCGCCGTCCCGAGGAACCCATCACCGAGTTCCACGAGGACGTCGCCTTTGGCCTCCAGGCCGTCGTCGAGGAGGCCGCGCTCAACCTGGCCCGGGAGGCCGCGATCCAGTGCGGCACCGACCTCGGCCTCTGCCTGGCGGGCGGTGTGGCGCTCAACTCGGTGATGAACGCCCGGCTGCTGACCGACGGCCCCTTCCGTGACGTCTACATCCCCGCCCCCTGCGGCGACGCCGGCAACGCCATCGGCGGTGCCCTGCTCGCCTGGCACGAGGAGACCGGCAAGCCGCGGGGCTGGCAGATGGAGCACGCCTACCTCGGCCCGGAGTACTCGGCTGCCGCCATCCGCCGGGCGCTCGACGAACGCAAGCTCACCTACCGGGAGGTGCCGGACCCCTCCGGGGAGGCCGCCCGCCTGCTGGCGGCCGGCAGGATCACCGGATGGTTCCAGGGTCGCGCCGAGGCCGGCCCCCGTGCCCTCGGCAACCGCTCGATCCTGGCGGACCCACGGCCGGACCACATGAAGGACACGATCAACGCCGAGGTCAAGCACCGGGAGCCCTTCCGGCCGTTCGCGCCCTCCGTCCTGGCGGAGGAGGCTCCGGCGTGGTTCGAGCCCGTCGCCCCGTCCCCCTTCATGCTGCTCTGCATGCCGATCCGTCCCGAGCGCCGGGCGCAGGTGCCGGCCGTCACCCACGTCGACGGGACGGGGCGCCTTCAGACGGTCACCGAGGCCGCCAACCCTCCGTTCCGGCGCCTTATCGAGGCGTTCCACCGGGAAACCGGGGTGCCGATGGTGCTCAACACGTCGTTCAACGATGTGGGCGAGCCCATCGTCTGCTCACCGGTCGAGGCAGTCCGTACCTTCTTCTCCACGGGCCTGGACGCCCTCGTGATCGGGCCGTATGTGCTGGAGAAGGAGCGGCCCCGCTGAATCCGGGTATCGTGGTGTCATGAGCGACCTCGACCGATTGCTGCAGCAGGTGGAAGAGCTGAAGAAGCTCGCCAAC
>JAOPZY010000141.1 GCA_025963875.1 Actinomycetota bacterium
GCGATGCCCTGCTGACCAGCACCCGCGGTGACTCCCTGCTGGTCCAGATGGCCACCCTCAACCTCGTGGCGATCCTCGGCATCTCCCTGCGCCGCCGCCTTGCCCGCTCGGGGCGGAGGGCCGTCACCGGCATCGGTCGCCGTCTCGGGCAGGCCCACGCATGAGAGTCACGAAGGCCCAGGAGGCCGCCAGCACGGTCGCAACGTCACGTGCCACAGGGCCACAGACAGGGGCATTTCCCCGTGGTCCCCCGCCGAGAGCGTCTGCTCTCGACTGGTTTTGCTCACCCAGGAACAGATCTCCTGGCCCCCCGAAAGAAAGGACCCGTGATGATGGGTTGCAGTAGTTGCAGCATGAAGCCCCGAGCCCTGGTTTGGCGCTTGAGCGCCGGATTGCTCGCGATGTCGGCGACAGTCCTCATCGCAATCCCAGGAGCCAACGCAGCCACTGCGGATCGGCCCCCGGTCACCACCGTGCGGTCCGCGGCCCCTCCCGTGCAAAGCTGCAATGACGCTTACGACCAGACTGGCGTGCGCGGCGCCGGGATCGGCCAGATACGGGCGGTTGGGAACGGCGTTTACTCCTTCGACATCAAGTTCAACCAGGACTTCATCGCTGTCCATCCACCGACTACCATCTTTGCGGCGGGTGAGGCCCGCCTCTATGTCAACGGCCGGTACGCGTTTACCATCCCAACTGGACATCCACGCCCTATTGGCGACTCCTTCCACTCGACTATCCAGCTTCAGGGACACAAGTACGGTCGCGGAAACAAAAAGTCCATTCAGCGTGGCGACTCCCTCAGCTTTCGCATCTCCCTCCTACTCATGGATCCTGCTTCAGGTACCCTCTACCCGGGGCGTGGAACGATTTCCTGTCGACTCTGACGAAGGCGAGGCTGCAGTGAGTGATCCCGCGGAGACTCTTATTGGTTCGACCCGGTCCATCCCTATCGACTTCGACGCGGGGCCCATCGTCGGGCCGCACAGGGTCATTCTCCGAGCGCTGAGATGGTTTCCGGATGTCTGGGGGGTGCACTCAGGTAGTCAGGAGTACCTTGACCTGTCCTACAGCTTCCAACCGCCGCTAACGGAGAAAGAGCACAGTACCGACTTCCCCAGGAATGTCTGGACGTTGACCGTGAGCGACGACATCGGAACAGACTATGACTCGTCGACAGGGGGACTCGGAATTTCCGGAGGAGACCGCGAGATCCATCCGGCACCCCCGACCGGTGCGGAGACCCTGACCCTTTCCATAGGAACCCCGCTGCTTGGCTGGGACGGCCACCCCCGTCCCAGCCAAGTCGTCCGGCAACTCATTGTCGACCTGAAGAGCGGGACAGTAGTCTCGGCGAGAAGGTAAGTCCGAAATCGCGCGTATGCGCGCGATTGGCGCCTAACGTCGGGCCGGGCCGCCGTCGCGCGGTGCTCACAAGCCGCGTGGCGGAGGGGCGGCGCTCCCCGTACTGTTGGCGCCGTGGAAACAGCTCGTCTGGAGGCGTTCAGCGATGGGGTGTTCGCCATCGCCATCACGCTACTGATCCTCGAGGTCCATCTGAGTGGCCAGGGCGGTGTCTCACTCGCCCGCCAGCTGGCGCATGCGTGGCCGTCGTACATCGGCTACGTGATCAGCTTCGTCACCATCGGCATCATGTGGGCAAACCACCACTCGATGTTCCGGCTCATCGACCGCTCGACGCACGGCCTCGTGGTCGCCAACCTCCTGCTGCTGCTCTGCGTCTCCTTCGTCCCGTTCCCCACCAAGGTCCTCGCCGAGCATCTGCCGGTGGCGGGGCCGGATCAGCGCACGGCGGTGCTGTTCTTCAGCGGAACCTACGTGGTGATCGCCATCTTCTACAACCTGCTGTGGCGTGTGGCGGCCACCGGCCACCGCCTCATCGCCGCGGGTTGTGAGGAGGAGGCCGACAAGATCACCAGGGCGTTCCGCTTCGGGGTCCCGGGCTACGCCATCGCCACGCTGCTCACCTTCGTGGCGGTCCCGGCCAGCCTGGCGGTCGACGCCGCGCTGGCCGTCTACTACCTGGCGCCCCGACGGGCATCGTCCCAGGCAGATGTCCCCTAACTGGCCTTTTCTTCTCCCGGGGCGGCTGCTCGCCCATCTTCTTGTAGTGCTTCGCCAGGTTGGCCTTGATGCCAGGGATGTCGTCCGGGGGGATCTTCGCTCCCCCGCGCGCCGGACCGCCTTCAGCTGGCCTCGGATGACATCGGCGATGGGCAACTTGTAGCTGCCGAACTTATCGGGGGCCTTCTGGTACTCGACCACAGCCATGCCTGCGAAGTACCAGCCACGGGCCTGGTCAAATGGGCCGTACCGGGAAACAGATTGTGCCAAAAAGTGCGCTGGGCGAACTTTTTGGCGGAAACTACTTCTCGGCGGTCTCGGCCGGCTCGACAGCTCCGCCGCGTGCGGTGATCTCCTCGAAGATCCGGTCCGGCCCCCATCCTGCATCGAGGTCGTCGAGCAGGGCCTGCGCTTCGTCGAGGTCGAGGTGGCCGACACGAGCCTCATCGCGGAAGCGGATCTTGTACCGGACGAGCGTCGGCCTGCCCCCGCCCGGGGCGTTGAACTCGATCCGGCTGCTCAGGGCTTCCACCTCGGCAACGACGCCGGCGGCCTGGTGCGCGCAGCGCTCGGTGAGCAACGTCGAGAGCTTTTCCGCGTCGTCCCTGATCATGCCGCCCCCAGCACGCCGGCGATCTGCTCCAGGGCGATCTCGATGCCCTCCGCGGAGACATCCTTGTGCGTCACCATCCGGACGGTCCCCGGTCCGAAGGTGAAGAACTTCACTCCCCGCCGTGCCAGCTCCTCGGCGAAGGCCTCGGGCGTGAAGCCCAACGGTTGGGTCCGCACCATGACGATGTTCGTCTCGACTTCGTCGACGTTCACCGCCCCCTCCCGCAGGGCGGCGATGCCCTGCGCCAGGCGCTTGGCGTTGGCGTGGTCCTCCCCGAGGCGGTCCACCATCGTGTCGAGGGCCACAAGGCAGGCGGCGGCGAGGATGCCCACCTGGCGCATGCCGCCACCGTGGAGCTTGCGGAAGCGTCTTGCCCGGGCAATGAACTCGGCAGACCCCACCACCATCGAGCCGACCGGCGCACCCAGTCCCTTCGAGAAGCAGAACATCATCCCGTCGGTGAGGGCGCAGTACTCCGACACCGGCACGCCGGACGCGGTCGAGGCGTTGAAGATGCGAGCGCCATCGAGGTAGAGACGGAGGCCATGCTCGTCGGAGACCTTGCGGAGCGCCCGGAGGTCGTCGATCGGATATACAGCGCCACCCTCCTGGTTGTGGGTGTTCTCGATGGCCACGACCCGGGTGCGGGGAAGGTGGTCGAGCGGGGGCCGGACCGCGGACGCGACGTCCTCGGGATCCAGCACCCCCCGCCGGTCGAGCAGCGGCCGGGGCTGCGCCCCGCAAGCGGCCGCCAGGGCGGCGGCCTCGTAGTGCACGAAGTGGGCGTTGCGGGTGCAGAGCACCTCGTCGCCGGGCTCGGTGAGGGCCTGCAGGCCGACGAGGTTTGCCATCCTGCCGCTCGGCACGTAGACCGAGGCCTCGGCCCCGAACAGCTCGTTGACCCGTTCCTCGAGCCGGCGGGCGGTGGGGTCCTCGCCGAGAAAGTCGTCGCCCACCTCGGCCGTGGCCATCGCGTGGCGCATCTCCGGCGTTGGAACCGTGACGGTGTCCGAGCGGAGGTCAACCACCGCTCTCGACGCCTCCGAGCGCGATGCGGAACTGGGCGATGTGTAAGCAGGCACGCGGTGGAGTGTACCGCTCAGGCTTTCGGAGCCATCTCCAGGGCCTTCTTGATGCCCCGGGCAGCCTGGCGGATGCGGTGCTCGTTTTCGACCAGGGCGAACCGCACGTGGCCGTCGCCTGCCCCACCGAAACCGATCCCGGGGGCCACCGCCACTTTGGCCTCCGCCAGCAGATGCTTGGCGAACTCCAGCGACCCCATCTGCCGGAAGGGCTCGGGGATCGGCGCCCAGGCGAACATCGTCGCCGGGGGCACGGGGATCTCCCACCCGGCGCGGGCCAGCGCGCCGACCAGGGCGTCACGGCGGGCGCGATAGGTCTCCCGGATCTCCTTGGGGGCGGTGGCGCATTCGTTGAGGGCGATGATCCCGGCGATCTGGATCGGCTGGAACACCCCGTAGTCGAGGTAGGACTTGAGCTTGCCCAGGGCGGCGATGATCTCCGGGTTGCCGCACATGAAGGCCAGCCGCCACCCCGGCATCGAGTACGACTTCGACATCGAGAACAACTCGACGCCGACGTCCTTGGCGCCCGGGACCTGGAGCATCGACGGTGCCCGCTCGGCGTCGAAGACGAGGTCGGCGTAGGCCATGTCGTGGACCAGCAGGATCCCGCGCTCCTTGGCGAAGGCCACCAGGCGCTCGAAGAAGTCGAGGCCGACGATCGCCGTCGTCGGGTTGTGGGGAAAGGAGACGATGATCACCCGAGGGGCCGGCGAGGTGTTGTTGACCGACTCCGTCAGATGGGCGAAGAAGTCGACGTCGAGCGACAGCGGCACCCGGATGACGTTCGCCCCCGCCAGCACCGGAGCGTAGGTATGGATGGGATAGGTGGGGTCGGGCACGAGGCACGAGTCGCCGGGCTCGAGCAGGATCCACATGAGGTGGCTGATCCCCTCTTTGGCCCCGATGCAGGCCAGGGCCTCGGTCTCGGGATCGAGGTCGACCCCGTAGTTGCGCTCGTACCAGTCGCAGATGGCCAGGCGGAGCTTCGGAAGGCCACGCGACGTCGAGTAGCGGTGGTTGCGAGGGTTCTGCGCCGCCTCGATCAGCTTCTCCACGATCGGCTCGGGCGTCGGGATGTCCGGGTTGCCCATGCCCAGATCGATGACGTCCTCCCCGGCGCGACGCGCGGCCGCCTTGAGGTCGTTGACCACAGCGAAGACATAGGGGGGAAAGCGCCCGATGCGTCGGAACTCCATCCCGCAGAGTCTACAAGCCCAGGCGGGGGCTTTCGGTGGAACGATCCCTGCCGACATGCACCTTTCTGGCCCGGAGCACGGGTACCATGGCCGACGTTGGTCGCCTTTCGCGCATATACGCGCGATCTGCTCCTACCCTTGAACGGCAAGGAGGCCACATGGCCGCAACGTCGACTTGCGTCCACACGACCGGGACCGTCGCCACGCCGAACTCCGCCACGTGCGAGGAGTGCGGCTCGGGGAGCGCCCTCCGGGTCTGCACCGAGTGCGGCCACGTCGGTTGCTGCGAGTCGCAGCTCGCCCACGACACGGCGCACTTCGAAGCGTCCGGCCACCCGGTGATCCGATCCTTGCCGTTGTCGGACGACTCGTTCACCTGGTGCTACGCCTGTGCCAACTACGTCTAAAAGACCTTCGCCCAAATCAGTGACGGCAGGGCAGATTCTGGCAAGGCAGCAAATCGAAGTGACAGTCGCGAGGCGGGGCGGATTTTGCCCGCTCAGCGGGAAGTATTCGACACACCGGTACTTGTGCCTCCTCGTCGAAGATCCGGCGCACGGCCGCAGCCGGCACCACCCCAGGAAGGCGAGACTCTGTCCGGCGGAGGCGGTTTGTGGCCGTCGCCGGGGCCTACGTCTAGAAGGGGTAGCCCTTCATGCCGTTCATGCCCTTCACGGCCGAGATCTCGCCGGTCAGGTTGTTCAGGTGGCCCACGACGGTGACTGCGAAGACCGTCGCCAGCGGCAGGATGCCCATGCCGACGAAGGACATGTCCATGGAGCGGTTGAGGACCGCATCGTCTGCCCCGGCGAGGAAGGCTTCGCTGGCGGCATACACCGCCTCGGCGTACGCACGGCACCCAGCCACGTCCACCTTCACCGACCGGTACCACTCGTCCATGCTCCCCTCCGGGGAGTCGGGGAAGGGGGTGGGCCGGTCGGTCCCCGTGCGGCCCGACCACGTGCTGCTGAAGAGAGGCGGCTGGCCCTGCAGCATCTCCTGGACGGCGCGGTCCTCGGCAAGGACCGCATGGGCATAGGCCGAGCCGATCGGATTCGCAGTGCCGGCGGCGGGCTTGTTGGCGATATCGTCGGTCACATCCGCCATCGTGGCCTCCAGGAGGAAATGGGCACTCCGCAGAGCCCCGAGCAGCGTGGACTTGACGGTCGCAGGTTCGGTGGCCACGTGGTCCTCCTTGGGGATTGTCGTCGTCGGGCAAGGATTACCTTCTACCGAGGTAGGTTGAGGAGCAAGGAAGGGAGGCGCCATGGCCACCGTCAGCGTCCGCTACATCGTCGACGACGTCGACAGCGCGATCGACTTCTATTGCCGGCATCTCGGCTTCAAGGAGGAGATGCATCCGGCTCCCACGTTCGCGATGCTGTCCCGAGGCGAACTCCGTCTCGTGCTCAGCGCACCGAGGGGCCCGGGTGGTGGAGGCCAGGCGATGCCTGACGGCAGGATGCCCGAGCCCGGGGGTTGGAACCGGTTCACGCTCGAGGTGCCCGACCTCGTCGCCACCGTCGAGGCGTTGCGCAGGGAGGGTGTCCACTTTCGAAACGACGTCGTCATCGGCGTCGGGGGCAAGCAGATCCTGGTTGACGATCCGTCCGGCAATCCCGTTGAGCTGTTCGAGCCGACGCTGCCGGAGGCGAAACTCTCGGGCGGTTAGGCGGGGACGTCCGCCCAGGGACCGATGCCCGTCAGGCGATGCGGCGTGATCCGGAGCACGAACCCCGGCGGTGGGAACTCCATCGGGGGGAACGGGACGTCCGGCCCGATGTAGACGTGGGCCAACTCCTGGAGGAGCTCGGGCGCCCCGCCCTCGGTTATCCGTGCCGTGCCGTAGACGACGAGGTACTCGTCGAGGCCGATGGGATTGCGCCCACCCGTCAGCATCGAGAGCGTGACACGAGGGTCTCGCTCGACGTTGCGCAGCTTCTGGTACTTCCCGAGGTGGCCGCTCACGATGTCGTCGCCGTCGATGCCCACCCACACCACGGTCACGTGGGGGCTTCCGTCACGCCCCAGCGTCGTTAGGTGGGCGAGGTTGCCACTGGTCAGCGCGGTGCGGGCCTCGTCGGAGAGGACGGACACGGCGGTTAGCCTCCGACCTGGTAGCCCTCGCCGGTGATCGCGCTGACGAAGCTGTCATGGCCCACCCGCGCGTCGTCATAGTCGATGGTGATGTCTTTGCGGTCCAGGTCCACCTTGACGGTGTCGACGCCTTGGAGCGCGCCGACCGCACCCTCGAGGGCGCTGACACAGTGCTGGCACGTGACTTCGGGGACGGAAAGAACTTCCTGGGCCATGACCTCACTCCTCCTCGTGCGATCTTCCCGCCATCGTATCCCCGGGGCCGCCTTACACACTCAGGGGGCGACCAGCAGGCTGACGAGGAACTGGGCGCCGATGGCGGTGATCATGGCGATGTAGAGCAGGCCGGTCGCCGACTGGGTGGAGCGGGTCCAGACCGTCGAGCGCACCATCAGGGCGAGAACGACCGTGCCCACGAGCAGCAGCAGCCACGCCCACCAGTACCCGGAGGCCGAGAAGGCCACCAGGCCGGGCAGCACGGCCCGCAGCAGCCGGCCCCGGGTGACGAAGCCCGCCAGCCCCGCCGCAGCGAGGGAGGCCAGCATGATCCAGGTGGCGCCCTTCAGGGGCTCGATCGGCAGGCGGGGCTGGTTGAGGTACCAGTGGCCCAGCACCATGGCATGCGTGACGGCGCCGAGGAAGAAGGTGCCGGCCACCGCCAGGGCGATGCCATCGGTGCAGCCCCCGCAGGTGCGGGAGCCGCCCTGGAGGATCAGCCAGACGCTCAACGCCGACGCCGCGGCCCCGGTGGCGATCTCCAGCAGCGGCCGCTGCGTGTAGACCGCGACGAGGAACGCGGCCATCAGGCCGGCGAGGAGGAAGCCCTCGGTGCGGAGGTTGCGCGGGAGGGCGAACGAGATGGCGGCGACGAGCGGTACGAGGCAGTAGGCGGCGGCCCGGTAGTGACCACGATCCACGACCTTCCACACGAGCATCGTGATCCACATCAGGACGAACGTGCCGGCAAAGGTTTCCAGGCCAACGAGGACGAAGGCACCGGCGGGGCCACGCACCGGCGAGGTTGTTAGGCGACGCTGCCGAAGACGCGCCGCACCCTGGCGGGCGCAAGGGCGCTGCCGCGCCGTGCCAGACCGCGGATGGTCTTCAGGACCTCCGGGTCGCCGTGCCAGTGATCCCTGAGGACCTCGTCGCTTGCACCGCTCAGCAGGACATCGATGGCAATGACCGGGAGGATCAGCTCGTTGATCCGCTTCAGCCCCAGCAGCCGCCGTGGGACCATCCCGACGGGGGTGACCAGGTAGGCGGCGATCCCGCCGACGACGATCTTGTTCATCCTGGGCACGCGGGGATCGGCCATCAGGGCGACCACCAGCTTGCCGAGGCTCGGCAGCGACATGCCCCACTTCTTCAGTTCCCGCACGACGGTCTCGGTTTGCACGGGCACAGACTATCTCGACTCTGGCCCTAGCCTGGCCGGAAACCGGATAGAGGCTTGCCGGCCTCCCGGCCCGCCGTCCGCAGCCTCGCCAGCGAGGCCGCCCCGATAGCCCCGGCGTCGTTGCCGAGGGTTGCGGTCACGATCGGCGGGACCGTGCGACGTCCGCCGAGGCGCCGGTCGAGCTCCAGGCGGGCCGGCTCCAGCAGGAACCATCCCGCCGCAGCCGCGCCGCCACCGATGACGATCAGGTTGGGATCGAAGGCGTTCACGAGGCTTGCCAGCCCGGCACCCAGCCACCTGCCGGCGCGCTGGAGGATCTCGGCCGCGAACTCGTCACCGGCGTGAGCGGCCTCGGAGACGAGGGCCCCCGTGATCCGGTCCGGTGCGCCCCCCGCCAGCTCCATCAGGATCGAGCCGGGAGCGGCGGCGATGCCCTCCCTGGCCATCCGCCCGATGGCGTTGCCGGAGGCCAGCGCCTCCAGGCACCCGCGCTGCCCGCAGCCACACTGAGGCCCTCCGTCGACGAGGGTGATGTGTCCCAGCTCTGCGGCGAAGCCGCGATGCCCGCGGAACAGCTCGCCCCGCACCACGACGCCGCCACCGATGCCGGTCCCGACCGTGAGCATGAGCACCTCGTCGCATCCCCTGCCGGCTCCGTACTGTTGTTCGGCCCAGGCCGCGGCATTCGCATCGTTTTCCACGACGACCTCGACGTGGAAGCGATGCCTGACCGCTTCCGCCACATCGACTCGCTCATAGGTGAGGTTTGGGGCGAATGCGATGTGCCCCGAGGGGTATTCGACGTAGGCGGCGGCGGCGATGCCGACCGCGGAGGGCCTCGCATTGGGACCGGAGTCGCACCCCCGGCCGATGAGCTCGTCGAGGGCAAGGACGATCGAGGCCGTCCCGGCTTCGGGGTCGGTGGCACTCGACGCGCGCTCCCGCACGGACCCGCCCTCGTCGACGAGGACAGCGAATACCTTCGTACCACCGATATCCACCCCAGCGGTCAGCATGATCCGCCGAGTATAGAAGCGGTGGATTCGGTTCCCAGCCGGGTTCTCAGCAAGGTTCCCAGCGGGGACTCAAGTGTCGTTGCAAGGGTGACGAGAATTCCATATAGGCCAATGCACATGACCCATGCGAACGACGCGGCAGTAAATCGCTCCGAGCGAGACCTCGAGGCCCTGGCGACGGTCGGCCGGCGGCTCCGGGGCGGCGCGGACCTGGACCGGCAACTCAGCCTCACCCTCCGGCTCGCCGCGGAGGCGGTCGGCGCCAACCGGGCCTCGGTCATGCTGCTCAACCCCGACACCGAACGGCTGGAGATCCGCTGTTCGATCGGGCTCCCGCCGGAGGCCATCCTCTCCACGATCGGCCTGGGTGAGGGCATCGCCGGGTGGGTGGCGGAGCACAACCAGCCCTTCATCCTGCACGGCCCGGTCACCGACCCCCGCTTCGAGGGCGTCGATCCCACCATCGACTCGAGTCTGTGCCTGCCCCTTGCCGCCGAGGGCAAGGTGACGGGCGTGCTGAACCTGACCCGCAAGCCCGGCGAGCCATTCACCGTCGTTGACCTTCGCCTCGCCTCCTCCCTCGCCGACCTGGCCTCGGTGGCGGTCGAGAAGGCCCTTCTGTGCGCCAGCCTGCGGGAACGGGAAACCCGAGTGGCCCGGCTGCTCGAAGCCGCAATGAACGCCGAGGAAACCGAGCGCCGCAGGATGGCCGACGAGATGCACGACGGCTTCCTGCGGGGCCTGACCGGGTTGTCCCTCCAGACCGAGATCGCAAAGATGACGCTGGGCCGAACGGCGCCGCCCGAGGCGATCGCGGCAGTCGAGGAGATCCAGGACGCCGTCCGGCGAACCTCCGCGGAGCTTCGGGACTACGTGTTCAATGTCTGCCCGGCATCGGTGGACGAGCGCGGCCTGGCCCCAACGCTCGCGGCGATGATGGACGAGATCTCCATCACGTCGTCACTGGAGGGGCACTTCGACAACCGTGCCGGAGACGAGCGTCTCCCCAGCGGCGTCGAGACGATCCTCTACCGTGTCGCCCAGGAGGCCCTTCGCAACGCGGTGAAGCACGCCGGAGCACGACAGGTCTGGGTTGTCCTGGAGCGCAACCGGGGTGAGGCTCGGGTGAGCGTACGCGATGACGGCGGCGGCATGCGGCCGGGGCCGTCCGGGGGGCACCATCCCGGCACGACAGGCCTCGACACCATGCGGGAACGCCTTGCTCTCGCTGGCGGGGCCATCGACGTCGTCGCCGTGCCGGAGGGCGGGACCCGGATCAGCGCCCGGATCCCGCTGGCAGCCTTCCGCTGATTCCGCGGTTCAGTAGGCCCTGCGGCGGTAGCTGGACCGGTAGATGAGCAGGGCGATCACCGAGCCGATCACCGAGCCGATCAGGCCGCTGGTCCTGAGCTGCAGGGTGTGCTCGAAGAGCAGGCTTGCCAGCAACCCGCCGACGAACGATCCGACGATGCCCAGCAGGGCGGTGCCGAAGATCCCGATCGGGTCAGGGCCCGGAACGATCAGCCTTGCCAGGCCTCCGGCGATGAGCCCGACGAGGAAAAGCGAAAGCAGAAAGACAAGCATGAGTTCTCCTTCCCGCGCTGCCGGCCGTAGCCGGCGTCCAAGCCGGTCGCGGGCGCGCCGACAGGGAAGTTGTACCCAGGAGGCGACGAGCGTCTGCCTATGAGCGGCGAACCACGCAGACGCGTAGTGCGCTAGGCCCCCGACTCCACCCGCTTCTTGAGTCCTCCGAGCGCCCGGGCGACGATCATCTTCACCGCTTGGCGGCGGATGAAGCTGGGGACGGGGAAGCCGGGATCGATCTCGAAGTTGTAGGTCACGGTCGTCGCGTCGCTCGCTGAGGCAGCCGGCGACATGATGTAGGAGCCCTTGATCAGCTTCACGTCGCCGCCGGGCTCGCTCTCCCAGGCCAGGCCGCCCTCGGGATAGGTGTAGGCCAGGACGTAGCGGACGGTTTTGATCTTCGCGTCGAGCTCGAACGAGGCCCGGGAGGGCCGGCCCTGGTCGTCCCGGTCGAGGACCGTGGCTTCTTTGAACTCGTCCATCCACTTGGGGAACGAGTCGATGTCGGTCATCACCTGGAAGATCGCTTCGGGTGTGGCCTGTATGTCAATGGACTCGCTACCTGATTCAGCCGACATCGCCTGGGTCCTTTCCGGTGCGCCCGTTTCGCAGTTTGGGGGAGATTCTAGAGCGCAAGAGGAACTGCACGTTGCGTGCGCCGAAAGTACCCGGCATTCATGAGGTGGGTCCGGCCCACGTGGGTGGACGACAGCAGCGGCTGGTGGATGTGCCCGAAGAACACCCGGACCGGCTGGTAATCCCGCACGTAGGTGAGCAGACCGGCCGAGCCGCGCTCACGGCGGCGTGCCACCGTGTCGTAGGTCAGCTCCGGGAGATCCGGGGGCACATGCGAACAGATAACGTCCACCTCGCCGAGGGCTGCGAGCTTGGCGTCGTACTCCTCCTCGGCGATCTCGCCGGCCACGCCGAGCGGCGTGGGCAGCCCCCCACCGACGAAGCCGACCCGTAGCCCCTCGATGTCGACCACCTTCCCGTCCGCCAGCACCACGCCGGGTGCGCACTCGGTCAGGACCTCGAGGGCAATCCCCGGGGAGTCGACGTTGCCGAGGATGAGGTAGGTCCGCCGTGGCAGCACCGCCGCCACCCGGCGGTACGCCTCCCGGGTGAGATCCTGGAAGCGGGCGGCGATCTCCTCCTCGCGGCCCTCGCGCCGGCGCTGCATGGCCACCCGCGCCTCGTCGAACCGGCGCTGCGCCCGCAGCTCCACCACTTCGGCAACCGCCTGCGACCCGTAGACGTCGACGAGAATCCCGTCCATCGCGCCGTAGTCGATGATGTTGATGAGGTCGCCGAGTAGCAGCAAGGTGTCGTCGGGGTGGACCTCGCGGACGAGGGCCTCCACGCCCGAATGCAGGTCCGAGACCACTTTGACCGCCACGCGTTTACTTTATCCGGCGCCTTGAGGGGCGCCTCGGGCACCCTATCCTGAGGCCGCCGCCCCACCCACCGCAGAGACAAGGAGGCCGAGGCTGCCGTCCCCGGTTGTTCGCCCCCTGCTTCATCCCGGGGCTGTCCTGTTCGACTACGGGCACACCCTGGTCGACTTCCAGAGGCTGCCAGGTGCCCTGGTGGCGGCCTACGGGGACATCCGAGCACGCATCGAGCACCTGGTCGAGCACGAGCTGCCCGAGGCGGAGGAGTTGGCCCGCCAGGTGACCGGCGCGGTGGACGTGCTCATCACCCAGTCCTACCTCGAGCGCAGGCTCCAGGAGTTCGACATCGTCGAGCTGCTGGCCGAGGCCTTCGCCGGCATCGGGATCACCCTCGGCCCGGAGGTCGCCGAGGAGATCGTGGCCATCGATCACCGGGCGTTCACGGAATCCGTCACGGTGCCCGACTCGACGATCCGGGTGCTGGAGACGCTCCAGGGACGAGGCTGGCGGATGGGCCTGGTCTCGAACATGCACCTGCGGGCGGATCTCATGCACGCCGACCTGGCGGCCCTCGGGCTGGACCGGTTCCTGTCCGCGACGGTGTTCAGCTCCGAGCTGGGCTGGCGCAAGCCCGACGCACGGATCTTCACTGCCGCGCTGCAGCGCCTGGGCGTGGGACCCGAAGAGGCGGTGTTCGTGGGCGATCGACTGCGCGACGACATCGCCGGCGCCCGTGCTGTCGGGATGCGGACCGTACTCACCCGCGAGTTCCGCGACGAGATCGAGGGTCCCGAGCGGGCGGACGCCCGCCGGTTCTGGCGCAGCGGTGAAGACATCGCGGCCCTCCGCGCAGACCGCAGCATCCGTGCCCTCGCGGAGCTGCCGGCCGTCCTCGAAGACTGGGGCCGTGATCACGCATGACCCAGACGACCAGGGCGGCCGGTTAGGTGCGCTGAATAACCCGATTGTTGGGCTGGCGGTTCGTCACTGGATGGTCCATGAACGTGGAGTCGTAGCTGAACGCGGAACCCGTCCGTTCCAGGGGAATTACAGTCCGATTTCTCAAATTCAGGCGCTTCCATCGTCGGATTAAAGTTCTCACATCCGCCCACGCCAAGCGCCCAATCCGCCCAATAATGGTCTCTCGTTTTGGTTCTTTGATGGGATAGTAGAAGAGCCAAACCGGTCTGAAATTTCCCACTAAACAAGGAGCAAATTGCATGCGGGCGCGCGTACCCCAGTTTCTGACGGCGGGGCTTGTCCCCCGGGCAACAACCCTCGGGCTGCTTGCCTCATTGATGGCCATCGCCCCCTTCGGAGTCTCGACGCCGGCGGCGCAGGCGGCGACGGGCACCATCACGGAATTCAACAACGCCAAGCGGCCGGGCATCATCCAGAACTCGAGCTCCGACCCTCTCGGTCTCACGGTTGGTCCCGACGGCAACCTGTGGTTCACGGATGCGGGTGAGAACCTGCAGGCAACAGGAGGCGCCGCAGCGCCGCCGAAGCAGATCGGCAGGTTCCACCTCGCCGACGGGTCGCTGTCGTTCAACCCGGCCATCGACTGGTTCCCCAACGGCGAGCCCGGCAGCGTCCCGGTCGCCATCGCAAACAGCGGGGACAACAACCTGTGGTTCGCCAACTTCGGCACCGCGGCCAACGACGTCGGGGCCATCAATTCCCAGGGCGGCAACCCGCTCGGCGCGGCGAACCCCTTCGGGGTTGGCGTCCTCGCCAGCACCATCACCGACATCACGCTGGGACCGGACAACAACATGTGGTTCACGATGTTCGGCTCGGGCAACATCGGCCACATCGGCAGGGACGGCAGCAATTTCACCGCCCTCAAGCTCCCGGGAGGGCGCAGCGCTGCCCAACCCGTCACCACGACGGTCACGCAGAACCCCCAGGCCATCACCGCGGGCCCTGACGGCAACCTGTGGTTCACCATCCAGCAGTCGAAGACCATCGGCCGGATGACCCCGGGAGGGACTTTCACCGAGTTCACGCCGCCGACCACCCTCCACGGCCTCGCCGGCATCACCGCCGGTTCCGACGGGAACCTCTACGTCACGGCCGAGGGTGACAGCACCGCCAACCCTTCGCAGCCCATGCGCCCCGTCATGAGCGGCAACGGGTCGCTGGCCCGCGTGACGCCGTCCGGTGTAATCGTCCCCATCCCGGCGCCGGCCGGCGCACCCAGGTTCTCGCCGAACGCCATCGTCAACGGCCCGGACGGCAACCTGTGGTTCACCGACGTCGGCGACAACTCCATCTGGCGCTTCAACCCGCTCACCGCAGCCTTCACGCCCTTCCCCGTCCCGACTCCTGGCGCCTTCTCCGGCAACGTACAGCCCACCGGCATCACGGTCGGCCCCGATGGCAACATCTGGTTCACGGAGAACAACGCAGTGGGGGGCCTCGCCCGCCTGACCATCGATCCGCTCGTGCAGCTCTCCCCCTCGCCCGCCGGCTTCGGGACCCACCTTCCCGGCTCGACCACCAACGTGGCCGTCGTGGCCTCCAACACCACCAGCAACGCCTACACGATCACGAGCGCCCCCACGATCACCGGGCCGAACGCGGGTGACTTCACCGTCGTCGGCAACAACTGCAACGCCACGTCGCCGCTCGGGCCGCTTGCCTCCTGCACGATGACCATCCGGTTCAAGCCAACCGGCACCGGCACGAGGTCGGCGACCCTGACCCTCGGGGTGAACGACAACGCGACCCCCCACACGGCGCTGCTCACCGGCGTGGGTCAGGCGGCGGTTCCGACCTTCGGCCCCGCCAGCGCCGCCTTCGGCAACTCGTTCGTCCACCAGGTGACGAGACCCGTCAACTTCAGCCTGACCAACGTCACCGGCGTGCCGGTGAAGGTGAACTCGGTCACGCTGGGCCAGCCCCACCCGAACGACTTCATCATCGGGAGCGACACCTGCACGGGCGCAACCGTGCCGGACTCCAGCAGCTGCACCGTGTCCGTGTCCTTCGCTCCGACCACCGTCGGGCCTCGGTCCTCCAGCCTGACCGTCGTGGCCAACGGGGCTGCCCTGCCGTCCTCGATCCTGTCCGGCACGGGCGTGGCGGCCCCTCCCGGTAGCAACCCGGGCAACGGGTACTGGGAGGTCGCCTCGGACGGCGGGATCTTCAACTTCGGCAGCGCCACGTTCCTGGGCTCAACCGGGTCGATCAAGCTGAACAAACCCATCGTGGGCATGGCCCGGACGGCTGACGGCAACGGCTACTGGCTCGTCGCGACCGACGGTGGCATCTTCGCCTTCGGCAACGCTAAGTTCTTCGGCTCCACCGGGTCGATCCATCTGAACCAGCCGATCGTCGGCATGGCGGCAACGCCCGACGGCCAGGGCTACTGGCTCGTGGCCTCCGACGGCGGGATCTTCGCCTTCGGCAACGCCAGGTTCTTCGGCTCCACCGGCTCCGTCCACCTCAACAAGCCAATCGTGGGTATGGTCGCTGCCC
Organism: Actinomycetota bacterium; assembly: GCA_025963875.1. GTDB lineage: Bacteria > Actinomycetota > CADDZG01 > JAHWKV01 > JAOPZY01 > JAOPZY01. The sequence continues at coordinate 15,953 of JAOPZY010000141.1, forward strand.
CCGATGGTGAGGGGTACTGGATGGTGGCCACGGACGGCGGCATCTTCTCCTTCGGCACCTCCAAGTTCTTCGGATCGACGGGGTCGATCCACCTGAACCAGCCGATCGTCGGCATGGCCTCCACGCCCGACGGCCAGGGCTACTGGCTGGCGGCCACCGACGGCGGGATCTTCGCCTTCGGCACCTCCAAGTTCTTCGGATCGACGGGGTCGATCCATCTGAACCAGCCCGTGGTGGGCATCGCGGCCACGCTGGACGGGGCCGGCTACTGGATGTCCGCCACCGACGGCGGGATCTTCAACTTCGGCGACGCCAGGTTCTTCGGCTCCACCGGGTCGATCAAGCTCAACAAGCCGATGGTGGGCCTCGCCCCAGCCACCTAAGCGACAGTTCGGCCCACGTCCATCGAACTCCACAAGAACGACTATGTACTTGCTTTCGGGAATCTCGGGAGGTAGAAACGAGGCCTATGGTCCAAGTCCGGTCGAAATGCGGCCCCTGCTTGGCCGACCGTCCCCTCCGCCGCACAAAGGAGCAGCCCATGCACCGGCATCACCCTGCCAGCACAGGGTTCGTCGCCCGCACCCTTGCCCTGGTCCTGTTGAGCTCCGGCCTGCTGCTCGCGGCGGCGCCGAGCACGTTCGCAGTCACCATGCCAGCGCTGCCCGCCCAGACCCTGCCGCCGAGCGTCACGGGCACGACCTTCACCACCCAAACGGTGGGGACCACCAGTCCCACCCAGACGGTCACCTTCACCGCCACCGCCGGGGATGTCGTCATGCTTGCGACGCCCACTGTCACCGGAACCAACTCCTCGGACTTCACCCTGTCCTTCCCATCATCTGGTGGGTGCGTGACCGGTACCACCGTTCTCTCGGGAACGACCTGTGCCGTGTGGGTCGCCTTCACACCGACCGCAGCCGGAGTCCGGACTGCCACGATGACCGTGACCGACACCGCGAGCGACGCACCCCAACAGGTGTCACTCAGCGGCACCGGGCAGGTGGTCGCGACCGGCGTCTACCCCGGGGTCCTCAACTTCTACAACCAGGCCATCGGGACCACGAGCACCGTCCGGTCGGTGGCGCTCGTCAACGGCGGCCCCACGACCATCACCGTGAGCGCGGATGGGATCGTCACCGGCACCGCAGGAACCACCAAACCTGATTTCTCGATTGTGCCGGGGTCCGATACCTGTACGGGCAAACAGGTGGCCCCGAATGCCGCCTGTACGGTCGGGATCGTCTTCAGCCCGTCGGCGGAGGGCGTCCGCAGCGCGTTCATCTTCTTCGTCGACAGCGGCACCGGCAGCCCGCACCTGGGATTGCTCACCGGGCGCGGCGTGCACACCGCCGGCTACTGGCTGTCGGCATCCGACGGCGGGATCTTCACCTTCGGGCCGGGCGCAGCCTTCTTCGGCTCGACGGGGTCGATGACGCTCAACAAGCCGATCGTGGGCATGGCCGGAACACCCGACAGCGGCGGGTACTGGGAGGTGGCCACCGACGGCGGGATCTTCGCCTTCGGCGATGCCGGCTTCTTCGGCTCAACGGGGTCGATGACGCTCAACAAGCCGATCGTCGGGATGGCCAGCACGGCCAGCGGCCTGGGCTACTGGATGGTGGCGTCCGACGGTGGCATCTTCGCCTTCGGGGATGCCGGCTTCTTCGGCTCGACGGGGTCCATCAAGCTCAACAAACCGATCGTCGGGATGGCCCCGACACCCACGGGGCTGGGCTACTGGCTCGTGGCGTCCGACGGCGGCATCTTCGCCTTCGGGGATGCCGTGTTCCAGGGCTCGACGGGTTCCATCACCCTCAACAAGCCGATCGTCGGGATGGCTGCGACGCCGGGCGGCCAGGGCTACTGGCTCGTGGCGTCCGACGGCGGCATCTTCGCCTTCAGTGCGCCGTTCTTCGGATCGACGGGGTCCATCAAGCTCAACAAGCCGGTGGTGGGGATCGCCCCCACGCCGACAGGGTTGGGCTACTGGATGGTGGCGACCGACGGTGGCATCTTCGCCTTCGGGGATGCGCCGTTCTTCGGATCGACGGGGTCCATCACCCTCAACAAGCCGGTGGTCGGGATGGCGCCGGCCCTGTAGTCGCCGTGAGCAGGTTCAGCCGGGGAGCCCTTCGGGGCTCCCCGGCCCGCGTCCAAGGGGCGCCGATGTTCGTCCGCTATCTCGCGTATGTGCGCGAAAGGCGACCAACCTCGCACACAGTCCGGGATTAGAGATCTTTCAGGACCGGCTGACAGCCTTGATTCCGGGATCACGCCGACGTAGAAACGAAGTGGACGGCGCCCCTCATCCGTTCCACGGCTCGATCCGGCTCAACCAACCCATCATCGGGTGACACCGGGGCCATAGATGGTCGTAGATATGCCCTAGATGTTGCCTAGACAAAATGACCGAACGCCCCGTCCCGAGCCGAGGGTATTTGCGCTAAGTCAATTATCGGTATAGACATGACGGACAACTGTCTTTTGACGGGTTCGGTGCGTTTTGTCACCGTGCCAAGCCAGAGAGGTTAATCCAAAGCAGCAGAACGTACACAAAGCGGCAGAAGTTCAAAAAGCGGTATGCCGATCATTCGCCTGCAAAAGGAGCGTTTGTATGTCTGAATCCGCGCGCCGGTTCCCCCTCTTGGGAGCACTGTCACGCCTCGTGGTCCTCGCATTCGTCGCCTCGGCAGTCTTCTTCTGGGTCCCGGGGGCCGGCAAGGCCTTCGCCGCGAACCCCCCGGTCGGCAGCGTGGGCCACATCGACGAGTACAACTCCGCCCCCACGGCCAGTGAGTCCGTTTCCGACCCGGTCGGCATCGCAGCCGGGACCGGCAACACCCTTATCTTCGTCGACTCGACGAACAGCACGGTGGGCCGGATCAATACCGACGGCACCGGGATCGTGGCGACCAATACCAACGCCAGCGGAGCATCCCCGCTGGGCATCGCAAAGGGCGCCGACAGCAACTACTACTTCACGGAAAGCAACATCAGCGTCGACCAGACGGCACGGTTCAACGTCCCCGGAGGGTCGATCAACGAGTTCAACGTCGTCCCGCCGGGTTCCGTCCCCACCGGCATCACCGCCGGGCCGGCGGGCGATGCCAACAGCATGTGGTACACGGAAAACGCCACCTCCAACATCGGGAGGATCCCGACGAGCGCAGCAGGCGGCGCCACGGGCACAGCCTTCCCAGTGACTTCGGGCGGCGCCCCGCTCGCCATCGTCGCCGGCCCGAACGGCAACATCTGGTTCACCGAGCAGCTTGGCCTCACGCCCGGCAGCGGCGGCACGATCGGCGAGATGACCACTGCCGGCACCATCGTCGGCGAGACCCAGGTGAACGCGGTCACGACCACGGTCGGGCTCGATGGCCTCGCCGTGGGCCCGGACGTCACCGCAAGCAGCACCGCGCTCTGGTTCACTGAGCAGAGCACGGGCGTTGTCGGCAAGATGAACCCCACAACGCACGTGCCAACCGAGTTCCAGATCACCGGCACTGCCCACCCGACCGCCATCACGGCAGGCCCCGACGGGAACATGTATTTCGTCGACCCAGGCAACAACGCGATCGGCCAGATCACCCCTGCCGGCTCGTTCGTCGAATTCCCCACGCCGACCACCGGCGTCTTCGGCCCCAACGCAGCGCCGTTCGGTATCACGGCCGGGCCAGACGGCAAGATCTGGTTCACCGAGCAGACCGGCGTCGGTGGGGGCAAGGTCGGTAAGCTCACGATCACCGCCGCCGTCGCTCCCCCAACAGTCACCATCGCCCCCAATCCGCTGAACTTCGGAAACCAGGCCATCGGCACGACCAGTACGGCGATGACGGCGACCGTCACCGCCTCCGGTGGGACGGTGAACGTCACATCGGTCACCCTCGGCGGCACCAACGCGGCCGATTTCCACCAAACCAATGACTGCACGACGGTCACTACGTTCTGCACCGTCACCGGGACGTTCACGCCCACCGGGACCGCCACGGGCGCCCGCACGGCCACGGTGTCGTTCGCCGACAACGCCGCGGGGACCCCGCAGACGCTCACCCTGAACGGCACCGTACCGGGCGGGATCGCCGGGGTCGTTCCCGCGGTGACGAACTTCTTCAACCACGCCCTGGGCACGACGTCCACGGTCCACACCATCTCCCTGGTCAACGGTGGCACCACGACCATGACGGTCAGTTCCTTCAGCATCACCGGCGCCGGCAAGAGCGACTTCCCCGTTGCCCCCGGAACAGACCACTGCACCGGGGCCAGCGTGGCTCCCAGCGGCTTCTGCACGGTCGGCGTCGTCTTCGCTCCCAGCGTCGAGGGGCTGCGCCAGGCAGCCATCGTGTTCGTCAGCAACGCAGCGTCCGGCTCACAGATGGGCCTGCTCGTGGGCCGCGGCGTCCACTCCGCCGGCTACTGGCTCGGCGCTGCCGACGGAGGCATCTTCACCTTCGGTTCGGGGGCCGGCTTCTTCGGCTCCACCGGCTCCATCAAGCTCAACAAGCCGATCGTGGGCATGGCGGCCACCCCGGACAGCGCCGGGTACTGGTTGGTGGCGTCCGACGGCGGCATCTTCGCCTTCGGCAATGCCGGCTTCTTCGGTTCCACCGGCTCCATCAAGCTGAACCAGCCCATCGTGGCCATGGCGGCGACACCGACCGGCCTGGGCTACTGGCTCATCGCATCCGACGGGGGCGTCTTCGCCTTCGGTGACGCCAAGTTCTTCGGCTCGACCGGCTCGATCAAACTCAACAAGCCGATTGCCGGGGCGGCGGCGACGCAGGATGGTCAGGGCTACTGGATGGTGGCCACCGATGGGGGCGTGTTCTCCTTCGGTGACGCCACCTTCAAGGGATCGACCGGATCCATCACGCTCAACAAGCCGATGGTGGCCATGGCCCCGACACCGGACGGCAACGGCTACTGGCTCGTGGCATCCGACGGCGGCATCTTCGCCTTCGGCGCTTCGTTCTTCGGATCGACGGGCTCGATCAAGCTGAACCAGCCGATCGTCGGGGCAGCGGCGACGCCGACGGGCAATGGCTACTGGCTCGTGGCCACCGACGGCGGCATCTTCGCCTTCGGCGACGCCCCGTTCTTCGGCTCCACGGGGTCGATCAAGCTCAACAAGCCGATCGTGGCCATGGCACCGGCGCTGTAGCCAAACGCCGGACCAACGACCGGGGGCCCCTCACGGGGCCCCCGGTTTCTTTGTATGATTAAGCATCATTATCATGTTTATTCATACAAAGAAGCTCAGCCCTGCCAGAACTCAGCCCCCGAAGCGGCGGACCCGGGCCGAATACTCGAGGATGGCATCGACGAGGTCGGCCTCGTCGATGTCGGGGCAGTACTTCGTCGTGAAGACCAGCTCGGCGTAGGCGGCCTGCAGCGGCAGGAACCCCGAGGAGCGGTATTCCCCCGACGTCCGCCACACGAGGTCGGGGTTGGGGTGGGGCTGGCCGGTGGTGTCGAGGAAGTCCCGGAGGTCGAGGTCGGCCGGCTCTACACCCGTCTCCCGTGCCCGGGCCACCAGGCGCTCGAGGGCACGGTGCAACTCGTCGGCCCCGCCGTAGTTGATGGCAAGGCTGATGACGTTGCGCCGGAAGTCTGCGGTCTCGTTCTGGATCTTGTCGATGGCCGCCAGCAGCGACGGAGGCATGCCCTCGGGAAACCCGGCCCGGGCGGCCTCGGCCTCCATCCCCTTGGGCGGACCATCCCGGCGGCCGATGTGCAGCACCTGGACCTCCTCCTCCACCGCCTCGGGCAGCAGATCGAGGATCCACGACTCGTAGAGCGCGAAGAGCGTGGCGACCTCCTCGGGGGACCGCTTCCAGTTCTCGGTGGAGAAGGCCCACATGGTCACCGTGTGCACCCCCGCGCGGCGACAGAAGCGGGCGAGACGGCGGGCCACCTCGAACCCCTGGCGGTGGCCCTCGATCGTCGGCAGGCCGCGCTCCCACGCCCAGCGCCGGTTCCCGTCGGGGATGACGGCAAGGTGGGCCGGGATCCTGGCTCCCTCGAGTCGCTGTAGCTGGGCGGAGCTTGTCGGTTCCATTACTCCAGAACGGGGACCCGATCGATGATCAGGCGGGTGAGGCGTTGCAGCGAGTCCCGCGCCGGTCCCTCCGGGGCGCCGTCGAGGCAGGCGAGGGCCTCGTCGACGTGCTCCGCGGCGACGCCGAGTGCCCGCTGGAACGCTCCCGTGCGGACCACGGTCTTGCGGATCAGGTCGACGTCGGGCTGTGGGGTGCCGAGCTGGTCGGCGAGGGAGGGCTCCGCCTCGACGGCGTAGAGCAGGGGGAGGGTGTAGACGCCGTCCCGCAGGTCGGTGCCGGGCGGCTTGCCGAGGTCCTCCCTGGTGGCGGACAGGTCGAGCAGGTCGTCGGCGATCTGGAAGGCCATCCCGAAGGCGGCGCCGAAGAGGCGCAGTGGCTCCGCCTGGTCCGCGGGGCACCCGGCGAGCACGGCCCCGAGGCGGGACGACGCCTCGAGCAGCGCGCCGGTCTTGTCGTCCACCGTCGCATAGTAGTGCTCGACCGGACGCCGGCAGTCGTAGAGGTGCTCCAACTCCCGCACCTGGCCCTGGACCACCCTGGCGATGGCGTCGGCAAGGACCCGGGGCACCTCGCCGCCGACGTCGGCGGCGATGCTCGAGGCCTTGGCGAAGAGGAAGTCCCCGACGAGGATCGCCACGATGTTGCCCCACTTGCCGTTGGCGCTGGGGACGCCCCTGCGGGTGTCGGCCTCGTCGATGACGTCGTCGTGGTAGAGCGTCGCGAGATGGGTGAGCTCGATGGCCGCCCCCGTCGAGTCCGCCCGAGGGTTCACAGTAGTATCCGGCGCCTTGAGGGGCGCCCCCTTGTCCTTATCCGGCGCCTCGAGGGGCGCCTCGGGGGAATCCGACCACAGGCGGGACGAGAGCGCCACCAGGGCCGGCCGCAGGCGCTTGCCGCCGGCCTTCGTCAGGTAGCTGGCGCTCTCGGTCAGGAATGGGGTGCCGGCAGTGGAGGCCTGAAGGAGGATCGTCTCCACCCGCTCGAGGTCGGGAGCGATGGTCTCCAGGACGTCGGCGACCTCGTCACGCGAGAGGGGCTCCACTAGTCGAGGCCCGCCGGGAGCGGGAAGTGGACATCTTCGGTGGCCACGGTGACCTCCTCGACATCGCCGTACCCCCGGTCATGCAGGGAGGCGACGACCCGCTCCACGAGCACGTCGGGCGTGGAGGCCCCCGAGCTCAGACCGATGACCTCGGCCTGGGTGATCCAGTCGGGGTCGATCGACGTCTCGTCGGAGATCAGGTACGCAACGGTCCCCGCCTCGCGGGCCACCTCGACAAGGCGGTTCGAGTTGGAGGAGTTCTGCGAGCCGACGATGAAGACCAGGTCGCTGCGCGCCGCCAGCGCCTTGACCGCCTCCTGGCGGTTCTGGCTCGCGTAGCAGATGTCGTCATGCTTGGGACCGACCATGGCCGGGAAGCGCTGACGAAGCGCCTCGACGACCTCGACGGTGTCGTCGACGGCAAGGGTCGTCTGCGTGAGGTACGCGACCCTCTCGGGGTCGGCGGCGGCGACGTTCGCGACGTCGCCCGGACCCTCGACGACCACGATCCGATCCGGGGCCTCCCCGGCGGTGCCCTCGATCTCCTCATGGCCGGCGTGGCCGATGAGGAAGATGGTGCGGCCACCCTTGGCGAAGCGTTGCGCCTCGACGTGGACCTTGGTCACCAGGGGGCAGGTGGCGTCGACGACCTTCAGGTGCCGGCGCCCGGCATTCTCGTGCACCGCGGGGGAGACACCGTGGGCCGAGAGGACACAGACGCCGCCCTCGGGCACCTCGTCCTCGCTCTCGACGAAGACGGCGCCCTTCTCTTCCAGGCCGCGCACGACGTGGAGGTTGTGGACGATCTGCTTGCGGACGTAGACCGGGGGCCCGTAGCGGGTGAGGGTGCGCTCGACGATCTCGACGGCTCGCTCCACTCCTGCGCACCAGCCACGGGGCGCCGCGATGAGGATCTTCCGCGCCATCACATCTTCCTAATCTTTGGCTGCCCTGTTTTACCGGGCCTGACCTTCCCTGGACCCCACCCGTCCAACCCTCCCCCACCCGAATCACCGGGTTTGAGCGGGCGCTCAATCTAGATCGGCTCCGGTACCTCTGTCAAATCCCGGATCCCCTCGGAGTCCTTGGCCGTCGCCTTGGCCGTCGCCTTGGCCGTCGCCACCTTGACCGCCTCCTCGAGGAGGGCGTCCACCATCCGGTCCGCCGGGACCCAGCCGATCTGGCGGCCACGGGAGAACAGCAGACCCCGGCCGGGCCCCGCAGCGATGCCGACGTCGGCGTCGCGGGCCTCGCCCGGCCCGTTCACCTCGCACCCCATGACCGCGATCTGCACCGGTGGCAGCTTTAGCTCCTCGAGGCGCTCCATAACCTGCTTCGTCAGGGCCACGACGTCGAGCTCCGCCCTCCCGCACGAGGGACAGGCAACGAGGTCGAAGGTGCTCCGCCGGATGCCCAGGCTCTGCAGGATGTGCTTGGCGGCCTTGACCTCCTCGACGGGGTCGGCCGTGAGCGACACCCGCAGCGTGTCGCCGATGCCCTCTGCAAGGAGCGTGCCGATGCCGATGGCGGACTTGATGAGCCCGGTCGGCGGCGGTCCGGCCTCGGTCACCCCCAGGTGGAGGGGGTAGTCGCAGCTGGCGGCCAGCAGGCGGTAGGCGGCGATCATCTGCGCGACGTTCTGGTGCTTGACCGAGATCTTGATGTCCGAGAAGCCCTCGTCCTCGAGGATCC
>JAOPZY010000189.1 GCA_025963875.1 Actinomycetota bacterium
CGGCTGCTCGAGCAACAGATCGACGCAGCGAAGATCGGTCCGGTTCAGGCCAAGCCGGTCCGCAAGGGCCTGGTCCAGAGCGTCGGTCTCCCGCTGGTAGCGACGGATGGCGGCCGTCAACTCCATCACCTTTGGTGCAGTTTGGTTCATGCTTCGATTCTCGGATGCTTCGAGAGTCTAAGCAACTCCCCTGCGCCGGAGCCACCACCCTCCCGCCAGGATCACCGCCCCGGCGGCGACCAGCAATGCCGACACGAACCCGCCCTGCCCCCGGTGCCCAACGGGCGCGGCGGCGGTCCCGCTCCGTGGTGCAGACGAACCGGAGGAAGGGGAGGCGGAAGGAGACACCTGCGGCGGCGTCTCGACGGCAGGGGCGGCATTGCCGAGATAGCCGGCATCGCCGGACTCCAGCAGGATCAGCTGGCCGGCGTCGCCGGCGCTGAACGGCCATGCCCGGCCCGCGGCGAGTGCCCCCGCCCGGATGCTGCCGGCCGCCGCCTGGCTCTCGGCCGTCGAGCCCGTCTGCAGGAGCGCCCAACCGGCCACCGCCCAGTACCCGGTGGCTTTGGACCCCGCTCGGTAGCGGGCCAGGGCGGCCGGCTTGGACCAGTCCGGTTGCTCGTGGAGGAAGTGGTCCATGATCCGGGTGCCACGGTCGCCACCGGCCAGGCCGAACGCGACGGCCCAGACCTGCTGCAGGGCGTCGGGGTCCAGGACCGACCAGTTGGCCGCCTCCCGCTTCCCGCTCGCGTGGACGGCCCAGACGTACGACCCGGCGACGGGATCCCAGAGGCCCTCGACGCCCTGGCGCAACCGGGCTGCGTCCTTCCCGGCGCGATCCACGATCACGGCGTTCCCGAGCGCGCGGCCGAGCTCCCCGGCCGCGACGAGGCCGGCATAGGTCTCCGCCTGGTCCATCAGGTACTTCACGGGGTACCCGGGTTTTGCCCACGTGAGACCGTCGGCGTCCTGCGTGGCCCCGATCGCCTCGAGGGCCCTGGTGATTCCCGTCGAGAAGCGGGGCAGCTCCGGCGTCCCGCCCGCCGGTTGCGGGAAGCTGCGCTGAGCCGCCAGCAGCGCCAGCAGAAACAGCCCGGCCGGCGCGTCGGTGGAGTCTCGAATGCCGGCGTCACGCAGGCGGCATCCGCTGTTCGTCCAGTCATCGATAAATCCACTTGCATCCATGTGGCTTTGGTACCAGGTCAACCATTTCCACGCTGCGGTGGCGTACCGCAGCTCGCCGGTCACCTCGGCAGCCCGGACAAGACCGAGCGCGGCGAAGCTCCCCAGGTAGGGCTGGACGGTGCCGAACGGGGGATGGTTGGCGATGGCCCCGTCGGGACATTGGCCGGCGAGGACCCATTCGGCATCGGCCCTCACGGTCGAGATATCGGTAGCGGCAGCCAAGCGCGGCCCGGCGATCGCCAAGAGCGGGAGTACAAGGCCACCGGCGAAAAAACAGCGAAGTCTCCCTAGCAACACGGCTCCGTGTCAGGTAGTCTTCTCAGCACCAAGACGACCTGCCGACTGGCCGATATGACGTCGAATCGACTTGGAGACTTTTTCTGAAGGAGTGGAGCTCGGGGAGCGCATCAAAATCGGGCGGCGGCCCCAGATTCTCCTCCAATTCCTTCCATTCCTTAACCTCAACTGAAGGTTTACTGCACCATGTCATCCTCTAGTTGAGGTTAAGGGAAACCAGTGCCTTCCAGCAGGAAGGGGCGCTAAACCGGCTCTACGAGGAGCGATCGTGCCGGAGACGGCGTACGAGCGCCGACGATGATCCGTTCGATTCGAAATCATCCAGGATTTCGGCAAGGGCTGCCCTGACGATCCTTCCTCTGTCGGAGGCGAGCCTGTGCTCCGCCCGGAGGGCCAGCCGGGCCCGCTCGATGCGGGTCAGGTCGGAGGGAGTGCAGTAGAAGGTGACCTTCTCCTCATGGCGTGGGCGGCGCCCGGCGTCGCTCTCCGCGGGAACGACGTCGTCGCTCACCGTGAGGGCTGCCGGCGCCGGAACGGCAACCGGGACCACCGGAGGCTGAGCCTGCGGCCGGGGGTCCGGCTCCTGCAAGGTCCGAACTTCCTCGACCCTGCTATCCCCAGGCCCAGGTCCTGACTCCTTAGCGACTTGTAGACTTACCGCCTCGGAGACTTGGGGCTCGTCCGGTCGTTCGTCCGCCCGTTCCTTCTGACTGCGGAACAGCTCGTCGACACCGGGAAGGCTCGCACGACGGGTCATCGGGACATCACCTCCTTCGCGAGTTCCCGATATTCCCGTGCCCCGCCCGATTTCGGCGCGTACGTGACGATCGGTTCGCCGGCCACCGGGGCCTCGGCGAATTTGATGGTCTTGTGGATGATGGTCTTGAACAGCTTGTCGCCGAACGCGTCGGTCACCCGGCTGAGCACCTCCCGGCCGTGGATCGTCCGGGCGTCCAGCATGGTGGCCAGGATGCCCTCGATCTCGAGCTCGGGATTGATGCGCTCCTGGATCTTGGTGAGCGTGTCCATGAGGAGGGCCATCCCCCGAAGCGCGAAGTATTCGCACTCGAGGGGGATCAGCACTGCCTGGGCTGCCGTCAGGGCGTTGATCGTCAGCAGCCCGAGCGACGGAGGGCAGTCGATGAGGATGTAGTTGTACCGGTCCTTCGCCCGGGCGAGCGCCCGCTTGAGCGACTGCTCCCGGGCCACCTCCGAGACGAGCATGATCTCGGCCCCCGCCAGGTCGATGTTGGAAGGGATCAGGTCGAGGCCGTCCATCTTGCAGTGCTGGACCACCTCGTCGAAGGTCACCGAGGCGTCGAGCAGCAGGTTGTAGACGGTCAGGTCCAACGAGTTGGGGTTCAGCCCGAGCCCGACCGAGAGGGCCCCCTGGGGGTCGAAGTCGACGAGAAGCACCTTCGCCCCCTCGGCGGCTAGGGCAGCCCCCAGGTTGATCGTCGACGTGGTCTTGCCGACACCTCCCTTCTGGTTGACGACGGCGACGACCTTGCCGACCGGGAGATCCACCGGAGGCACCGGCGGAGCCTCGACGAAAGAAGCCTCGAACGGATCCCCGACGAACGGAGCCTCGACCAGCGGCTCCAGCGGCTCCGGCAGCACCTCGAACACCACTTCCTCCTCAGCCGGAGCTTCGGCAGGCGGCGTCGCGGGCATCGCGGCCGTCACCACGTTGGCCGCAGGGGGCGGCGCCGGGGCCCGCCGGCTCGAGGGTGGGACCGGTACGGGGGCAGCGGGCGGCGGGAACGTGTCGGGCAGGAACAGCTGCTGATCCTCGAGGGCACCCCCGTCGTACCCGGCGCCTTGAGGGGCGCCTCGGGCATTGCGACCCACCTCGTCGTCCCACCGCACGGAAGACTCCTCGTCCACAAGAATGTTTGTCTACAAATAGTCTTGGAGGCGCATCTTAAGACCGGGCAGCCTGCGAGCGCAAGAGGACGCCCGGAATGCAAGGCTCAGAGGAACGCCGTACCAACCGGCGGTAGCTCCAGCGAGAGCGAGAGCGAGAGGAGGCGGGCGATGGTCGCGGCCACGTCGGCGAAGGTCTGCCGCCGGCCGACATCGAGGCCCGAAGGGACCCGGTGCCCCACGGCAAGGATCGGGACCAGCTCCCGGGAATGGTCGGTGGAGGGCGTCGTCGGGTCGTTGCCGTGGTCGGCGGTGACGAACAGCACGTCCCCCGGCCGCAGCGCCTCCAGCAGCCGCCCGAGCGCGGCGTCGAACTCCCGCAGTGCCCCGGCATAGCCGGCCGGGTCGTTGCGGTGGCCGAAGAGCGTGTCGAAGTCGACGAGGTTGGCGAACACGAGGCTGCCCGCGGGATCCGGCTCCTCGAGGATGAGGGACGCCAGCGCCGCGAGGCATGCCTCGTTGCCTTTGGCGGGAAGGTTGCGCCCGATCCCCCGCCCCGAGAACAGGTCGCCGACCTTCCCGACCGCGGTGGTCGGCAGCCCGGCGGCCCGGGCGGCGTCCAGCACCGTCGGGGCCGGCGGAAGGACCGCAAAGTCCCTGCGGTCCGGTGTGCGGAAGAAGGCGCCGGCGGACCCGGCGAACGGGCGGGCGATGACCCGCCCCACCTCGACGTCGCCGGTGAGCATCGCCCGAGCCTTGGCGCACCAGTCGTGGAGCTGGACGACGGGCACCGACTCGACATGGGCGGCGACTTGAAAGACGCTGTCGGCCGACGTGTAGACAATCGGCCGGCCGGAGGTGCGGGACTCCTCGCCGAGGGACTCGATGATCTCGGTGCCCGAGCCGGCGACGTTGCCGAGGCTTCCCCTCCCGATCCGGCGCTCGAACCCGGCGATGACCTCGTGCGGGAAGCCGTACGGGAACGTGGGGAACGGACGGGCCAGGATCACGCCGGCCAGCTCCCAATGGCCCGTGACAGAGTCCTTGCCCGCTGAGGCCTCCGCCATCGTGCCGAAGGCGCCCAGCGGCGTCGCGGCGGGCGGCGTGCCGGCAAGGTCGACGACGTTGCCGATGCCAAGGCGGCCGAGATGCTCGAGCACCAGGCCCCCGACCGCCTCGTCGATGTGGCCCATCGTGTTGGAACCCTCGTCGCCGTAGTCGGCGGCATCCGGCGCGGCTCCCACCCCGACCGAGTCGAGGACCAGGAGGAAGACCCGAGAACTGATGGGAGAAGGGTTGGTCGAACGAAGCGTCAGCGCTTCTTCTGCGCGCACGAGATGCAGAGTCGGGCGGTCGGGACGGCTTCGAGGCGCTCCGGCCCGATCTCCTTGCCGCAGCGCTCGCACCGGCCGTACGAGCCGCGGTCCACACGGCCGAGCGCCGACTGGACGTCGTGCAGGTGCTTGATCAGGCCCTCCACGAAGGAGAGCACCTTGGCCCGCTCGGAGGTGGCCTGCGCGGCGTCGGCGAATCCCTCGTCGAGGGAGACCTGGATGGAGCCGTCGGCCTCGGCACCCAGCTCGGCGAGCTCTTTCTCGATCTCGACGAGCTCGGACTCCAGACGTTGGCGGGACTGGGCCAGTACGTCGTCGCTGAACGGCACCGGATCCTCCCTTTTCGCCAGGCGCTTCGCAGCGCACCAGGGTCGCGCTTCACCCCCCACCTGGCGAAGCCTTCAGCTGAATTGACAATGGTACCAAATCGTTACGTCTGCGGTGCGCGTGCCTAATTGACAGGACGCGGCGTCTGCCCTACCGCAGGACGGTGGCCAGCGGGACGCTCGGCAGTCGGTGGGCCTCCGCCACCGGGGCGCTCACGACCTGGCCGCGGTACAGGTTGACGCCGGGCGCCAGGGCACGGTCCCGTGCGACCGCGGTCGCAAGGCCCTGTCCCGCCAACTCCATGACGTAGGGCAGCGTGGCGTTCGTCAGGGCGTAGGTCGAGGTGTTGGGGACCGCCCCCGGCATGTTGCCGACGCAGTAGTGCACGACGTCGTGCACGACGTACGTGGGGTCGGAATGCGTCGTCATGTGGGCGGTCTCGACACAGCCGCCCTGGTCGATCGAGATGTCGACCACCACCGAGCCGGGCTTCATCGCGGCCACCATCGCCTCGGGGACGAGGTGCGGGGCCAGCGCACCCGGCACGAGGACGGCGCCGATCACGAGGTCGGCGGATGTCACCGACTCCTCGACGGTCGTGCGGTTGGACATGAGCGTCAGGATGCGTCCCTTGTGGATCGAGTCGATGGAGCGGAGCCGGTCGATGTTGCGGTCGAGGATGATGACCTCGGCCTCCATGCCCTGGGCGATCCAGGCGGCATTCGCCCCCGCCATCCCGGCCCCGAGCACGACGACCCGGGCCGGCTGCACCCCGGAGACCCCGCCAATCAGCACGCCGCGGCCACCGTGGCCCTTCTCAAGGAGCCTCGCTCCGACCTGCGGCGCCATGCGCCCGGCCACCTCGCTCATGGGGGCGAGCAGCGGGAGCTTGCCGTCCGCGGTCTGCACGGTCTCGTAGGCGATGGCCGCCATGCCCGAGTCCAGCAGCGCCTGCGTGACCTCCCGGCTGGCCGCCAGATGCAGGTACGTGAAAAGCATCCTCGCCGGCGACCCGTCGGTGGGGCCACCGTTCAGCAGACCGAACTCGGAGGGGATCGGCTCCTTCACCTTGAGGATCAGCTCCGCCCCCGACCACACGTCCTCGAGCGACACGATCTCGGCTCCCGCCCGTTTGTAGTCGGCATCGGAGATCGCGGACCCCTCGCCCGCGCCGGCCTGGATCAGCACCCGGTGCCCGGCGCTCACCAGCTCCCTGGCTCCCGGCGGCGTCAGCGCCACGCGGTACTCGTGGTCCTTGACCTCGGTGGGGACGCCGACGATCACCGCTGATCCTTGAGGCGCGTGAGGACCAGACCGAGGGCGGTCTTGGCGTCGACGATCCTGCCGCCGGTCACGGAGTCGACAGCCGCGTCGAGGCGGAGCCATTCTGCCGAGATGGGTTCGCCGCCGTCGTGCTCCGGCGCCGGGGCGACCTGTTCCAGGTCGGTGGCGAGGTACAGGTAGAGGCGCTCGTCCGTGAAGCCGGGTGAGCTGTAGAACACGCCGAGCGATTCGAACGTGCCGGCCACGTAACCCGTCTCCTCCTTGAGCTCGCGCCGCGCGCAGTCGAGGGGGTCCTCGCCCGGGACGTCGAGCTTGCCCGCGGGGATCTCGAGGAGGTCGGCGGCCACCGCGTGGCGGTTCTGGCGGACGAGCAGCACCGCGCCATCCTTGAGCGGCACGACCGCCGCAGCGCCCGGATGCCGGACGATCTCGCGGGTGGCTTCCCGTCCGTTCGGCAGCCGGATCCTGTCGACGTGGACCGAGAAGAAGCTGCCCTGGTAGGGCGACTGGGACTCGATCACTTCATGGTTGGTTGACACGTCTACGCAACGCCGAGCCGTCAGGTCCGCACGGGCTCCCGCTGCTCCCTTGCCTCGGCACGGGCCACCGCCGCCTTCACGAAGCCGGCGAACAGCGGGTGAGCACGGTTCGGCCGCGACCGGAACTCGGGGTGGAACTGGCTTCCCATAAAGAAGGGGTGGCCCGGTAGCTCGATGATCTCGGCGAGCCTGCCGTCCGGGGAGACGCCGGAGAACCGTAGGCCCATACCCTCGAGGATCCGGTGGTACGCCGGGTTGACCTCGTAGCGGTGGCGGTGGCGCTCGTAGATGACGTCGTCGCCGTAGCGCTCGTGGGCGGCCGACCCGGGCGCCAGCTTGGCCGGCCACAGACCGAGGCGCATCGTGCCGCCCTTGTCGCCCACGCCTTCCTGGCCGGGGAGGAGGTCGATGACCGGATGCGGCGTCGCCTGGTCGAACTCCGACGAGTTGGCGCCGTCGAGCCCGGCCACGTTGCGGGCGTACTCGATCACGGCGCACTGCAGGCCGAGGCAGAGCCCGAGGAAGGGGATGCCCTCCTCCCGCGCGATGCGGATGGCTTCGATCTTGCCCTCGATGCCCCGGATGCCGAAGCCGCCGGGGACGCAGATGCCGTCGAGGCCCGCCACGAGCTCCGGCCCGCCGTTTGAGAGGTGGCCGGGCACGATGCCGCTGCGGGACCGGTCGAGGGCGGTGCCGTTGCCGTTCTCGTCGGAGGAGACCCAGACGATCTCGACCTCCGCCTCGGCGGCGTACCCGCCCGCCTTGAGGGCCTCGATGACCGAGAGGTAGGCGTCGGGGAGGTCCACGTACTTGCCGACGAGCCCGATCCGCACCCGGGACTTCGGGTGCTCCATGCGGTCGACGAACTGCTTCCACTCACGCAGGTCCGGCAGAGGAACATCCATCCGCAGGTGGTCGAGCACGAAGTCGTCCAGGCCCTCGGCGTGCAGGGTGAGCGGGATCTCGTAGATGTTGTCCGTGTCGGCGGCGGAGGCGATGGCCCGCATCTCCACGTCGCAGAGCAGGGCGATCTTGCGCTTCATCGCCTGCGAGATGTGGCGGTCGGAGCGCAGCACGATGGCGTCCGGCTGGATGCCGATCGAGCGCAGTTCCCGCACCGAGTGCTGGGTGGGCTTGGTCTTCAACTCCCCCGCCGGCCCGATGTAGGGGGCGAGGGTGACGTGGACGTAGCATAGGTTGTCGCGGCCGACGTCGAGGCGGAGCTGGCGGATGGCCTCGAGGAACGGCAGGCTCTCGATGTCGCCCACCGTGCCGCCGACCTCGGTGATGACGACGTCGGCACGGCTCTCCCTGCCCACCCGCTTGATGCGGTCCTTGATCTCGGTGGTGATGTGCGGGATGACCTGCACCGTCTCGCCGAGGTAGTCGCCCCGGCGCTCCTTGGCGATCACGCTCTGGTAGATGGCGCCCGTCGTGACGTTGGAGTCGCGGTGGAGGTTCTCGTCGATGAAGCGCTCGTAGTGGCCGAGGTCGAGGTCGGTCTCGGCGCCGTCGTCGGTGACGAAGACCTCGCCGTGCTGGAAGGGGCTCATCGTGCCGGGATCGACATTGATATAGGGGTCGAGCTTCTGCATGGTCACGGAAAGGCCACGGGATTTCAGAAGGCGACCGAGAGAGGCGGCTGTGAGGCCCTTCCCCAAGCTGGAGACGACCCCACCTGTCACAAAGATGTGCTTAGCCACCGGGCGTCAGATTACCACGGTGTAAGCCGCTTCCCAGTCTTTCCGGCACGAATGTCCTTCCCTGTCGAAGAAGTTCGCGGTCCCGTAACGTAGAGGGACGTGGCGGACGCGGTCCCAGCCTACCCGCGCTCCGCGGTCCGCCCGATCCGGTCGAGCCATCGAAGGGGCGGCACCTTGTTGATGGCCCGGGAGAACGACCAGCGCTCGGAGGCGGCGGTGAGCACGACGAGCGCCCCGAGCACCACGAGGCGCCCCCGCACGGTCAGCGACAGGGCGACGCCCGCCCCGAGGACCGCCCCGAGCAGGTTGGCGCCGACGTCGCCGAGCATCCCGCGCTCGTTCAGGTCGGGCGCCAGCCAGAGAAGGGTGGCGGCGGCGACCGGCAGCGAGAGAACGACGTAGGCACTCCCCCACGAGACCGCGGCGAGCACGACCCAGGCGATGAGGAAGGCCTTGGCTGCCCTGCCGGGTCGCAGGTCCAGCAGGTTCACGATGTTGGCCGAGAGGGCGACGACGGCGGCGTCCAGCAGCGCCGGGCCGAGGCTGCCCTCCCAGAGGGCGCCGACGATGAGCCCGATCGCCGCCCCCCCGAGGGCCTTGATGGCGCCGCCGGTCAGCTCGCCGCGAGCCATCGCCCGGACGTGCCCCCGGAACCCGCGGGCACGGCCCCCACCGGCCAGGTCGTCGAGGAGGCCGACGGCGAAGAACCCCAGCCCCGCCACGAGCAGGCCCCAGTGGTCCCTCGACGCGAACGTGGCCGCCACGCTGCCTCCGCTGCTCACGAGGTAGGTGACGGCGAGGGCGACCTCACCGCCGAGCAGCCCCGCCAGGATGACAAGACCCCCGACGACGGGGATCTCCCTGCCGCGGAAGTTGGTCCTCAGCAGTCCCTCCGGCGGCCTGGCGAGCAGGGAGGTGCCCACCACCGCGGCGACGGTGAACGCCAGCGCGGCCACGGCGATCGCCAGGAAGACCATGGCCCAAGACGATAGCGGGGCAACGGTGGCAAGCCCCGGCTTTCGCGCCGTCTTGCCCGGAGCCCTGTGTTACAACAGACGCGTGGGGGAGGCGGATCCGGCGGAAGACAAGCGGCAACTCGTTGTCCTGGAGGGGGTCCGGAAGTCCTTCGGAGATCTCCAGGCCCTGCGGGACATCGACCTGACGGTTTCCGCGGGCGAGGTCGTCGTCCTCATCGGGCCCTCCGGCTCCGGCAAGTCCACCCTGTGCCGCTGCATCAACCGCCTCGAGACCATCGACGCCGGCACCATCCTGATCGACGGCATGCCGCTGCCGCAGGAGGGGAAGGCCCTGGCCAGGCTGCGGGCCGACATCGGCATGGTCTTCCAGTCCTTCAACCTGTTCGCCCACAAGACGGTCCTCCAGAACGTCACCCTGGGCCCGATCAAGGTGCGGGACATCCCCAAGGCCGAGGCCGCCGAGCGGGGCATGGCCCTGCTGGAGCGGGTCGGCATCGCGGACAAGGCCGACCGGTATCCGGCAGAGCTGTCCGGGGGCCAGCAGCAGCGGGCCGCCATCGCACGGGCGCTGGCGATGGACCCGAAGCTCATGCTCTTCGACGAACCCACGTCCGCGCTCGACCCGGAGATGATCAAGGAGGTCCTCGATGTCATGATCGAACTGGCGAAGGAAGGCACCACCATGATCGTGGTCACCCACGAGATGGGGTTCGCCCGCTCCGCTGCGCGGCGGGTGGTGTTCATGGACGGGGGGAGGATCGTCGAGACCGCAGACCCCGACACCTTCTTCTCGTCGCCGTCCACCGAGCGCGCCCGGGACTTCCTTTCCAAGATCCTGGCCCACTAGCAAGCACCCCCGAGAAGGAGACACACGATGCGTGCACCACGGATCCGTTTGCTGGCCGTCCCGCTGCTGGCCGTGGGGCTGGTGGCGGCAGCCGGCTGCTCCAAGAAGACGACCACCTCAGCGAGTCCGACGCCGGGCCCGACCTTCGCCGCCGGAACGACGATGGCCCGCCTCCAGGCGGCCGGCAAGATGACGGTGGGCACCAAGTTCGACCAGCCCCTCTTCGGGCTGAAGAACCCGCTGACGGGCGCCATCGAGGGCTTCGACGTCGAGATCGCCAAGCTCGTCGCCCAGGGCATCTACGGCGGGACCGCCGATGAGGCAGCCAAGCACATCAACTTCGTCGAGACGCCCTCCAACGTGCGGGAGATCTCCATCCAGCAGGGCAAAGTCGACATGGTCGTGGCCACCTACACGATCAACAACACCCGCAAGCAGGTCGTGGACTTCGGCGGTCCGTACTACGTCGCCGGCCAGGACATCATGGTGAAGAAGGGCGACGACTCCATCAAGAGCGTGACCGACCTCAATGGCAAGAAGGTCTGCACGGTGCAGGGCTCGACCTCGCTGACCAACGTCAAGGCGAAGGCGCCGCAGGCGGACCTCTCCATCACCTTCGATCTCTACTCGAAATGTGCCGACGCCCTGAGGGACGGCCGGGTCCAGGCGGAGACCACGGACAACGTCATCCTGCTCGGGCTGGTGAAGGACAACAAGGACGTCTTCAAGGTCGTCGGCAACCCCTTCACCACCGAACCGTACGGCATCGGGATCAAGAAGGGCGACGACGCCTTCCGCAGCTTCATCAACGACCGGCTCGAGGCCAGCTACCAGGACGGGTCGTGGGCGGCCGCCTTCAACAAGACCGTCGGCACGGCCGGGGTCACCGCCCCGGCGCCCCCAGCGGTCGACCGCTACACCTCGGTGCCCGGCGCACCGACCTCGACGGTGACGTCGACCGTGCCGTCCACGGTGACCCCGACCGCCAAGTAGGTTGAGCGTCCTCATCCACAACCTCGGCGCCTTCGGCGCCGGGTTCCGCACGACCCTGGCCCTCACCCTGGCGAGCTTCGCCGGGGCGCTGGCCATCGGCCTCGTCGTCGCCTCGATGCGCGTGAGCCCGGTGGCGCCCCTGCGCGCCGCCGGGACCGCGTACGTCGAGACCATCCGGAACATCCCGTTGCTGGTCCTGCTGTTCCTGTTCTTCTTCGGGTTCCCGAAGATGGGCATCCAGTACCCGCCGTTCCCGTCGGCGGTGATCGTCATGGCCGCCTATACCGGCTCCTTTGTGGCCGAGACCATCCGCTCCGGCGTCAACACCGTGGCGCGCGGCCAGGCAGAGGCGGCCAGGGCGATCGGCCTCACGTTCCCGCAGTCCCTCCGCCTCGTCGTGCTGCCGCAGGCCCTGCGGGCGGTGGTCGCACCGATCGGCAACCTGTTCATCGCCCTCGTCAAGAACACGGCCCTCGCCTCCACCATCGCAGTGGTGGAACTGGGCTCCGTCTACACCCGGCTGATCACCGAGACCGCCCAGCCCGTGGCGATCCTGTTCGGTGCCACCGTGGGCTACCTGGCGCTTGCCCTCACGGGGGGATGGATCTTCGCCGAGATCGAGCACAAGGTGGCCATCAAGAGATGAGCGTGGTGCTCGGCGACGCCCTCGGCCCCCGCGGCAGGCGGAGGACGGCGATCGCGTCGGTCGTCTCGTCCGCGGTCCTCCTCGGGCTGCTGATCATCGCGCTCCGCAGGTTGTCGGCGACCGGCCAGCTCGATGCGGCCAAGTGGTCCTTCCTCGTGAAGCCGCTCGTCATCCGCTTCCTGCTGGGCGGCCTGGGCAACACCCTCCGGGCGGCCGCCGTCGCCATCGTCCCCGCCGTGACCATCGGCACGGTGCTCGCCCTGGGCCGCCTGTCCCGGAAGGCCCCGGTGCGGCTCGCCGCCAACGCCTACGTCCAGTTCTTCCGGGCCCTGCCCCTGTTCATCCTCATCATCTTCATGTTCTACGGCGTTTCGAAGCTCGGCACCGACCTCTCCCCGTACTGGGCGCTCGTGGCGGGGCTCAGCATCTACAACGCCGCGGTCTTCGGCGAGATCTTCCGGGCCGGCATCCTGTCGCTCGACCGCGGGCAGTCCGAAGCCGCGCTCTCCCTGGGGATGCGCCGCCGGCAGGCGATGTGGCTCGTCGTCCTCCCCCAGGCCTACCGCCGGATGATCCCCACGATCCTGAGCCAGTCGGTCACCCTGCTGAAGGACACGTCGCTCGGCTTCACCGTCACCTACGAGGAGCTGCTGCGGCGGGGCGTGTTCGTGGGTGCTGCCGGCAAGGACCCCCTGCAGGCCTTTGTCGCCGTCGCCCTCATCTACCTCGCCGTCAACATGACGCTCAGCCGGGCGGCCCGCCGCCTGGAGATCCGGCAGCGCCGCCGGTACCGGGCGGGGAGCATCGATATCGCGGGGGCCGAGGACCTCCAGGCGGTGGCCGCCGGGGCGTCGATGGGCGGAACCTAAAGGCAAGGCGGCGGGGCCGGTAGGCTTACCAAACGTGAACCCCTCCCCGGGCCGGTGGTCAGTCGGTGACGGCCGAAGATTGTGCCAAAAAGTGCGCCCAGCACGCTTTTTGGCACAATCTAGATCTGAGACTGGGCCCCTCGTGGGCTTGTCTCCGTGAAACCGCCCCTTCTCCCACCCGGGCGGGCCGCCGTACGGGCCGGGGGGGCGCCCGCCCCGGACCGGCAGGATCCCCCACCCGAGCGCGGCGCAGCCGTCATCGCCGGGCTCACGGCCGCGAGCCGCGGCATGGGACTGGTCCGGACCCTCGTCGCCACCGGGGTCCTCGGCCTCACCTACCTCGGGAACACGTACACCAGCACCAACCTCGTCTCGAACCTGCTGTTCGACGTCTTCGCCGGCGGGGCGCTCGCCGCCGTGCTGGTGCCGGCCCTCAGCGCCGCCCTCGTCAGCGACGATCCCGCCGAGGCACAGCGGTGCGCGAGCGCCTTCGCCAACACGGTGCTGCTCGTGCTCACGCCGGTGGTCCTCGCCGGCATCGCGCTGCGCGGCCCCATCATGGCGGCGCTGACCTCCGGGGTCGGGGACCGGGCGATCCGCAGCGCGGAGCGGGACCTCGGCGGGTTCTTCCTCCTGCTGTTCCTCCCCCAGGTGTGGCTCTACGGGATCGGGCTCGTCACCACCGGCGTGCTGCACGCCCACCACCGCTTCGCCGGTCCCGCGCTGGCGCCGCTGGTGTCGAGCGTCGTCGTCACGGCGTCGTACCTCGCCTACGCCGGCATCGAAGGTGTCAACGGCCAGAACATCCGTCAGGTGTCGGCGACCGGCCGCTGGATCCTCGGTCTCGGCACCACGGCCGGGGTCGCCGCCCTCTCGCTGTCGGTCCTGGTCCCCGCCTGGCGGCTCGGCCTGCGCTGGCGACCGGTGCTCCGCATCCCCCTGGAGGCCAGGCGCCTCACCCGGCGGCTGCTCACCTCGGCCGTCGTTGCGGTAGGGATGGAGCAGGTGCTGCTCGGCGTCATGCTGCTGCTGGGCAACCGGGTCGAGGGCGGCGTGGTCGCCTACTGGCTGGCCTTCACCCTGCTCGAGCTGCCCTGGGCGGTCCTCGCCGTTCCCATCGCCATCGCCGCGTTCCCGGGCCTCGCCGGCTCGGCAGCCAGGGGCGAGGCCGGCGAGTTCGCCGAGCGCTGCGCGACCGCATCCCGGAACCTCGCCGTCCTGGTCTTCGGCGGCACCGCGGGGATCCTCGTCCTGGCCGGGCCCGGGTCGCAGCTGCTGCTCGACGCCGGCGTCGGCGGCCAGGGCTCGGCGCACCTGCTGGCGCCGGCCGTCGCCGCCTTTGCTCCCGGCCTCGTCGGCTACGGCGCCTACGCCCTCCTCACCCGGGTGGCGTACGCCCTGGGGGACGGACGCTCCCCGGCGCTGGGCGCGGTGGCGGGGTTCGGCTCGGCGACGGTGCTCAGCTTCCTCGCGTATCCGTTCTTCCACGGGCGCTCGCTCATCGCGGCGCTCGCCGGCGCCTTCTCGGTGGGCATGACGCTGGCGGCGGCGCTGATGCTGCGCCGGCTGTCGGCAACGGCCGGCCCCCGTGCGTTCGCGGGCGTCGCCACAACCTGCGGCCGGGCGCTGGGCGCTGCTGCTGCCGCCATCCTTGCGGGCCTCGGCGCCGGAGCGGTCCTGAACGGCCCCGACCTCGCCCACCACGTTGCCGCGGTGCTCGGGGCCGGTGCCGCAACCGCCTCGGTCTACCTCGGCGTCCTCCATGGCCTGGGCGACCGGCAGCTGAAGCGGGCCTTCACCGCCATGCGGGCAGCCGGGGTCACCGGCCGATGAT
This sequence comes from Actinomycetota bacterium, assembly GCA_025963875.1. Taxonomy (GTDB): domain Bacteria; phylum Actinomycetota; class CADDZG01; order JAHWKV01; family JAOPZY01; genus JAOPZY01. The sequence continues at coordinate 14,702 of JAOPZY010000189.1, forward strand.
CGCCCGGACGGGGGCCGCCCGCATCGTCCTCGTCACCGCCCAGACCACGGGCGGCATCGGCCGTCACGTCTCCTCCCTGCTCCCCGAGTTGCTCGGCCGGGGGGCCAGGGTCGAGGTCGCCGCCCCGCGGGCGACGGGTGGCCTCGGCGCCGAGGCGGCCGGCACGCCGTTCTGGCCGGTCGAGATCCCGCGGCTGCCTTCGCCCGTGCCGGCCGTCTCCGCCCTGCGGGAGTTGAAGCGGGCGCTCGACGGGGCCGACCTCGTCCACGCCCACGGCGTCCGGGCGGGCCTGGCGGCCGGCGCCGCGGCACGCTCCGACGCCGTGCCGCACCTCATCGTGACCATCCACAACGCGGTCTTCGAAAGCGGTTCCACCCGCCGGGGGGCCGAGTCCGTCGCCCACCGGATGCTCGCCCTCCTGTCCGAGCAGCGCATCTGCGTGTCCGAGGACGTCGCCCGGGCGGCCCGCGCGGCTGCGCCCGCCAAAGCGGGTTCGGTCCTCGTGATGCCGGTCGGTGCCGATCCCACGCCGGTCGAGCCGGCGGAGGCCGCGGCCGCCCGGGAGAAGCTCGGGCTCGAGGCCGGGCGTCCCCTGGTGGTGAGCGTGGGCCGCCTCGACCCCCAGAAGGGCTTCGACGTCCTGGTCGAGGCGGCGGCCCGGATGAACGGGACCTCGCCGCCAATCGTCGTGATTTGCGGGGAGGGCCCCGCCCGACCGGAGCTCGAGGAGCGGATCCGTGCCCTCGGTCTCGGCGGCCGGGTCCGCCTCCTCGGCAACCGCAAGGACGCCAAGGCGCTCATCGCCGCCGCCGATGCGTTCTGCATGCCCTCCCGCTGGGAGGGAAGCCCGCTGGCGCTGCACGAGGCGCTCGCCGCCGGGCGCCCGGTCGTCGCGGCTGCGGTGGGGGGTATCCCGGAGCTGCTGACCTTCGGGCAGGCGGGGCTCCTCGTGCCGCCGGAGGATCCCGGCGCCCTTGCCGCCGCGGTGGGCCGGGTCCTGGCGGACCGTTCGCTTGCCGAGCGCCTGGGGGCCCGTGCGCTCGAGGCCGCCGAGGCCTGGCCGGACGCCGCAACGACCGCCCGCAGGGTGGCCGACCTCTACGAGAAGATCCTGGGCCGCCCGCTCGGCGGGGGCCAACCGGAGTGAGGCGCGGCCCTCGTGGCCTTCTCGTCGCAGGACTCGCAGCGCCGGCGGCCCTCCTGACCCTCCTGGCCCTGACGGCTCCCCCGGCAGCTGCCAATGCCCGGCCCCGGCATGTCGTCATCGCCGCGGTACCGGGCGTGACCTGGGAGGACGTTGCGGCGGGGAAGGCGCCGGTCCTTCGCTCCCTCGCCGACCGCTGGTCGATCGCCGCTCTGTCGATCCGTACCGCGGTGTCGCCGACCGACGCCGACTCGGCGATGACCACCATCGGTGCCGGCAACCGCGCCCGGGGCCGGACGGCTGCGGACAACCGGGGCCTGCACTTCGGGGCCGTGCCGGGCGCCCTGGGCGAAGCCCTCCACCAGCACGGCCTCCGGACGGCGGCGACCGACCCGACGGCCGCGCTTGCAATCGGCCGGGTCGATGCCGGCGTCGAGGCGGCGGATGTGGCGGTCGAGGCCGGCCTCAGCGATGCGGCCCTCGGCTCGGTCGCGGGGGGCCTCGACCTCACCCGGGACACCCTCGTCGTCGTGTCGCCCTACCGGGATCCGCCCGGCCCCGACCGCCTCATGGTGGCGGTGGTCGCCGGCGCCGGCGCCACGCCCGGCGGGTGGATCACCTCGGCCACGACGCATCGCAACGGCATCGTGACCCTTCCCGACATCGCCCCCGGCATCCTGGCGCTGTTCGGCGTCAAGCCTCCGCCCTCGATGACCGGGCAGGCGTTCCACACCGTCCCCGCGCACGGGGACCGCCTCGAAACGCTCACCGGCCTCGAGTCGGCGGCGGTGTCCTACAGCGAGCGCGTCGGGCCGTTCACCTTCGCCCTCGCCGTCCTCGCCGTGACGGTCTTCGCGGCGGGCTGGCGCACGCTCCAGACGGGCGCCGGGAGAGCGCCGGTCCTCGCAGCGGGTCTGCTCGTCGCCGCGGCCCCGCTTGCCTGCCTCGCCCAGGCGGCGGTGGGGGCCGAGCGCTGGGCGGCCCTGCCTGCGTTCGGGTTCCTGTTCGCCGCCGCGCTCGCCTTGACGGGGGTCGCCCTGGCCGGACCCTGGCGGCACCACCGGGCCGGTCCCGCCATCTTCATCGCCGCCGCCACGGTCCTCGCCATCGCCGTCGACCTGGTCACCGGCTCGCGGGGCCAACTCACCAGCCTCATCGGCTACACACCTATCGAGGGGGGCCGGTTCTACGGGCTGTCGGCGGTGTCCTTCGCCATCCTGACCACCTACGTCCTGGCGCTGACCGGGATGCTGGCGGGGGCCCGGCCCCGGTGGTCGGTGGCGGCGATCACCGCGGTCGCGGCCGTCACCGTCGGGCTGGCCGGGGCTCCCATGTTCGGGGCCAAGTTCGGCAGCATCCTCACCCTCGTCCCGGCATTCGGGCTGCTGGCGCTCCTCGTCTCCGGCCGCCCGATCTCGCTGCGGGCAGCTGCGGCAATCGCCGGTGCGGCCGCCGTCGTGGCCATCGCGGTCGGGGGGGCCGATGCCCTCCGGCCCGCGCAGTCCCAGACCCACCTCGGCCGCTTCGTGGGGGCGCTCCTCGGCGGCGGAGCGGGGTCCGGGTCGGTCTGGGAGGTGATCCAGCGCAAGCTCGACGCCAACCTGGGGATCTTCGTCCGGGCTCCCTACGCGCTCCTGGCGCCCGCAGCGCTGGTGTTCGCCGCCCTCGTCGTGATCCGCCCCGCCCGGGTGGTCGACGCGCCCCTGCGGGCGGTGCCGGGGCTGCGGGCGGGATTGCTGGCCGCCATGGCCGCACTGGCAGTGGCGATGTTCCTCAACGACTCGGGCGTCGCCATCCCGGCGATGGGCCTGGCGATCGGCGCGCCCTGGGCGGTCGCAGCCCTGGTCTAACGGGCTCTCCGCTCTTCTTTGGGTGAACGGACGCCATAATGACCACTTATCACCCAAAGAAGATCCAGAAGGTGCTGGTGGGCTACTTGGGGGTGGGGCTCCCCGTGAGCGAGGACGCAGGCGTCAGCGCCACCGGCGGCTGCGGCGTGGGCAGCGGGGCGTTCGCCCCAGGCCCCGACCCGTAGGCGCCCCAGGCGTTCGTCAAAAGGGCCTCGGCGAGGCCGAGGACGACGGCCGCCTGGCCCATCGGCTGGTCCACGGTGTCGGCGGTCACGACCCGCAGGCTCGAGTCCTGGCGGATCGGCGCCAGCAGCGGGAGCGGGGACGACCCGTCCTCCCCCACCGCCACCAGCACCTGGGCCGCGGAGAGGCCCCGGACGATCGGCAGGATGATCGTCCTCACAAGGTCGGGGCCGGGCCTGGCCCCCGGTGCGGGCTGCGCGGGCGCCAGGATGATGACGGCAGTCCCGGGGGCGGCGAGGCTCGCCGGTGGCTGCTGGGCTTCCCCCGCCACGCCCGGCCCCCGGCTGGCGAGACCCGCATCGATGAGGCGTTGCACGATGCCCGGCGACTTGCCGGCGAGGGCGTCGCTCAACTGGCGGGCGAGCGCCGCTTGCAGGGCCTCGGCGCCCGAGATCCCCCCGCCCACCACGGTCGCTGCCTGCTGGCGGGTTGCATCGTCGGCCAGTGCCAGGTTCGAGGACAGTGCGACCGTTCCCTGGAGCCTGGCGCCGGCAGCGACGAGCGTCGAGGCCATCTGCGAGGTCTCGCTGCCCGGGGTCGTGTCGAACGAGACGAGAACGGCGGGCTTCCCCGCCAGCTTGCCCTGCACGAGCAGGTTCCGGCTGGACTCGGCGTAGCGGAGGAGATCCCGGTTGGTCTGCGCGAGCACGTCGTTCTGCGTCTGGAGGGCCTTGTTGCTGCTGTCGATCCTGCGCAGGGAGTTGTTGAGGGCCCGCACCGTCTCCGGGGAGACGAAGGTGCTCCCGGCGACAATGCCGAGGCCGAGCGCGAGGAACACCGCGATCAGGCTGGCGAGGTGGTACCGGAAGTTGATCACAGGGCTCCAGGCGTAGCGAGCGGGTACGTCAGCGGAACGCCTGGCGCATGGTGAACGTCAGGTGCCGCAGCCACAGCCTGACCGTTCCCGCCACCACCTGGGCGAGATTGGGGTGGCCGGAGGCCCCGACAATGATGAGCATCGTGAGGACCGCGGCGGCCACCAGCGCGGCGAGCTGGAGGCGGGTCGGCCCCGCCCGGTGCAGCATGCTCACCCCTTTGGCATCGACGAGCTTGGGACCCACGCGCAGGCGCACCAGGAAGGTTGAGGCCATGCCTTTGCGGCCCTTGTCCATCATCTCCGCGAGATTGGTGTGGCACCCGACCGCGACGATGAGCTCCGCCCCCTTCTCGTACGCGAGCAGCATGGCGGCGTCCTCGCTCGTACCCATGGCTTCGAAGGTCCGGTAGGGAAGGTCGAGGGCGTCCAGCCGCTCCGCTCCCGGCGCCCGGCCGTCGGCATAGGCATGGAGGATCAGCTCGGCGCCGCAGGTGAGGGCCTCGGTGGTCACCGAGTCCATGTCGCCGATGATGATGTCGGGCCGCAGGCCGATGTCGAGGAGGGCGTCCGCTCCGCCGTCGACGCCGACGAGCACGGGCCGGAAGTCGGAGATGTAGCCGCCACGCAGCGACCCGAGGTCGGCCTTGTAGCCGTGGCCCCGGACGACGACAAGGACGTGGCGGCCGCCGAGGTCGGTGTCGATTTCGGGCAGCCTGATGGCCTCGATGATGTACTCGCGCTCGTCGCGGAGGTACTCGATGGTGTTCTCGGCGAAGCTCTCGAGGGCTGCCCCGATCTGGCGCTTCGAGGCGTCCAGGCGCTCCTGGGCGAGCTCCATGCCGACGACCTCGCCCTTGGCCACGACATCGCCGCCGGCGAGGATGCGGCCGTCCTCGATCTCCAGGGAGTCGCCGTCGCGGACGATGTCGAAGAGGTCCGGGACCACGGCGTCGATGAGCGGGATACCGGCGGCAGCCAGCACCAGCGGGCCGAGGTTCGGGTAGGCACCGGTGGCGGACCGGGCCACGTTCAGCACCGCGCGGGCGCGCCGCTCCACCAGGCCCTCCGCCGCGACGCGGTCCAGGTCCTCGTGGTCGATCAGTGCGATCTCGCCGGGCTGCAGCCTGCCCACGAGCCGCTTGGTTCGGCGATCGGAGCGGACAACACCGCGGACGGCGCCAGGCACGGGGGCATGGGAGACGCCGCCTGCAGCCCGAGGGTGCCGGCGGAACATGCGGAGGATTCTAACCGGCTGCCGGTCAGACGGGATGGTAGGAACCCGGCCCGAAGCGGGATTGGAACCGCAGAAAAAAACCGCCGTCGCCGGCAAGACGGACCAATCGCAGCGGCTCCTTGTGGGGCTGGACGGTGACCGCGGCGGCCGGGGGGAGCTGCACGACGTGCCGACCGTCCGCCGACAGGGCGCCGCCGCCGTCAACCAGGCGCACCGTCACCGGGCGGGTCGGGGCCACCACGACGGAGCGCCAGCGGATGGAGTGCGGGCAGACCGGAGTGAGCACCATGACGTTGAGCTCGGGCTCGACCACCGGCCCGCCGGCCGACAGGGAGTAGGCGGTGGAGCCGGTCGAGGTGGCGATGATGAAGCCGTCGGCGGTGTAGCGGGCCACCTCCTCGTCTCCGACGTAGACCTCGACATCGACGACCTTCGACGGTGTGGGCTTCTCGATGACGACCTCGTTCAGGGCGGTCGCGCTGGCAAGGGGCTCGCCCCCGATGGTCGCAGCTCCGTCGAGCATCATTCGCAGCTCGATCGTGTAGTCCCCGGACTGGAGGGCCTCGACCGCTGCCTTCAGGTTGCCGGCCTCGGCGGAGGCGAGAAAGCCCATCCGGCCGAGGTTGACGCCGATCAGCGGGATGCCCCGCTTCACCGCCTCCCGGGCGGCCCGCAGCATCGTGCCGTCGCCGCCGAGCGAGACGATGAGGTCGGCCGAGGCACCGAGCGTGGCGTCCACCACGCGCAGCCCGACGGACGACGCCAACCCGATGATCTCCTCGTACGCGCGCTGGGCCGCGTCGGACGCCGGGTGGACGACCACCCCGATGGTCTGGATGTTCACCGCAGGCTTCCCCCGAGGCGCCCCTCAAGGCGCCGGGTAAAGGCCAGGAGGGCCCGGTCCGGCGGCGGCGCGTCGAAGCGGCCCCGGACGAAGAACTCCTGGTTCCCCTCGGCCCCGCGCAGGCGTGAGGCCACGACCCCGGCGGTGCCGACGCCCCGGTCCCACAGGGCATCGGCCACCTTCTGGACGGCCGCCGCCCACACCGCTGCGTCCTCGACGATGCCTCCGGCGCCGACGTCGTCTCTCGGGGCCTCGAACTGGGGCTTCACCAAGAGGAGCAGGTCGCCGCCGGCGGCGGTCGCCGGAACGAGGCGGTCGAGGACCGCCACCAGCGAGATGAAGCTGAGGTCGGCGACGACCAGGTCGAACGGCGGGCCGAGGACGGCAGGGTCCGCGGTCCGGAGGTTGAGCCGCTCCAGGAGGCGCACCCGCGGGTCGTTGCGCAGCGACCAGTCGAAGTCTCCGTACCCGACGTCCACCGCCACGACCTCGGCGGCGCCGCGCTGCAGCAGGCAGTCGGTGAAGCCGCCGGCCCCGGCGCCGGCATCGAGGCAGCGCAGCCCCTGGGGGTCCATGCCGAAGTCGTCCAGCGCGCCGGCGAGCTTGACGCCGCCCCGGGTGACGAACGAGCGCGGCGGGTCGAGGACACGCACCCTGCTGGATCCTGCGACCATGCTCGAGGGCTGGAGAGCGGGGGCTCCGTCGACGAGGATGCGCTGCTCGGCGATGAGCCGCTGCGCCTCGTGCTCCCCCGACGCCAGACCCCGGTCCACAAGCTCGCGGTCGAGCCGGCGCCGGGGCTTCGGCATCAGTGGGCCGCCGGGCCGGTCCTCGTCGCCCTCTCGGTCGCCTCCGTCGCGTCGAGCTCAGCCTCGAGCCTGCGCACCGTCTCTGCGAGGACCCCTGCCCGTTCTTCCAGCGGAAGGGCGTTCAGCCGTTCCATCTCCGACCTGGCGTCGACGGCGGATCCCTGGTCGTCCGTGGTCATGACTCGTCGGGGGCCTTCGTCCCCGTCCCGGTGGGCTTGGCCCGGGCGCGGGTGGACCGGGGGGTGATCGCCTTGGACCGCGCCGTTGCGGCCTTGGGCCGGGGCCGGACCGGGTCGGTGCCGCCCTCCGGTGCGGGGGCGTCCCCGCCTACGTGCTGGGTTGATCCGGCGCCTTGAGGGGCGCCTCGCGCCGCAGACTCGAGCTCGGAGATCCGGCGCTTGAGCGCGTCCATCTCCTCCCTGGTCGCCAGGCCCATCTCCTTCAGGCGCTTGCGAACCTGGGCATCGAGCGCGCCCTTCGCCTTCTCGGCCTGCTGGCGGCCTTTCTGGATGAACTCCCATGCCAGGTGGGGGGCGTCCATCAGGTCGATGTTGGGCCGCTCGGCGATCTTGCGGACCGCTTCCTCGGTCCTGCGGAGGGGGGCGTCGACCACCTTCGAGGCCTTGCGCAGGGTGTCCCGGACCATGTCGTTCCTCGGTGCTCTGTCTCCCATGTCATCCCCTGTCAGCGTGTTGGCGGGTCGGTGCCGGTCGCTATGCTCCCTTGGATGATCCCCCCGACCTCCCTGATCCCAATCCATGACGATAATCCCACAAGCGGCTTCCCGTCCGTCACCGTGGGGCTCATCGCCCTCAACGTCCTCGTCTTCCTCACCGAGCCGCACTTCGGAACGGGGGGCGGTCTCCAGGTTTCGGAGTACTTCTACCGCTGGGGCCTGGTGCCGTGGGAGATCACGCGTGGCCATCAGCTCAGCCTGACCGGCTGCCTCGCCGCCTGCTTCACCAACAAGAACGTCTACCTCGCATTCCTGACCTCGACGTTCATCCACGCCGGCCCCGTGCACCTTGCCGGCAACATGCTCTTCCTGTGGGTGTTCGGCAACAACATCGAGGACACGCTCGGGCGCGTGCGCTTCGTCGCCTTCTACCTGCTGTGCGGCCTGATTGCCGGCCTGGTCCACGTGGCCCTCAACGCCAACTCGTTGTTTCCGACGGTCGGCGCCAGCGGGGCCATCGCCGGGGTGCTGGGCGCCTACCTGGTCCTGTTCCCGAGGGCCCGGGTCCTCACCCTCGCCTTCGTCGTCCTGGTGCCGCTGCCCGCGATGCTGGTGCTGAGCTTGTGGTTCCTGCTGCAGCTCTTCACCGGCGCCTCCCAGCAGATCGGGGGCGGCGGCGTCGCCTGGGGGGCGCACGTGGGGGGCTTCGTCGCAGGGGCGATCCTCGTGGTGCTGTTCGGGGGCAGGAGCCGGGCACGAGAGCGCCGGCTGCCGCCACCCCCGCCGCCGATCACGCCGCTACCGCCCGGCCCCGAGGCGCCCCTCAAGGCGCCGGACGAAGGCTTCTGGGGGCCGTTCGGCCCGTGAAGGCAGGCCCCGGCCCGGACAGGAGCGGGAGCAGGCGCCGGTTCGTGAGAATCCGCTCCATCATGTCGAAGTCGGCCGGCTGGGGTGCCGGCGGCGTGCTCGCCGGCCTGGGGGTCGCGACCGTCTACGCCGGGCACCCGGCCCAGACGCTGGGGTCGTTCGCGGCGATCACCCTGGGCGAGGGACTCTGGATCGGTGCGATCGGCATCGGGGCGCGCGTCAAGGAGCTGCGGGCGGCATTGCCGGGCCCGCGCGAAGCCCGGTACCTGCGGGCGTCGTGGTTCGGCTCCCCCGTCGTCCCCCTCGTGCTGGCCGCCACGGCCCTGGCAGCGATTGCGGCCGTCCGGCACCAGGCGCTGCTTGCCGGCGCCTGCGCGGGAGTGAGCGGCGGGTTCGCGCTGACCTTTGCCCTGCTCGCCAGGCTCTACGACGTGGCTGAGCACCGGGACGCCCGGCGCTACTGGGCCCCGGGCCGGGGCCTCGGGGGACCCGTCTACTTCACGAACGTTCGCCGTTCCTGAGGTCGGTCGTCTTTCGCGCGCATGTGCGCGATCTGCTCCTTACCTCGGCGCCCGGGGCGCAGTCAGGTCCGCCAGCGTCGTGAGGACGTAGTCGGGGGCCGGGTCGAGCGGGTCGCCCGGCCTGGTCACGCCGGTCAGGACCAGGGCTGCGTCCCAGCCGATCCTTCGCGCCCCGGCGACGTCGGAGTCGCAGCGGTCCCCGATCATCAGCACGCCGGTCGTGCCCAGGCGGTCGGCGGCTGCCTGCATCATCGGTAGCTCGGGTTTGCCGAGGGCGATGGCCCTGCGGCTGCCCGCCGCCTCGACCGCAGCCAGGATCGAACCCGTCCCCGGCTCGAACCCCCCGGGGATCGGCATGACGTTGTCGCGGTTCGACGCGGCGAACACGGCCCCGTCCCGGACGGCGTCGGAGGCGGCCGTCAGGCGGTCGTAGGTCAGGTCGACGTCCCGGGCGACGAGGACGACGCCCACCTTGGTCCCGCGCTCCACCGGCACGACGTCCAGGAGGTCGGCGACGCCATCGACGACCGACTTCACCCCGAGCACGAACGCCCGCTTGCCCACCAGGCCCTCCCGCTGGATCCAGGACCTTGTGGCCGCCGCCGAGGTGAGCACCTCGTCCTCGGTGATCTTGATACCGCCCTCCGCCAGGCGGGACACGATCCACGCCGGGACGTACGAGGCGTTGTTGGTCAGGAAGAGGAGCGGCTTGCCGGCGTCCCGGACCGCCTGGATGGCCGCGGGGGCCTCAGGGATGATCTGGTGCGCGAGCCAGATGACGCCGTCGAGGTCGAAGGCGAAGGCGTCGTAGCGCTCGAGGAGCGATGGATCCAAGCGCCCGCGCTACCCGGCCAGGCGCGCGAGCGCGTGCTGGTAATCCTCCGAATCCGGTCGCATCGCCACGGCGATCTTCAGGTGGCCCAGCGCCCGCTTGCGGTTGCCCGCCGCGGCATGGCAGAGGCCGAGGCCGAAATGGGCGTAGTCGTTGGAGGGGTCCAGTTCGACCACCCGTGCGAACTCCTCGCCGGCCCGGGCCTTCTGCCCGCTCAGGTACAGGGCACGGGCGAGGTCCTCGCGGATCGATGTCTTCTCCGGCTCCAGCAGGCTGGCCCGCTCGAGGACCGTGGCGGCCTGGTGGTGGTGGCCCCGGCCGAGCAGGTCACGGCCCCGGAGCAGCATGGCGTAAACGTCGTGTTGGTCCATCGTCCACCTCCAAGGCGCCCTGAGGGCGCCGAATCAATGGGCGCGTCGTGATATACAGCCGGGCGTGGCAACTCTCGAGCCCTTCCGGGCGCTTTTGTATGCCCCCAGCATAGACCCTGCCCTGGTCACCTCTCCCCCGTACGACGTGATTTCCGCGGCGGAGCGCAAGCGCCTGGAGGGCCTGCATCCGTACAACATCATCTCGATTATCCTCGGCGCCGAACTGCCCGGCGACGAGCCCGGCGCCGACAAGTACGCCCGGTCGGCCGCCCACCTGCGGGACTGGATCGCCGCCGGGGTCCTCGAGCCGGACGACCGGCCGCACCTGTTCGCCTACCGGATGGACTACGAGATCGAAGGGGTGCCGGGGTCGTCGGGCGGCGTGATCGGGGCACTCGACCTCGAGCCGGTGGGGTCCGGCGGGATCCATCCCCACGAGCGCACCATGCCGAAGCCTCGCAGCGACCGGCTGGAGCTGATGCGGACGACCCAGGCGAACCTCGAACCCATCTGGCTCGTCGGGGGGCCGGGCGTGGTCGGGCCGGCGGTGGGGGCGGCCTCGCAGCTCGCCCCGCTCATCGACTTCGTGGACCCGGCCGGGGTGCGCCACCGCCTGTGGCGGCTCGATGACGCCTCGGCGAAGTCGGTGACGGAGGGCCTCAACTCCCCCCTGGTCATCGCCGACGGGCACCACCGCTACGCTGCCGCGGTCACCTACCGCGACGAGATGCGTGCGTCGCACGGCAGCGGTCCCTGGGACCGGACGATGGCCCTCATCTCCGATCCCGCCGAGGCACCGCCGGCGCTGCTGGCGATCCACCGCCTGACAGACCTCCCGGTCTCCGATTTCTCGGAGGGGGAGTCCCTCGAGCCGTATGCCGGGGACCTGGCCTCGCTCGTGCGCCACCTGGAGACCGTGGGGCCGGGCACGGTGGGGGTGGCCGACTCGTCGGGGCGCTGGACGATGCCGGCGCGGGGGCCGCTCGACACGGCCTGGCTTGCGGGTGTCCTGGATGCGGCCGGGGCGGCGGTGTCCTACGAGCACGACCTCGAGGAGGTGGCGGCCGGCGTGGCAGGGGGCAACGTGGCGTTCCTCCTGGCGCCGATCCCCATCCAGGAGGTCGTGGACTCGGCGCTGGCGGGCCGGGTCATGCCGCCGAAGAGCACCCTGTTCTGGCCCAAGCCACGGACGGGCCTGCTGCTCCGGGACCAGCGGCTCGGCTAGGCGAACTCGTCCGCCGACGAGCCGACGATGAGGTCTTCGGTGAGGAGGGCGAGGCCCCAGGCGTCCGGCGGATTCTTTGTCTCGGCCCGGTTCGCCGGGGCTCGGTCCGCTCGGTCCAGGAGGTCGACCAGTGGCTCGATCTCGCCGCCCAGCTCCCAGGTTCCGTCGAGGTCCTCCCGGTCGTCCGCCGCCGCGACCGCCGCCGCCCAGGCGTCGATGCCGAGGACAGAGACGCAGACGCCCTCCGGGAGGTCGACGCCGTGGTGCCGCACGGCGGAGATGAGGGCGGGCAGCGGGCGCTCGTCGCCCCACAGGTAGCCCGTCCGCAGCCGGCACAGGGGATGGACGCCGGCGTCGAAGGCCTTTTCCACTTCGGCGAAGATCGCCGTGACCGGGTGGATGCCGGGCAGCACCGGGATCGGCAGGATGGTCTGGGCGATACCGGCCCCGGCGGCCGCCTCCGCAGAGGCCAGGCCCATGTCCCGGAGCTGGCCGATGTCCTCGGGGGTGCGGATGTCGAACGGGTCGGTGAGCACCGGCACGAAGGTGTGCACGTTGGTGAGGGCGGCTTCGAGGTTGTAGGCGTCGTCGAGGGCGCCGACGGCGATCTTGCAGCCGAGATGCCGAAGCTCGTGGTCGTCGGTGTCGAGGTAGCAACGGACCTCTCCGCCGTCGGAGCGCAGCAGGCGGGCGAGGGGCCGGACCAGGTCAAGGTCGGCGGATCGTGCGGCGATGAGGACGGGCACCGGACTACACCAGGACGCTCAGGGTATGGGGGGCGGGACGGACGTGAACCTTGCTGACGGGCTCCAGCGTCTCGCCGTCGACGTGGTAGGCGACCGGCTCGTCACCACTCACGGTGAACTCGTCGAGGTCGGCGAGGGAGACGGCGCCCGGGCCGAACCTGCCCGTGAGGGCACCGAAGGCGTAGCGGGGGAGGTGGACGAAGCTCAGCCGGCGCACCATGAACAGGCCGAGCCCGCCGTCGGGTGGGCCATTGGGGGCAAGGCGGAGCGGGCGGCCGGCGAGGTAGGCGTAGGCGTTGCCGACCAGGCCCACGGCGAGCACGACCTCTTCGGTGCCGAACTCCCCTTCGCAGGTCAGGAACGGCTTCTTGAGGGCATAGGAAGCCGCGAAGGTGGCGAGGGCCGCGGCATAGAAGTAGGGCTCCCCGTAGCGGCGCTTGGCCGAGCGATGGTCCTCGACCCGGGCGGCGGCCTCGGCGTCGAAGCCACACCCGCAGGCGAACGTGAAGTAGCGGTCGTTGGCCAGGCCGAGGCTCATCCTGCGAGGGTCGGTGTCGCCGGCGATCCTGAGGATGTGGTCGGCGGCCTCGGTGGGGTTGGTGGGGATGCCGAGGTTGCGGGCAAAGACGTTCATGGTGCCGCCGGGGATGATCGCCAGGGTGGCGTCGCTGCCGGCCATGCCGTTGACCACCTCGTTGACCAGGCCATCGCCGCCGAAGGCGATCAGCAGCTCGGCCCCGCTGTCGACGGCGCGCCGGGCGACCCCGACTCCGACGTCCCGGGCGTGGGTCTCGGTCACCCCGAGCTTGAAGCGGGCCTCGAGGGCCGTCGTCATCAGGTGCTGGAGCGCCGGGGTCACCCCGCGCGCCTCCGGATTCATGATCAGGTGGGCCCGGAGCATTTCGGGGCCCAGGCTAGCAGTTGGCCCCGCGCTGGGGTCGCCTCAAGGTCGGGTCGCTATCATCGGCTTTCGTGAGCCAATCTGGGGATGTCGTCACCATCGACTCTGTCATGCACGGGGCCGAGGGCGTCACAGCCGTGTACTTCCTGCCGGGGCCGCGGCCGGCCATCATCGAGACCGCGCCGGCTACTTCACTCACGCGTGTGCTCGCCGGCCTGTCGGCGGCGGGCGTCAGCGACCTGGACTGGATCGTGCTGACCCACATCCACCTCGACCACGCCGGTGCGGCGGGGCACCTGGCGCAGCGCTTTCCCCGGGCCCGGGTGGTCGTCCGGGCGGAGGGAGCGCCGCATCTGGTCGACCCGTCCCGGCTGTGGGCGTCGGCCGCTCGGCTGTACCCGGACATGGACGGGCTGTGGGGCAGCATGCTCCCCGTGCCCCCGGACCGTATTGACGTGGTCTCCTCGGACGGCGTCGTCGCCGACCTCGGCGACGGCCGGCGGCTCGAGGCGGTCTACACGCCCGGCCACGCCCGCCATCACATGGCGCTCTTCGAGCCCGGCTCGGGAGACCTCTTCACCGGCGACGCCGCGGGCGTGTTCCTCGAGGAGGTGGGGGCGGTCCACCCAGCGACACCGCCGCCGGAGTTCGACCTCGAGGCGAGCCTGGAGTCCCTGCGGCGGATGCAGGCGCTGGGGGCCAAGCGGGCGTTTCCCACCCACTTCGGCCTGTCCGCCCTGGAGCCGGACCAGCTCTTCGACGAGGCGGCCGCCTCGCTGCGCCGGGCGGTCGCACTCGCCGAGGAGGTCGTGGTCGCCGGTGGCGGGGTTCCGGAGATCGGCGGGAGGCTGCGGGAGGAAGAGCTGGCGGCACTCCCCCGGCTGTTGGAGGACACCGCGCTCGCCGATCGCCTCGGCCAGACGACGTCGTACGAGTTGAACGCGTCGGGGATCGCCCGTTACCTGAGCAAGCGGAAGGCCGGATAGCTCTCTGGGTTCGTCGGACGCGACACGAGGCTGGCAGCGATGCCGGCCTCGTGTCCAAAGGTGCCCGGCGGCGACCTACTCTCCCACTCCGTCTCCAGAGCAGTACCATCGGCGGTAGAGGGCTTAACTTCCGGGTTCGGAATGGAACCGGGTGTTTCCCCTCTCCTATGGCCACCGGAACATATTGAGTTTTCAAGCCCGCGGCCCCATGGGGGGCCGCCTGGCCTTGAGTACTCCATAGCGAGCGCGAGCTATCGATCAAGCCCTCGGACGATTAGTACGGGTCGGCTGAACGCATTGCTGCGCTTACACCTCCCGCCTATCGACCCAGTCGTCTGCTGGGGTCCTTACCGGGTGTTACCCGTGGGAGCCCTCATCTTGGAGTGGGCTTCGCACTTAGATGCTTTCAGCGCTTATCCCTTCCGAACGTGGCCAATGAGCAGTGCCCTTGGCAGGACAACTCACACACCAGAGGTTCGTCCGTCCCGGTCCTCTCGTACTAGGGACAGCTCTCCTCAAGGCTCCTGCGCGCATGGAGGATAGGGACCGACACGATTGTTACCGCCCTCCGGCACCGTCGCCGACGGGGGGCCAGATCATTTCTGCCTGGCTCTGCATGTCGCCATGCAGGTCGGACCATATCTTCACCACCTTTGCGGGTGGTGTTCGGCATATGGTCTCTGAGGATTCCGGGCCCCGTAGAGCCCGGCCTTTCCTGCTGATTTTCCGCACCGCTCGGATTGTCACTGACCTAGTGGGGTCAGTACCTGCGGATACTCGGACGTTCCAGCATATAGCCGAATTTATAGACAGCGCGGTCAACTCACTGTCTCGCGCATGTAATTCCCCGCATTACTGCGGGCATAGACTATACCTCCACCCTATTTCTAGGGGCCGGCGTGTTATGGGATCCATAGTTTTGCCTTGCGGCGATGATCCCATCCCTTCGTTGAGTTCCGAAGGAGTCGTTACGGGGGCCAGCAAACCCTTGCTACGCAGATGCTTCTCGACATCTGCGGCGAATATCCGCTTCGATTTCGAATAGTTTAGGGTCGAAAAGGCGCCAAATTGCAACGCCCTCTTGCTGGCCTTCCCTCGGTATTGCCCACCACCTTGCAGTTCGGCTTCAAGTGGGGGTTTCACCGATATGAGCCGGAGGACATCCAGGGATTACTCCCTGGAGACGCAGCGATCTACGTTCTAAACCCAGCTCGCGTACCGCTTTAATAGGCGAACAGCCTAACCCTTGGGACCTGCTCCAGCCCCAGGATGCGACGAGCCGACATCGCACATGTCTCCACCGTTTCCGGTGGTGCAGACTATATCTTCACCCTCTCTGACCCAGAGTAGGGGTCGGCGTATTGTGGCGGCCATAGATTTGTCCCTTGCGGAACGAGACTCGCCACCTCGGCCTTGCGGCCTCAGTCGTTACGGGGTCACTTGCGGAAGCTGTGACATGGGTCTTTGCAGCGTGGTGCTGCGCTTCCGACAGACTTCCCACGGTATTGCCCACTGCCCTCCTGTGGGGTGACAGTTCAGGGGTTCACCGTTATAAGCCGATACCAATACGGCATCTCTGCCGCTACACCCCAATGTTGAGGTGCCAAACCGGTCCGTCGATATGGACTCTTGGGACCGATCAGCCTGTTATCCCCGGGGTACCTTTTATCCGTTGAGCGACGGCCCATCCACATGGGACCGCCGGATCACTAGGCCCTGCTTTCGCATCTGCTCGACTTGTAGGTCTCGCAGTTAAGCTCCCTTGTGCCCTTGCACTCGACAGCTGATTGCCGACCAGCTTGAGGGAACCTTTGGGCGCCTCCGTTACAGTTTGGGCTCTCTGTTAGCACGGCAGCTTGTACTTCATCTCCTGGATCACATACGGATCCACGATACTCACGAAGCCATCGACTTCAGCGGATGGGATGTACATCTGAAGCCCATCCACTTGCGCTCTCAAGTTCGTGCGAATCGAGAAGTCCCGCTCGAGGAACCACTGCAACATGGTTACCTCATCGGGCCGAAAGGCTTGCGTATTCAGATACAAGCCACGGCACGACCGAGACTTCCGGGAGCCGTCGTCCATGAACCACACCGCCAAGGCCAGCGGAGTCAAGGTGAGATCCGGGGGTACAACCTTCCGCCCCTCATAGAAGCGGTTTCGGAACTCACCCAATTCGGGATGCGACACGGTGGCGAAGCCGACATTCATCGACTGCGTCCCAAGTCGATTCCCTTTGAGACGAGAGGCTGGCGGCGTCAGGACCCAGCTCGACCATTCCGAGTACTTCCAGGTGACGTACTCGATTTGGCGTACTGAGTGTTCTACCTTCAGTCGTGCCCAGCCCTGAGCATTCTGCTTTTCCAGATGCCCGTCTCCGAGAAGCAGCCCGACAAGGATCTCGCGCTGACGACTCGTAAGGAACAACTCCTGCTTCAGCCTTGCGATGGCCCTGGTGTTCATGGACCCCGTTGCCGTCTCGGGGTCATTTCTGCCCCGATCTGCACGTCGCCGTGCAGGTCAGACCATCCCATCATCCGACCTCTCAGTCGGAGCCCTCGTTGTGGTCGTTGGGGTAGGCCAAGATCTGGCCCAACCTGCTGATTTTCCGCACCGCTCGGATTTTCACTGCCCACACCCCAAGTCTAATGACGAGGGGTGACAAAAAAGGGCTAGTACCGTCGGATTCTCGGGAGTTCCAGCATACGCCGAGGGTTTTATTTCACATGGTTACCCATGATTCGCCCCCAAATTGAGGCGACCGCCCCAGTCAAACTACCCACCTGGCACTGTCCCTCACCCGGATCACGGGTGTGGGTTAGGGACCCAACACATGCAGAGCGGTATTTCAAGGTTGGCTCCACCCGAACCGGAGTCCGGGCTTCACAGCCTCCCGCCTATCCTACGCAACACATGTCAAGTCCCAATACCAAGATGTAGTAAAGGTCCACGGGGTCTTTCCGTCCTTCCACGCGTAACGAGCATCTTTACTCGTAGTGCAATTTCGCCGAGTCCCCAGTTGAGACAGTGCCCAAGTCGTTACGCCATTCGTGCAGGTCGGAACTTCGTCTCAGTCCCCTGTTTCCAGGGGGACAGACTATGCCTTCATCTCGAACCACTTTGTTCGAGAGCCCGCGTATTGCTCTGTCCGTAGATTGACCGTGTTCCGGCCGGGACCAGAGCCTCACCCCGAAGGGATCAGTCGTTACGGGGCCATACTTCGCAATGAAGCAGAGGGCTTCCCACGGCATCACCCGCCGTCTATCGCCTCTCCTTGAAGGCAGCCGGTGTGGGCTCCGCCGTTATGAGCGGGTCTGCACACGGGATCGCTCCCGTGCAGGGCAATAATTCACCCGACAAGGAATTTCGCTCGAAACGTCTGTTACGCGCCCTCATCTATCAGGCGGGGCTGGTCGTTTCCGCCAGCCTCCCTACGTCGCCGTAGGGTTCGGACCATCTCATCCTCTCTCCATCCATCTCGCAAGAGAGGGCCGGCGTATGGTCTCTGAGGGGTCACGAGGACTTCCCTGCTGATTGCCCGCACCGGACGGATTGTCACTTCCCAAAGGAAGTACCGCCGGATACTCGGGGTTTCCAGCAAACAGCCGGCTGCGCACCGCACCGTCACCGATGCGGGGGGCAGCTCCCCTTGCCTGCCAAGGGGACCTTGTACCTTAGGACCGTTCGTCCAATTCCTTCATGTCGCCATGAGGCTGGACCATATCTTCACAGGCTCCTCTCGGAGTCTCGTGTCTGGCGTATGGCCTCTGAGGATTCCGGTCCCCTCACGAGGGCCGGCCTTTCCTGCTGATTGCCTGCACCGTCCGATTTTCACTGCCGGATAGGACCGGCGAGTACGGAGCGGATACCCAGGGTTCCCAGCATATAGCCAGATTTATTAACGTAACTACAACGGTCAACTTATAGTTACGGCCGCCGTTTACCGGCGCTTCAGTTCAGAGCTTCGCCCCGAAGGGCTGACCCCTCCCCTTAACGTTCCGGCACCGGGCAGGCGTCAGTGCATATACATGGTCTTACGACTTCGCATGCACCTGTGTTTTTAGTAAACAGTCGCTTGGGCCTTTTCTCTGCGACCCCCGGAAGCTCCGGCCGCAAAGGCCTTCACCTCCAAGGGCGCCCCTTCTCCCGAAGTTACGGGGCCAACTTGCCTAGTTCCTTAACCAGGGTTCTCTCGATCGCCTTAGTATTCTCTACTTACCCACCTGTGTCGGTTTGGGGTACGGGCAGCGCTCCAGCTCGCTAGAGGTTTTTCTTGGCAGCATGGGATCAGCCACTTCGCCTTAATCGGCTCGGCATCGCGCCTCAGAGTTGATGGTCCCCTGGATTTGCCTGGGGGACCCCCCTACACGCTTACCCCGGCTCTACCATCGACCGGGTTGGCCTACCCTCCTGCGTCACCCCATTGCTGCCCTAATACCGGTCCGGTCGATTGGCCTCGTAAGGCCGCACTTAGGGACTGGATTCGGGCTGGGCGCGGGAGCACTGGTACGGGAATATCAACCCGTTGTCCATCGACTACGTCTCTCGACCTCGCCTTAGGTCCCGACTTACCCTGGGCGGATTAGCCTTGCCCAGGAAACCTTGGGTTTTCGGCGGACGGGTTTCTCACCCGTCTCTCGCTACTCATGCCGGCATTCTCACTCGTGTGGCGTCCACGGCTCGCTTCCGCGGCCGCTTCACCCGCCACACGACGCTCCCCTACCCATCCCTCAATGAAGAGGAATGCCGCAGCTTCGGTATTACGCTTAGCCCCGCTACATTGTCGGCGCCGAACCACTTGACCAGTGAGCTATTACGCACTCTTTTAAGGGTGGCTGCTTCTAAGCCAACCTCCTGGTTGTCTTTGCGACTCGACATCCTTTCCCACTTAGCGTAATTTAGGGACCTTAGCTGGCGGTCTGGGCTGTTTCCCTCTCGACTACGGAGCTTAGCCCCCGCAGTCTCACTCCCGCGCTCTCAAGCATTGGCATTCGGAGTTTGGCTGAGTTCGGTAAGCTTGTAGGCCCCCTAGCCCATCCAGTGCTCTACCACCAATGCTAAACACGCGAGGCTGCACCTAAATGCATTTCGGGGAGAACCAGATATCACCGAGTTTGATTGGCCTTTCACCCCTATCCACAGGTCATCCGCCCGGTTTTCAACCCGAGTCGGTTCGGCCCTCCACGAGGTCTTACCCTCGCTTCAGCCTGCCCATGGGTAGATCACTCGGCTTCGGGTCTAGAACCTGTGACTGGACGCCCAGTTAGGACTCGCTTTCGCTACGGCTCCGGGATATCCCTTAACCTCGCCACAGATCGCTAACTCGCCGGCTCATTCTTCAAAAGGCACGCTGTCACGCCTTCCTGGTTACCCAGGAAGGTACGCTCCAACGGCTTGTAGGCAATCGGTTTCAGGTACTATTTCACTCCCCTCCCGGGGTACTTTTCACCTTTCCCTCACGGTACTAGTGCACTATCGGTCGCCAAGGAGTATTTAGCCTTACCGGGTGGTACCGGCAGATTCGCACGGGATTTCCCTGGTCCCGCACTACTTGGGAGGAGCACCGGGAGGCTGTGAGGTTTCGGCTACAGGGCTGTTACCTGCTATGGCCCCTCTTTCCAGAGGGTTCGCCTACCTCAGAGCTTTGTAACTCCCTGACCCGACCGGTGTCGGGTCTGGTGCTTCCCGCAACCCCCACGTCGCAACGCCACCGGGCTATCACACGACATGGGTTTAGGCTGTTCCCGTTTCGCTCGCCACTACTCAG
This sequence comes from Actinomycetota bacterium, assembly GCA_025963875.1. Classification (GTDB taxonomy): domain Bacteria; phylum Actinomycetota; class CADDZG01; order JAHWKV01; family JAOPZY01; genus JAOPZY01. Next base: position 34,536 of record JAOPZY010000189.1, read on the forward strand.
GGAATCACGGTTGTTTTCTCTTCCTCGCCCTACTGAGATGTGTCAGTTCAGGCGGTTCGCTTCCTGGCCCTATGTATTCAGACCAGGATGACGGCCCATGACGGCCGCCGGGTTCCCCCATTCGGAAATCCACGGATCAAAGCTTGTTTGGCAGCTCCCCGTGGCTTATCGCAGCCTGCAACGTCCTTCATCGCCTCTTGGCGCCAAGGCATCCACCGATTGCCCTTACTAACTTGACCGAGTTTGATGCTCGCGCTCGCTATGCAGTTCTCAAGGACCAGAGTCCGGACATACGAACGACAGCTCCGTCCATCTATTCGGCGAGCTGTCGTCGTGGGCCGCGGGTTCCGAGGGTACTCCCTCGGAACTAAACAGCGTGCCCGAAATATACCCCCAACACTGCAAGGGCGCGAAAGCCAATGATCGACTAGGAGACAAGCTCCTTAGAAAGGAGGTGATCCAGCCGCACCTTCCGGTACGGCTACCTTGTT
>JAOPZY010000195.1 GCA_025963875.1 Actinomycetota bacterium
TAACTAGAATCCGGCCCACACGCCAAGTGCGGGCCGGCACCGAGCCGGTGGGGGACCCGACATGATTCCGCCGTACTCGAGGTCGACGTTCGCCCATCGCCGGCGCATCCGGCGGCTCGTGCGCACCGCAGTCCTGGCAGCGGTCCTGCTGCTCCTCGCCGTCTTCGTGTTCCTCAAGCCTTTTGGTATTGGGGCTGGAATTAGGGGCATTGGGGGGATTGGGTCGAAAAAGGTGGGGACGAACGGCGGGCGGTCCTCGGCAACGGCGACGCCGACGCCCACCGGGGCGGGCTCGTCGCTGGCGCCGGTCGTGCCCGTCACGTCGACGCTGTCAGCCGCCACCGCCCCAACGCTGAAGGTGAGCGCCATGGCGAAGGGGCTCGGGGCTGCCGTGTCAAGGGCGGTGGCGGTCGCCGACGGCCAGACGATCCTGGTCCTCGGCGGCCTTGTGGGGGGGAGTTCCTCGGCCTCCGTGCGGCGCTTCTCCCCCGCCAGCGACACCGTGACGGCGGCCGGGACGCTCGCGGTGGCCACCCACGACGCCGCGGCCACGTCGTTCGGCCCGAACGCCGTGGTGTTCGGCGGCGGCGAGGCGGTGACCATCGACAAGGTCCAGAGCTTCGCGTCGCAGGGGTCCCAGGTGATCGGAAAACTCCCGCAGCCCCGCTCCGACCTGGCCGTGGCGACGATCGGCGACCGGACGTACGTCCTCGGCGGCTACGACGGCAAGAGCGACCAGACCGACGTCCTCGTGACGACCGACGGCGTGAGCTACAAGGTGGTCACGCAGCTCCCGACGCCCGTGCGCTACGCGGGCGTCGCCGCCGTCGGGACGACGATCTACCTGGTCGGCGGCGAACACAACGGCGCCCAGGTCTCGCAGATCCAGGCGGTGGACGTGGCGGCGGGGACCGCCAAGGTCGTGTCGAACCTGCCGGTCGCCCTGTCGCACGAAAGCGTGTTCGTCCTCGGCGGGACGATATTCATGGCGGGGGGCCGATCCGGCGGTGCCGTCCGGAACCAGGTCGACGTCATCGACCTGCCCACGGGGGGCCTCACCCGGGCGGGGCTCCTGCCCAAGGCCGCCGCGGACATGGCCCTGGGCCAGAACGGAGGCGACGTGTACCTCTTCGGCGGGGAGTCGCCGACGCCCCTGTCGTCGATCGTGCACATCGGCATCGCATAGGGCGCTGCCGGCTCGGCCGGGCGCCCGAGCGGCGGTAGGCTTCGGCCCATGAAGAAGCTGATCAACCACCCCGACGACGTCGTCCGGGAGGCGCTCGAAGGCCTGGCGGCCGCCCATCCCGACACCCTGCGGGTGAACCTGAAGCCCGCCTACGTCGTCCGGGCGGATGCGCCGCTGGCGGGCAAGGTCGGCGTCGTTTCCGGCGGTGGCAGCGGGCACGAGCCGCTCCACACCGGGTACGTGGGCAAGGGCATGCTCGACGCCGCATGCCCGGGCCAGGTGTTCACCTCGCCGACGCCCGACCAGGTGGCCGAGGCGACCGCGGCGGTCAACGGCGGGGCCGGGGTCCTGCACATCGTGAAGAACTACACCGGGGACGTGCTCAACTTCGAGATGGCTACCGAGATCGTGGCGGAGGACGGCATCGAGGTGACAGCCGTCGTCATCGACGACGACGTGGCCGTCACGGACAGCCTCTACACCGCCGGGCGCCGAGGTGTGGGGGCCACCGTCCTTGCCGAGAAGATCGCCGGGGCCGCGGCCGAGGAAGGCCGCCCCCTCGCCCAGGTCGCGGCGGTCTGCCGGACGGTCAACGCCAACGCCCGGAGCATGGGGATCGCCCTCACGTCCTGCACGGTGCCGCAGGTGGGGCACCCGACGTTCGATCTCGGCGAGGACGAGATGGAGGTGGGCATCGGCATCCACGGAGAGCCGGGGCGGAGCCGCTCGGTGCTGCGGCAGGCCGATGAGATCGTCGAGATGCTGGCGGGTCCCATCCTGGACGACCTGGGGGCCGAGACCGGCGACCAGGTCCTGGCGCTGGTCAACGGCATGGGGGCGACGCCCCTCCTCGAACTCTACGTGGTCTACCGGCGGCTCCACTCGCTGCTGGAGGAGCAGGGCCTGCGGGTGGTGCGCCGCCTCGTCGGTTCCTACATCACGTCGCTCGACATGGCCGGCTGTTCGGTGACGCTGCTGAAGATGGACAAGGAATTGCTGCGCCTGTGGGACGCTCCGGTGTTCACGCCGGCGCTGTCCTGGGGCTGACGCCGCCGGTGGGGATCACGGCGCCGGGGTGGACAACCGATACCGCCGCGGCCTGGGTCCGTGCGTGTGCCCGGGTGATCGCCGCCAACCGCAACTACCTGACCGCGCTCGACGCCGCCATCGGCGACGCCGACCATGGGACCAACATGGACCGCGGGTTCGCGGCGGCGGTCGAGAAGCTGGACGAGACGCCGACCGGCACCGAGCCCAGCGCCGTCCTCCGGCTGACGGGCATGGCGCTTCTCTCCACAATCGGCGGGGCGTCCGGCCCGTTGTACGGCACCTTCTTCGTGCGGATGAGCAAGGCGTGCGAGTCCAAGGCGGAGCTCGGCCTCGGCGACTGGGCCGAGGCCCTGGACGCCGGGGTCGAGGGGGTCGTCTTCCGAGGCCGCGCCGAGGCCGGCGACAAGACGATGGTCGACGCCCTGCTCCCGGCCCGGGACGCCCTCCGGGCGGCCGCCAAGGACGGGCTGGAGCTGGCCGCGGGCCTTGCCGCCGCGGCAGCTGCGGCCGAGGAGGGCATGCGGGCTACGACGCCCATGGTGGCGAAGAAGGGCCGCGCCAGCTACCTGGGCGACCGCAGCGCCGGGAACCAGGATCCGGGCGCCACCTCCGCCTACCTGCTGCTGAAGGCAGCAGCCGACGTCTGGGGATAGCACTGGGACCGTACGTGGGCGCCCTCGACCAGGGCACGACCAGCAGCCGGTTCATGGTCTTCGACCGGGAGGGCCGGGTGGTGGCGGCGGAGCAGCGCCCCCACGAGCAGATCTTTCCTTCACCTGGATGGGTCGAGCACGATCCCATCGAGATCTGGCGCCGCTGCCGTGAGGTCATCGCCGGCGCCCTCGAGAAGGCGGGGCTCCGGCCCTCCGACCTCGCGGCCCTCGGGGTGGCGAACCAGCGGGAAACCATCGTGGTTTGGGACCGGGACACGGGGGCCCCGCTGTGCAACGCCATCGTGTGGCAGGACACCCGGACCCGTGCGATCTGCGAGGACCTCATCGCCGGGGACGACGCTGGCATCGACCGCTTCCGGGCGTTGACGGGGCTGCCCGTCGCCACCTACTTCTCCGGGCCGAAGCTGCAGTGGGTGCTCGACGATCTCGACCTGCGGATGCACGCCGCCCGGGGCGAGGTGCTGTTCGGCACCATGGACACCTGGCTGATCTGGAACCTCACCGGGGGCCCCGACGGAGGGGTCCACGTCACCGACGTGACGAACGCCAGCCGCACCCTGCTCATGGACCTCACCTCGCTGGAGTGGGACGCGGAGATGCTGGGCCGCTTCTCGATCCCCAAAGCGATGCTGCCGGAGATCCGGTCCTCCTCGGAGGTCTACGGGACGGCCACCGGTGTCCTTCCCGGGGTACCGGTGGCCGGCGCCCTCGGGGACCAGCAGGCTGCCCTCTTCGGTCAGTGCTGCTTCGACGAGGGCGACGCCAAGAACACCTACGGGACCGGGTGCTTCCTCCTCGTCAACACCGGCGGGCGCCGCGTCGCCTCCTCCTCGGGGCTCATCACGACCGCCGGGTACAGGATCGGCCACGCCCCGGCGGTCTACTGCCTCGAGGGATCGGTGGCCATGGCCGGCGCCGTCGTGCAGTGGCTGCGAGACAACCTCGGGATCATCGCAAGCTCCGCCGAGGTGGAGGCGCTGGCGGCCAGCGTCCCCGACAACGGGGGGGCCTACCTCGTGCCGGCGTTCTCGGGCCTCTTCGCCCCGTACTGGCGCAGCGACGCCCGGGGCGTCATCGCCGGCCTGACCCGCTCCGTCCACCGCGGCCACCTCGCCCGGGCAGCGCTGGAGGCGACGGCGTTCCAGACCCGGGAGGTGGTCGACGCCATGGCCGCCGACACGGGCACCACGCTGGGAAGCCTGCGGGTCGACGGGGGCATGGTGGGCAACGGGCTCCTGATGCAGTTCCAGGCGGACCTGCTGGCCGTCCCCGTCGTCAGGCCCACGGTGGCCGAGACGACGTCGCTGGGCGCCGCGTTCGCCGCGGGCCTGGCGGTGGGGTACTGGGGCTCCCTCGCCGAACTGCGGCGGTGCTGGACGGAGGACCGCCGCTGGGAGCCGGCGATGCCGTCCCAGGAACGGGACCGGCTGGTGGCCGAGTGGAAGAAGGCGGTCACCCGAAGTTTCGACTGGGTTTCGTAGCGAGATGAAGACCGATGTGCTCGTCGTCGGGGGCGGGGCGACGGGGGCCGGCGTGGCGAGGGACGCGGCGATGCGCGGCTTTTCCACCGTGCTGGTCGAGCGGGGGGTGCTTGCCTCCGGGACGACGGCCAAGTTCCACGGGCAGCTCCACTCGGGCGCCCGCTATGTCGTGCGGGATCCCACGTCGGCCCGGGAATGCGTGAGCGAGTCGGCGATCCTGCGGCGGATCGCGCCCGGATACGTGGATGACACCGGCGGGGTGTTCGTGCTCCTGCCCGGCGACGACTCCAGCTATCCCGACCGCTTTCTCCCGGCGTGCCGGGCGGTGGGGGTGGCGGTCGAGGAGCTGGACCCGGCCCTGGTGATGCGTCAGGAACCCGGCCTGGCGAGGGACGTGGTCCGGGCGTTCGCCGTTCCCGATGGCGCGCTCGATGCGGTGGGTCTGGTGAGGGCCTGCGCGGCTTCGGCGGCCGCGTCGGGGGCGCGCATCCTGACGGAACGCCCGCTGACCGGGCTGCACGTGGACGCGGGCCGGGTCGTGGGGGGCAGGTTGGAGGACGGCACGAGCGTCGAGGCGGAGGTCGTCGTCAATGCAGCGGGGGCGTGGGCGGGGAGGGTGGCCGCCATGGCGGGGTGCCGGGTCCCTGCTCGGCTGAGCAAGGGCGTCATGGTGGCGGTGCCCGTTCGCCTTGTCCACGTGGTGGTCAGCCGGTGCCGGCTCCCGGCGCACGGGGACATCCTGGTGCCGCTCGGGGCCTCCACGATCATGGGCACGACCGATACCCCGGTCGGCGATCCCGACGACGCGGTGGCGGATGGTGCCGCCGTCCGGGCGATGGCGGCGGCGGGCGACGAACTGGTCCCCGGCTTCTCGTCGGCGGGACCGGTTCGGGCGTGGGCGGCGGTGCGGCCCCTTGTGGGCGTCGGGGCTTCGGAGCCCGGCGGCCGGCAGGTGAGCCGTTCGCACCGGGTCATCGACCACGGCGAGCACGATGGGGTCGCGGGCCTCATCACCGTCACCGGGGGCAAGGCGACAACGTTCCGGCTCATGGCCGAGGAGGCGGTGGACGCGGTCTGCGCCGCTCTTGGGTCGCCCAGGCCGTGCCGGACTGCCCTGGAGGAGCTGCCCGGCCGGTGAAAGTCCGGAACTTTTCGCGTGGATGCACGCGTTTTTTTCCGGACTTCCGAAACGCCCCGCTTCCTGTCGGTACCCATCCTCATACTGGGGCATATGAACGATGCACTAATGGATCTTGCCGCATCACAACATGGTCTAATCGCTCGGCACCAAGCACTTGGTGGGGGCGGCCTGTCGGCTGGCCAGTGGGGCTGGCTGGCGAAGAGCGACGACTGGGAGCGGGTGCATGCAGGAGTGTTCCGCCGGGTCGGGGCGCCCCAGACATGGGAGCAGGCGCTCATGGCGGGATGCCTCGCAGTGGACGGCATCGCCTCCCATCGCGCGGCAGGGACGCTCTGGCAGTTGCCGCAGATTGAGCGCAGGCTTGAGATTGTCATCCCGGCGAGGCGACGAGCGACCCTCAAGGGCTTCGACGTTCATCGCATCTCCTCTTTGCAGCCCGTCGACCGCACCCATCGCAGTGGGATCCCGGTCACGTCGCTCGCCCGGACGGTCATCGACGTCTCGCTGGAGGTGCCCCGCCTGGCCCCCGTCATCGTGAACCACGTGCTGGCCGCACGGGGGGTGCCGCTCGAACTCCTCTTCAACTCTTACCCGGCGCCTTGAGGGGCGCCTCGGGCGGCTGAAGGCGCAGGGGACTCGCGGTCGTGACGGTGCGGCGGGCCTGCTCGAGATGCTGGAGGAGCGCCGGGGCCGCAAGCGGCATGTGGACAGCGAATTCCAGCGTCAGTTGGAGCAGATCGCCCTGGACGGCTACAAGGCCGGGCTCCTTCCCGAGCCGTTCTTCGAGTACCCGGTCCAGCTGGCCAACGGGC
>JAOPZY010000197.1 GCA_025963875.1 Actinomycetota bacterium
CCGTCGACATCCTCAAGATCGACCGCTGCTTCGTCTCGGGCCAGGCGTCGACCACCCCGTCCGTGCCCATGCTGGAGGGCATCATCGGGCTGGCGAACAAGCTCTCCCTCGACGTGATCGCCGAAGGGATCGAAGAGCCCGAGCAGCTGGACCTCCTCCGCACCATCGGCTGCCACATGGGGCAGGGGTACCTCCTGGCCCGCCCCGCCCCGCCGCAGCAGCTGGAAGCGCTGCTGGTCTCAGGTGGCCTGTTGCACGTTACCGCGGCGAATGCCACGTCCTACAGGTTGGCCGCCCTGGCCTCCGCACATGCTGCCAACCCTGGGTCTCCGACCTCGGAGCGTTCAGGGCATTAGAGGTTCGCTCCGCCGCAAGACCGGTGACGTCCATGCCCTCCGCCGCATGGCATGATGGCGCGTCCATGAACGGCCCGAGCCTCGACACCATCGTGAACCTCGCCAAGCGGCGGGGCATCGCGTTCCAGTCCTCCGAGATCTACGGAGGGCTGCGCTCGACGTACGACTACGGCCCGCTCGGGGTCGAGCTGAAGGACAACGTCAAACGGGCCTGGTGGCGGGCGATGGTGCAGCTCCGGGAGGACGTCGTGGGGCTCGACGCCTCCATCCTCATGCACCCAAGGGTCTGGGAGGCCTCCGGCCACGTCGAGTCGTTCACCGACCCCCTCATCGAGTGCATGAACTGCCACCACCGCTTCCGGGCCGACCACCTGCCCGACCCGCCGGTGTGCCCCGACTGCGGCAACCGGCAGTTCACCGACGCCCGCAACTTCAACCTCATGTTCAAGACCTACGCCGGTCCGGTCGAGGACGCCGGGGCCCTCGTGTGGCTCCGCCCCGAGACCGCCCAGGGCATCTTCGTGGACTTCACCCAGGTGTTGGCGAGCTCCCGCAAGAAGATCCCCTTCGGGATCGCCCAGCGGGGGAAGTCCTTCCGCAACGAGATCACGCCGGGCAACTTCATCTTCCGCACCCGCGAGTTCGAGCAGATGGAGATGGAATACTTCGTCAAGCCGGGGACGGACGAGGAGGCGCACCAGTACTGGATCGATGAGCGCTTCGACTGGTACCTGCGGCTGGGTATCCGCAGGGAGAAGCTCCGGCTGCGGGAGCACGCCGCCGACGAGCTCTCCTTCTACTCGAAACGCACCGTCGACGTCGAGTACGAGTTCCCCTGGGGATGGGCCGAGCTGGAAGGCATCGCCAACCGCGGCGACTACGATCTCTCCCAGCACGCCAAATTCTCCGGCCAGGACCTCTCGTACTTCGATCAGGAGTCCCAGGAGCGCTACGTCCCCTACGTCATCGAGCCGGCCGCGGGGGCCGACCGCTGCCTGCTCGCATTCCTGGTCGACGCCTACCGGGAGGAGGAGGTGACCACCGCCTCCGGCAAGGTGGAGCGCCGCACCGTGCTCGCGCTCCACAAGGACCTCGCCCCGTACAAGGCAGCCGTCCTGCCCCTCTCGCGCCACGAGAACCTCGTTCCGCTGGCGAAGGAGGTCGCCTCGCTGCTGCGGCCGCGCTTCATGATCGACTACGACGACGCAGGGTCGATCGGCCGGCGATACCGCCGCCAGGACGAGATCGGCACGCCGTACGCGGTGACGGTGGACTTCGAGTCGCTGGAGGACAACGCCGTCACGGTCCGCGACCGCGACACGATGGCGCAGGACCGGATCCCGATTGCCGAACTGGTCGCCTATCTCAACGAAAGGCTGGTGGGGACATGAGCACGGATGCCCAGATCGTGAATGGCAGCGTGGTCCGCGGGGGCGCCCCGATGGAGGGTGCGTATGTGCGAGTACTGGGGCCCTCGGGCGAGTTCGTCAACGAACGCCGCACCGGGCCCGAGGGCACGTTCAAGCTCCACCTGACCCCCGCCACCTGGACGTTCATCGCCTTCGGCCCGGGGACCCCCCGCGTCGAGCGAGCGGTCACCATCGAGGCCGGGGCGGACCAAGACATCTCATTCGACCTGGGAGGACCCGCAAGCGATGGCTAAGGCAACGAAGACGACGGCGAAGAGAGTCGACACCGAACCAAAGTCAAAGAAGCCCCGGAGCCCGAAGTACGTCTACGACTTCGAGCAGGGCAACCGGAACATGAAGGACCTGCTCGGGGGGAAGGGCGCCAACCTCGGGGAGATGACCAACCTCGGCCTCCCCGTCCCACCCGGCTTCACCATCACCACCGAGGCCTGCAACGAGTACCTGCGCCAGGGGGGCCTGCCCGAAGGTGTCATGGACGAGGTCACCCGGCACATGAAGGCTCTCGAGAAGAAGATGGGCCGGCGCTTCGGCGATGCCAGGAACCCGCTGCTCGTCTCGGTGCGGTCGGGGGCTAAGTTCTCGATGCCCGGCATGATGGACACGGTCCTGAACCTGGGCCTCAACGACACCACGGTCGCCGGCCTCGCCGAGCACTACGGCGACGAGCGCTTCGCCGCCGATGCCTACCGCCGCTTCGTCCAGATGTTCGGCAAGATCGTGATGGGCGTGGCCGGCGAGCGCTTCGAGCACGAGATCGACAAGGTGAAAAAGGCGAGGGGCGTCTCCTCCGACACCGAGCTCGGCGTCGAGGACCTCACGGGTCTGGTGACCCGCTTCAAGGAGATCGCCACCGCCGAGGCGGGCGTCGCGTTCCCCGACGATCCGATGACCCAGCTTGAGATGGCCATCCGGGCGGTGTTCGAGTCCTGGAACGGCGAGCGGGCCCGCATCTACCGCCGGAAGAACAAGATCCCGGATGACCTCGGCACCGCCGTCAACGTCGTCGCCATGGTGTTCGGCAATGCCGGCGAGAACTCCGGCACCGGCGTCGCCTTCACCCGCGACGCCTCGACCGGGGACAAAAAGTACCTTGCCGAGTACCTGACGCAGGCCCAGGGCGAGGACGTCGTCTCCGGCGCCCGGACCCCGCTGTCCCTCGACGAGCTCAAGCGCAGCGACCCGGCGTCCTACAAGGAGCTCGTCAAGGTCATGCAGACCCTTGAGCACCACTACCGGGACATGTGCGACATCGAGTTCACCGTCGAGCAGGGCAAGCTCTGGATGCTGCAGACCCGGATCGGCAAGCGGACCGCAGCCTCCGCGGTGAAGATCGCCGTGGACCTGGTCAAGGAGCGGCAGATCTCCAAGGAGGAGGCGGTCCTGCGGGTGGACCCGGCCGCCCTCGACCAGCTCCTGCACCCCCAGTGGGACCCCGAGGCCGAGATCCACGTCGTCGCCACGGGCCTCAACGCCTCGCCCGGCGCCGCTGCCGGCAAGGCGGTCTTCGACGCCAAGACGGCCCAGGAGTGGGCGGCCGCCGGCGACCGCGTCATCCTCGTGCGGCCGATGACCGAGCCCGACGATGTCGGCGGGATGTACGCCTCCCAGGGCATCCTCACGTCCCGGGGCGGGAAGACCTCCCACGCCGCGGTCGTGGCCAGGGGCGCCGGCAAGCCGTGCGTCTGCGGGGCCGAGTCCCTGCACATCGATCTCACGAAGCGACGCTTCACGGTGGGCGACACCACGGTCAAGGAGGGCGACGTCATCGCCATCGACGGCTCGACCGGCCGGGTGGCGGTGGGCGACGTGCCGCTGGTCCAGCCCCGGCTCTCCGGTGATCTCGAGAAGGTCCTCAAGTGGGCAGACGCCATCCGCCGCCTCAAGGTCCGCACCAACGCCGACACCCCCGAGGACTCAGCGAAGGCCCGGGCGTTCGGCGCCGAGGGCATCGGGCTGGCTCGCACCGAGCACATGTTCCTCGGGGACCGGCTCCCGGTGGTCCAGCGCATGATCCTCGCCCGGACCCCGGAGGAGGAGCAGGCGGCCCTCACCGAGCTGCTCGGTCTCCAGCGGGGGGACTTCGCCGGCATCTTCGAGGCGATGAGCGGCCTTCCGGTCACGATCCGCCTCCTCGACCCGCCGCTGCACGAGTTCCTGCCGTCCTCCAAGGAGCTTGAGCTCGCCATCAAGCAGCTGGAGTTCGACCTCAAGTCAGTTCCCGGCGACGAGCGGGCGCGCCTCGAGAAGGAACTTGCCGAGAAGGTCGACCTGCTCGGCACCGTGGAGCGCCTGGAGGAGTCCAACCCCATGCTCGGCATGCGGGGCGTGCGCCTCGGCGTCGCCCGGCCCGGCCTCTACGCCATGCAGGTGCGGGCCATCATGGAGGCCGCCTGCGATGTCAAGGAGAAGGGTGGGCGGCCCGTGGTCGAGATCATGATCCCGCTCGTCGCCGTGCGGGAGGAGCTCGAGATGATGCGGGCCGAGGCCGAGGGCGTGATCGCCGATGTCCTCAAGGAGCGCCGCAAGAAGATCGACGTCCTCATCGGGACGATGATCGAGCTCCCCCGGGCGGCCCTGGTCGCCGGCGAGATCGCCGAGGCCGCCCAGTTCTTCTCCTTCGGCACCAACGACCTCACGCAGACCACCTACGGATTCTCCCGGGACGACGTCGAGGGCAAGTTCCTCTCGAAGTACCTCGAGCTCGGGCTCCTCAAGGCCAACCCCTTCGAGACCCTCGACCAGTACGGGGTGGGCCGGCTCATCAGGATCGCCGTCGCCGAGGGGAGGGCCGCCAGGCCCGGCCTCAAGGTGGGCATCTGCGGGGAGCACGGGGGTGATCCCGCCTCGGTGGAGTTCTGCCACGCGGCAGGCCTCGACTACGTCTCCTGCTCGCCCTTCCGGGTCCCGGTGGCCCGCCTGGCGGCGGCCCACGCAGCCCTCAAGGAATCGGGAGTGGGGGGCTCGGAGACGCGCTGAGCGGCGCCAGGCGGCGAGAGGATCCGGCCGGGCCCGACGTCTCGCTCGACGTCTCACTGGCCCGGCCGGTCGAGATCGCCTGGATGATGGCGGCGCTGTCCCACGCCCTGGTGGAGATCCTGGGCGTCCCCTCGGCGCCGCTGCTGGCGCTGACCGAGTTGAACGATGCGGTGCTGCGCGTGCCCTGGCTGGGGCGCATCCGCAACGCCGACGCCCCGGCGTTCTCGGTGGGCCTGGAGGGCATCGAGGAGGATGCCGTGGAGATCTTCCTGTCGGAGGAGACCGAGCCGCTGCCCGGCGAACCCGGGGCCTTCCGGGTCCCGCATCTCGACGAGGGCGGCTTCCGGCCCGGCATGCACGCGTTGGTCCGGCCGGCGGGCTCGCTGCTCGGCCACGCCGTTGCCGCCGCGGTCGCCGTGGCCCTGGCCGACGAGGCCGGCGGCGTGATCACCGACGGGACAGAGGGCTGGGTGGAGGCCTCGGGCGGCTCGGCGATGCACCTCCCGGACGAGTTCCTCGGCGCCCTGCGCTCCGACCGGCGCTATGCCAGCGTCACCGACGGCGCAACGGCCCTGCTGGCCCGCTGCCCGGGGAAGCGAGCGAAACCGGCCCCAACCGGCTGACCGACCGGGGCGCGGGGCCGTGTGAGAAGCGTGATGATTTTCGGTTCCTGGCAGGGATTGTCTCCGGACTTCCGCGCCCGCCAGTGCCCGGAGGAGAAGGTGAGGACTCCAGCGCGCGCATGCGCGCGATCTGCTCCTGACATCGGGCCAGGGCCGGGCCCCCAGGCGCTGGTGTACATGGGAACAGGGGGGACCTGAGGGCCAGATTGAACCAAAAACTGTGGTTTCCGCAGTTTTGGTGCAAACATCAATTCGCGACAGCCCGCTGGAGAAAGTTCTCTCTTCACACTTCACGCCTGCTGTGCCTTAATTGTCCAATGAGCGACGGGGGCGCTCCGCATCGGTTCGTCGGGCGCCGGCAGTTCCTTCAGGGCGCGGGAGCCTTCGGCTTGCTCACGTTCGTCCCTCCCGTTCGCTTGAGCAGGCTCATGGCCGCAGCGCCGGCTCCCGGAGCCGCCGGGCGGTTCCTGACCGCCCACGAGCTCGACACGCTCCGGGCCCTCTGCAAGCGCCTGATTCCCGGTCCCCCGGACGACCCCGATCCCGGCGCGGGCGAGGCAATGGTGGCGGAGGCCATTGACCTGCTCCTCGGGGCCTTCTCGCTCACGCCGCCGCTGATCCACGCGGGTGGGCCGTTCTCCAATCGGGCGGGCGCAAGCGAGGACGACTTCGCCGACTTCGTGCCGCTGGACAGCCACGCCGAGCTGGGCTGGCGCATCCGGCTCGAAGGCTCCCTCGGGCGCCCGGAGCGGGAATTCGCAGGTCCCGTGGTCGGGCTCCAGCAGATCTACCGCGAGGGCCTGGCGCACCTGGACCAGCAGGCCCGCTCGGGCTACGGCGTCGCCTTCGCCGATGCTCCCACCCAGGCGCAGGACGCCCTGCTCGCCGATCCGAACGACGCCGCCACCCAGGCCTTCGTCCCGGTTGCCTTCGCCAACAGCCTGGAGGCGATGTACGGGCCTCCCGAGTACGGAGGCAACCACGGGCTGGCGGGTTGGGGGTACACCCGCTGGCTCGGCGACGTCCAGCCCCGCGGCTACCGCGACGACGAGGTCACCGGCCCGGACCCCGCCACGGCTGGCGGGCCCGCCGACAAGGCGCTGCCGCTGATCCCGCCGGGCTCTCTCAAGCCGGCATCGCGCGACGAGTTCTGGCTGGGGCGGCAGGCCATGCTCAGGGGGCGCTGATGCCCTCCGCCATCGTGGTGGGTTCGGGGGCGGGCGGCAGCGTCGCCGCCCTGGAACTGGTTCGTGCCGGCTTCGACGTGCTGGTGCTCGAGAAGGGCCGCAACCTGCTCCCTGGCCTCGGAGGGTCTCGGCCGGTGGGGTCGCTGTTCGGCAACGACGAGGTGAAGGCGGGCCGCTGGTTCGAGAACCAGGACATCGTGCTCGAGCCACGGACGTCGCGCACCCAGGCCGAGGCGCAACAAGGGGTGGCGCGGTCGTTCATCGGCGACGTCAACACCCTCCCGACGACCGTCGGTGGCGGCACCGTGCACTGGGACGCGAAGACGCCAAGGTTCTGGAAGCAGGACTTCGCCGGCCGGAGCCTCTACGGGCCGGTGCCGGGAGCCAACCTCGCCGACTGGCCCCTGTCCTACGAGGACCTCGAACCCTTCTACGACGAGATCGAGCGCCGGCTCGGTGTCCAGGGCGACGTCGGGGCCATGCCGGCAGCCACGCTGGCCCAGGCTCCCCGGCGGCACCAGTTCGTGATGCCTCCCAACCCTCCCATGTACGCCGGCACCCTCTTCGCCCAGGGCGCGGCGGCGGCCGGCTACCACGCCTACCCCTTCCCGATGGCCATCAACTCCACCGAATTCGACGGCCGCCCCCGATGCAACTCCTGCGGGTTCTGCTCGGGGTTCGGATGCCCGATCAACGCGAGAGGCGGCGCTGCGCTCAACTTCCTGCACCCGGCGATCAGGGCAGGGGCCGAGCTGCGGGCCCGGACCCTCGCGTTCCGGATCGACCTCAACGCCAAAGGCACGGCCGCGCGGGGCGTGAGCTATCTCGACGACCGTGGCCGGATCCACCACGAGCAGGCCGATGTCGTGATCGTGGCCGCCTCTGCCATCGAGACGGCTCGCCTCCTGCTGCTCTCGGCGACCAGCCATGCCGCTCACCGCGAGGGCCTCGGCAACCGCTCGGGACAGCTGGGAGCCAACCTGATGTTCCACTTCTTCACCCTGGCCGCGGCCAGCTTCGCTTCCAACGTCCACGCGTGGCGGGGGCCGTCGAGCACGTTCACGCTGGACGACCTTGTCGGCCCGTTCCGGGGACCGGAGGCTCGGGCGGCAGGGATGCCCTACCTGAAGGGCGGCAACTGCGAGGTCGGAGCGGGTGTCCTGCTGCTCGCCGAAGCGCAGCTCTACGCATCGCTGCAGGGCCTCGTGGGCGCCCCCCACAAGGACGCCATGCGGGCGTCCGGATTCCGGGAGCATCTGGCGGCCATCCAGCTGGTGGGGGAGGACATGCCGCAGCTCGGGAACCGGGTCGACCTCGATCCGGGCATCCGTGACGTGTACGGTTTCCCCGTCCCTCGCATCACGCACTCATCGCACCCGTTCGAGCTTGCGTCGTCGGACTTCCTCGGACCCAAGCTCACCGCGATCTGCGACGCAAGCCCGGGCGTCGTGGCAAGCCAGGTGCTGCCGACCGCCAGCGTCGGTGGTCCCGTCGGTACCGCCCACATCATGGGGACCGCCCGGATGGGCCACGACCCCTCGTCCTCGGTCGTGGACCCCTGGGGACTCATCCACGACCTGGACAACGTCTACCTCGCCGACGGGTCGGTCTTCGTCTCCGCCGGGGGGTTCAACCCCACCCTGACGATCATGGCCCTCTCGCTGCGCATGGCCCGCCGTCTCGCCGGTTGAGGCGGTACTGTTGGCCGCGTGGACACGCGCCGGCTGACGTTCGTCAGGGAGCAGATCGAGGCGGCTGAGGAAACCCGGCTCTCCCCGTACGCCATGCGCTCGGCCCGGTCCCGCGGCAGGCAGGTCCCCGAGGAGCCCCATCCGCTCCGGACCGCCTTTCAGCGGGACCGCGACCGCATCCTGCACGCCAAGGCCTTCCGCCGGCTGGCGCACAAGACCCAGGTCTTCCTTGCGCCCGAGGGCGACCACCTCCGGGTCCGCCTCACCCACACCCTCGAGGTCACCCAGGTCGCCCGCACCATCGCCCGGGCCCTCCAGCTCAACGAGGACCTGGCGGAGGCCATCTGCCTCGGCCACGACCTCGGCCACACGCCGTTCGGGCATCTCGGCGAGGACGTCCTGTCGGAGTTCCTCGGCCGGCCCTTCCGCCACAACGAGCAGTCCCTGCGCATCGTCGACTGCCTGGAGACCCGGGCGGGCCATCCGGGCCTGAACCTGACGTGGGAGGTCCGGGACGGCATCCTGAACCACACCTGGTCGATGCCGCCGCCCGCCACCCTCGAGGCGCAGATCGCCCGCTACGCCGACCGGATCGCCTACGTGAACCACGACATCGACGATGCCCTCCGTGCCGGGGTCCTGCGGCCGGGTGACCTTCCCGACATCACGCGCCGGGTCCTCGGCGACACGTCCTCCGACCGCGTGGACGCCATGGTCGGGGCCGTCGTCGAGGCGAGCCTCGGCCAGCCCCAGGTGCAGATGCGCGACGAGGAGCTGGCGGCGATGCTCGAGACGCGCACCTTCCTGTTCCTGAACGTCTACCAGCGGCCGGAGATCGTCCCCGAGGTCGAGAGCGCCCGCATCACCCTGCGGACCGTCTGCGACTGGTACCGGGCGCACCCCGAGGCGCTCCCGGAGGAGGGCGTCCCGGACACGGCGCCCGACGTCGCCGTGGTGGACTATGTAGCCGGCATGACCGACCGGTTTGCCCTTCGCGAGTTCGAGAGGATCGGGCTGAAAGTTTGAGAGAAGAGCGGGATGGCAGCTGGTTCGGCCCTCTGATCAAGTTCGCGCTCGTTGTGGGGGTGATCCTTCTCGTCCTCAGCCTTGTCGCCGGCATCCTGCACTTCCTGTTCGTGGTGGCGATCGTCTGGCTCGTCTGCTCCATCGCCCTGAGTGCCTACCGCCTCGGCAGGCGCCGGGGGCCGTAGATGCCAGGTCGCTTCATGGAGCAGGACCTCGCCGAGGTGCGGGAGCGCGCCAACCTCGTCGAGGTCATCTCGGCCCACACCCAGCTCCGCAAAGCCGGCCCCCGCACGTTCAAGGGCCTCTGCCCGTTCCACCAGGAGAAGACGCCGTCGTTCACCGTCGACCCGGCCAAGCAGGTCTACTACTGCTTCGGCTGCGGCGCCGGGGGCGACGTCTTCGATTTCCTCCGGGGCGTCGAGGGCCTCTCGTTCACCGAGGCAGCCGAGCGCCTGGCGACCCGGCTCGGGATCACGCTCCGGTCCGAGGCGGGGGCCGCCCCAGCCGCCGGCAGCGGCCGGCGCCGGCTCATGGACGCCGCCAAGGCCGCCGCCGCCTACTTCACAGACCTGCTTGCCCACTCACCCCAGGCGGAAGTTGCCCGCCGCTACGTCCAGTCCAGGGGCTTCTCGCAGGACGACGCAAGGGCCTGGGCACTCGGGTACGCACCGGCCGGCAGGGACACCCTCTACCGCCACCTGCTCGGATTGAAGTTCACGCCCGACCAGATCGTGGAGGCGGGCCTCGCCCTCGTCACCGAGTCTGGCGAGCACCGGGACCGGTTCCGCGGCCGGCTCGTGTTCCCGATCGCGGATCTCTCCGGCGACGTCGTCGGCTTCGGCGCCCGTGCCCTGGGCGACGAGCCGCCCAAGTACCTGAACTCCCCGGAGACGGCGCTCTACCACAAGAGCAAGCTCCTCTACGGGCTCGACCGGGCCAAGAAGGAGATGGTCCGCGCAGGCCTGGCGGTGGTGTGTGAGGGCTACACCGACGTGATGGGGCTGCACAAGGTGGGGGTGACCTCGGCGGTGGCGACGTGTGGGACCGCGCTCGGCGAGGACCACTTCGCCACCGTCAAGCGCTTCTGCGACCGGGTCATCCTGGCCTTCGACTCCGATGCGGCCGGCTCCTTCGCGTCGGAGCGGGGGTTCGGCATCGATGCGAAGGTCGGCGTCGAGGTCCTGGTGGCCCTGCTACCGGAGGGCAAGGACCCGGCCGACCTCGCCCTGGCACCGGAGCCGGAAGGCGGGGCCGCGGCCGTCGAGGAGGTCATCAAGGCGGCGGTGCCGCTGCGGTGGTTCATGATCGAGGCGGTGCTGCGCCGGCACCGCCTCGACACGCCCGAGAGCAAGGGCAAGGCTCTCCGCGACCTCGTCCCTGTGCTCAGCAGCGAGCCCAGCCGGGTGGTACGAGGCGAGTACGCCTTCCGCATCGCCAGGCTGCTCGGCGTGGACGAGCGGACGGTGCAGCAGGAGATCTCGGAGCTGGGTCGCGCCGCCCCCGCCAGCACAGCCCGCCGCAGGGAGAGCCTCCCCGGCCACGTGCGCCTGGAGCGGGAGGCGCTCGCCCTGCTGCTGGACTCCCCCCGGCGCCTCGACCAGGTCGAGGACTGGGTGACCGAGGACCATTTCACCCTCCCCGAGCACCGGCTGCTGCTGCGGGGCCTGCTGGCCGGCTCAAGGACCGGCTCGACTGCGACGATACTTGAACAGCTGCCGGACGACGACACCCGGCGGCTGGGGGCTGAGCTCTCGCTCACCTCCGGCACCAACGAGTCCGTGGAGGAAGTCTTCATGCGCTTGGAGGAGTTCCGGCTGCAACGGCAGATCCAGTCGCTACGGGCTACACTCGGACGGCTCGAACCAGGGGCAGACCCGGCCGGCTCCGACTCGCTCTTCGAGGAGCTGATGCGGCTGGAATCACAGCGGAGGCGCTTTGATGACAGATGAGGTCAGAACCGTCCCCAAAGACGTGCACGTCGACGAGGTCCGCGACCTCGTGGCACGGGGGAAAGAGAAGGGCTGGCTCACCGCCGACGAGATCGCCGACGCCTTGGGCGCGCTCGACCTCTCGGCGGAGCAGGTGGACAACGTGTACGCCCTCGTCGCGGAGGAGGGGATCGAGGTTGTCGACCACGAGCCGGGGGCGGACACCGAGGACGTCGAGGATTTCCGGCGTGACCCCGACCTCCTGAAGGCACCGACCAACGACCCGGTCCGGATGTACCTGAAGGAGATCGGCAAGGTTCCTCTCCTCACCGCGGAGCAGGAGGTCGATCTGGCGATGCGCATCGAGGCGGGCCTCATGGCGGAGGACATGATCGACGCCAGGACCGACTTCGACGTCGATGCCATCCGTGAGCTCGCCCGGCGCTCCGCGCTCGAGGTCGAGGGTGGCAAGCCATCGATCGACAAGGCGAGGGAGATCTGCCGCCGCATCATCCGCGACGGGCTGCTCGCCAAGCGCAAGCTCGTCGAGGCCAACCTCCGCCTCGTGGTCTCGATCGCCAAGCGCTACGTGGGCCGCGGGATGCTGTTCCTGGACCTGATCCAGGAAGGCAACCTCGGTCTCATCCGGGCGGTCGAGAAGTTCGACTACAAGAAGGGCTACAAGTTCTCGACGTACGCCACCTGGTGGATCCGCCAGGCCATCACCCGGGCGATCGCCGACCAGGCCCGCACCATCCGCATCCCCGTCCACATGGTCGAGACGATCAACAAGCTCATCCGGGTGCAGCGCCAACTCCTCCAGGACCTCGGGCGGGAGCCCCTGGCCGAGGAGATGGCCGAGCAGATGGAGATGACGCCGGACAAGGTCCGGGAGATCCTCAAGGTCTCCCAGGAGCCGGTGTCCCTCGAGACGCCGATCGGCGAGGAGGAGGACTCCCACCTCGGCGACTTCATCGAGGACTCCGACGCCGTCGTCCCGCTGGACGCCGCCTCGTTCATCCTCCTGCAGGAGCAGCTCGAGGCAGTCCTGCACACGCTGTCCGAGCGGGAGAAAAAGGTGATCCAGCTGCGCTTCGGCCTCCACGACGGGATGCCCCGCACCCTCGAGGAGGTGGGCCGGGAGTTCGGCGTCACCCGGGAGAGGATCCGTCAGATCGAGTCGAAGACCCTCTCCAAGCTCCGCCACCCGTCACGGTCGCAGAAGCTCCGGGACTTCCTCGAGTAACGGGTCAGAAGCTGCTGGCCGGCTGCTCGTCCTCGTAGTGGTTCTTCGAGTTGCGGTCGGCGATGCGGTCCTTCATCCAGGGCAGCTTGCTGATCGTCGTGCGCTTGGCACTCCCCAGGCTGTCGCCCAGGGCCTCGCTCGCCTTGCGGCCAAGCTTCTGAGCGAGGCTCGAGGACGACACCTTCTGCCACAGCTGTGACGCCCGGCGGGCGTTGCGCTGCATCTGCAGGTAGCGTTCCTTGCCCGCCTTGGTGCCAAGGACGTACCCGATACCCAACCCCAGGGTCAGGCCGAGTCTGAATCGTCCCATCCGCTCACCTCCCTTGTTGTGCTGGGTCGTCCCGAGTATTCCCCGGCGCCGCCTTCGGAACCGGCGGGATCCGATGCTATTCTCGTTTGTACACCTTCCGGGGTGGCGCAATTGGCAGCGCGGTTGACTGTTAATCAATAGGTTCCGGGTTCGAGTCCCGGCCCCGGAGCAAACTACGCGAGAGCGTCCTCCAGCTGCGACAGGATCTTCCCCGGCCT
Source organism: Actinomycetota bacterium (assembly GCA_025963875.1). Classification (GTDB taxonomy): domain Bacteria; phylum Actinomycetota; class CADDZG01; order JAHWKV01; family JAOPZY01; genus JAOPZY01. Next base: position 12,992 of record JAOPZY010000197.1, read on the forward strand.
GCGGACGAGGTCCTCCCAGGTCGCATAGATGATCAGCCAGCGGGTGAGGGCCAGGTCGTTGGCGCGGTCGATGTCGCTCTGGAACTTCCTCCGCCCCGAGTGGCACCAGAACCCCCGCGGCTCCAGGGCCACCCTCCTCTTCACCCAGGCGAAGTCAAGGCGGACGAGGCGGCCATTGACCTGGACCTCGTACTGCCGGACGGGCATCTCGATTCCCGCCTTCCGCAGCAGCCGTTCGATGAGCGTCTCGAACATCCCCTCGGTCGGCGCTGCGTCGGGATCCCGGAGGGCGAGGAGTTCCCCCAGCATCCCGGCCCCCCGCCGCCCGTGGCCGCCGAGCACATCCAGGCGCTCCTTCATCCGGTCGAAGAGCTGCTCGTCCCGGCGGAGAGCCGACTCCATCGCCGCCTCGACGACGGCCGGGTCCGGAACCACGGCCCCGAGATCGATCAGGGTCCTCACCAGCCCCGTGACCTTGAGGGGGCCGAGCCACCCGGCGTCCGAAGGGGTGAGGATCTTCGTCCGGTGCAGCGTCAGCCCCCCGGGCACGTCGTTGCGGGAGCCCGTTGTGGTGAGCTCGACGATGTCTTTGGCATCGATGCCGTCGAGCTTCCAGAGCGCCGCCGCCGAGCGATGCGAGATGGCCGCCTCAGGGCCGGCCCAGAGGGAGGCCGCCATCAGCTTCTGCTCCCACGACACCGATGCGCCCCGCATCCGGTAGACACGTGGGTACACCCCCTGCCAGTCGCCCGAGTTCAAGCGGTGCTGGATGGCCCCGACCCCGAGTCCGGCTTCGAGAGCCTGCTGACGGCTGAGCACGCCGAATTGCCGGGCAGTCAGGCGACCGAGCTGAGCTTCTTTGGGTGATGAGCGATGTATATCATCGTTATTCACCCAAAGAACATTAGCGATGGGTGCCGACAGAAGTCCGGGGGTTTCAGCAGGCCGGGAAAATTTCTGCGGCGGGCCACGCGGCCGGGTCGTCGCCCAGACGGACCAGTTCGGGCACCTGGCTCCGGCACCACGGCGAGATGGGCAGCGAATCGCCGGCGGCCAGCGCCACCAGCTCGGGCCACGGGACCCAACGGGCCTCCGCGACCTCGTCGAGGTTCAGCCGCACGGTGGTTCCCTGCAGCGCGAAGGCCCGGAACACCGGGCACAGCTCGTTCTCGGCCGTGCCGTCCGCCATCACCGCCCGGTAACGGAACTGGGGAAGGATCGGGTCCAGCCGCCCGACGGCGATGCCGAGCTCGTCGCGCAGGCGCCGGCGGATCGCCCGGGTGAAGGGCTCGCCCGGACGGGGATGGCCGCAGCAGCTGTTGCTCCACACGCCTGGCCAGGTGCGCTTGGAAGAGGCCCGGCGGCTGATCAGCACCTCGCCCGCCCCGTTCAGGAGGTAGCAGGAGAACGCCAGGTGCAGCGGAGTGTCGGCGCCGTGCACCGTCGCCTTGGCTGCGGTCCCGATCGCCGCCCCGGTCTCGTCGACGAGCACGACCTGCTCAACGGTGGCCATCCCGGTTCGGGAGCATACCGGCACGGTCCTCTGCGTTACCATCACCGTATCCAACAGCGACCGAGCGAAAGACCAACTGTGACCATGGCCGACACAGCTACGACGCTCACGACGAACAAGGCGCTCCTGGCGTGGGTGGAGGAGATTGCCGCCCTCACCACCCCGGATCGGGTGCACTGGTGCGACGGGTCCGCCGAGGAGTACGAAGCCCTCTGCCAGCTCCTCGTCGACGCCGGCACCTTCACCCGCCTCGCCGACGCCAAGCGTCCCAACAGCTACTGGGCGGCTTCGGACCCCGGTGACGTGGCGAGGGTCGAGGACCGGACCTTCATCTGCTCGAAGACCAGGGACGAGGCAGGCCCGACGAACAACTGGCGGGACCCCCACGAGATGCGGGAGACCCTGACCGGGCTGTTCGCCGGGTCGATGAAGGGCCGCACGATGTACGTCGTCCCCTTCTCGATGGGACCCCTCGGCTCGACGATCGCCCACATCGGTGTCGAGCTCACCGACTCGCCCTACGTCGCGGTCAGCATGCGGATCATGACCCGTATGGGCGCCAAGGCCCTCGAGGTACTCGGCCCCGAGGGTGAGTTCGTCCCCTGCCTCCACTCTGTGGGAGCCCCGCTCGAGCCGGGCCAGGCGGACTCGCCGTGGCCCTGCAACCCCGACAACAAGTACATCGTCCACTTCCCCGACTCCCGGGAGATCTGGTCGTACGGCTCGGGCTACGGCGGCAACGCCCTGCTCGGCAAGAAGTGCTTCGCCCTGCGGATCGCTTCCGTGATGGCCCGCGACGACGGCTGGCTCGCCGAGCACATGCTCATCGTGAAAGTGACGTCGCCGGAGGGGAAGGTCGACTACGTGACCGGGGCCTTCCCGTCGGCCTGCGGCAAGACCAACCTGGCGATGCTCGTGCCCACCCTCCCCGGCTGGCAGGTGGAGTGCATCGGCGACGACATCTGCTGGATGAAGTTCGGCCCCGACGGTCGGCTCTACGCCATCAACCCCGAGGCGGGCTTCTTCGGCGTCGCCCCCGGCACGTCCGACGAGACCAACTACAACGCCATGCGGACGCTCGAGGAGAACTCCATCTACACCAACACCGCGCTCACGGCCGATGGCGACGTCTGGTGGGAGGGCATGACGAAGGAACCCCCGGCCGGACTCACCAGCTGGCGCCGCCAGTCCTGGACGCCCGGCACCGGCACCCCGGCCGCCCACCCGAACGCCCGCTTCACGGCCCCGGCGGCGCAGTGCCCGGTCATCGCTCCCGAGTGGGAGGACCCCAAGGGGGTGCCGGTCTCGGCGATCCTGTTCGGCGGGCGCCGGGCGAAGGTGGTGCCCCTCGTCACCGAGGCGCGGGACTGGACCCACGGCGTGTTCCTCGGCTCGATCATGGCTTCGGAGACCACCGCGGCGGCGGCAGGGGCGGTGGGCAAGGTCCGCCGCGACCCGTTCGCCATGCTGCCGTTCTGCGGCTACCACATGGCCGACTACCTCGCCCACTGGCTGGAGGTCGGCGCCGCCGCCGACGCCTCCAAGCTCCCGAAGATCTTCTTCGTCAACTGGTTCCGCAAGAGCCCCGAGGGCCGCTTCCTGTGGCCCGGCTACGGCGAGAACAGCCGGGTGATCGCCTGGGTCTGCGAGCGGGTCGCCGGCACGGCGGACGCCGCCGACACCCCGATCGGCTTCGTCCCGGCTCCTGGGGCCCTCGACCTCGACGGCCTCGACGTGGATCCCGGCGACCTCGCCACGCTGCTCTCGGTCGACCCCGCGGACTGGCGCAACGAGATCAGCTCCATCGAGGGGCACTACGCGATGCTCGGGGACCGCCTGCCGGGCGTTCTCCGGGAGCAGCTCGAGGACCTGGAGCGACGCCTCGGCTAACGACCGGGTAGAGCTTCGCCCCGCGAGGTTGGGAGTTTTTCGGACCTACAGCAGCACATTTCCCCCTCGCCTCGGGGCCCTCGTCTTCGCCGTTGCGCTCGGCGCCTACGTCGTGGCCGCCGTGCACGACCCTCGGCACCTCTGGAACATGATCGACCTCCAGGTCTACCGGTGGGGTGGGGAGATGGCCCGGCACCACCGCAACGTGTACGACCTGCAGTTCGAGGGGTTCCTCTCCTTCACCTACACGCCGCTGGCGGTGCTCGCCTTCGAGCTCATGTCGCACCTCAGCCTGGGGGTGCTGCGCTTCGTGATGACCGGCGCCAGCATCGCGGCCCTCCTCGGTTCCCTCTGGGTGGCGTTCGGCCTGGCCGGCGTGTCCGAGCGCGGCATGCGGGCCGGCCTGACGCTGGGGACCGCCGGCGTCGTCCTGGGGCTCGAGCCGGTGGCGCAGACCCTTGGTTTCGGTCAGATCAACCTCCTCCTCATGCTCCTCGTGCTGGTCGACCTGTCCCAGCCCGACGGACGCAGGTGGAAGGGGGCCGGCGTCGGTCTTGCCGCCGCGATCAAGCTCACGCCTGCGATCTTCATCGGCTACCTCGTGCTCACCCGGCGGTTCCGCGCCGCCGCCGTCGCCTGCGGGACGTTTGCGGCCGCCGTCGCCCTGGGCTTCCTCGCCCTGCCGGCCCCCTCACGGCGCTTCTGGTTCGGCGGCCTGTTCCTCAACTCCGAGCGGGTCGGCGGTGTCGGCTATGCGGGTAACCAGTCGGTGAACGGCGCCCTCGTACGCCTCTTTGCCGGGGTGAACCAGGCCCGGCCGGCGTGGTTCGTCGCGGCCGCCCTGATCGGGGGTGCCGGCCTCGTCCTTGCCGCTTGGGCCAGCCGCCGCGGCGAGGAGCTGCTCGGCATCGCCACGTGTGCGCTCACGGCGCTGCTCGTGTCGCCGATCTCGTGGTCGCACCACTGGGTGTGGGTGGTGCTCCTGGTCCCCTGCGGCGTTCGCCTCCTCCGGGGCCACCGCTCCAGGATGGGCTGGCTCGGCCTTGCCGGCCTGGTCGGCCTGTTTCTCGCTGGCCCGGTGCGGCTGATCTGGCAACCTCCCCACACCGGGAACCTGGAGTACGGCTGGCATGGGCCGCAGCTCATCACCGGGAACCTTTACGTCGTCCTCGGCCTCCTCCTGCTGGGCATGGCTGCCGTGTACCTGACGCTCAGCCGGCCGCGGGACTCCGTTCACGTTTGAGTCAGGAACGCGCCACATTTCCTTCATAGCCGTTTAGTAAAAAAGGTCTCCCTTATTCATTGGAAAGGAAGGGAGACGCCGTGAGGATCAGAAGGATTGTTGCGGGTGTCGTGGTGACGTTGAGCCTGTTCGCGGGAGCGGGCGGCGCGTCTGCCGCGACGCCGATTTCGAAGATCCTGCCCGACCAGCAGTTCGTCGGCCTGGTCAATGGCTACACGCAGAATGCGACAATCAAGATGGCCTGCTTCGGACCCGTTCGGCCCGACCAGCAAGGCCACCCCTTCGCGGGCCAGTGGGCCGAGGTCCTGAAGGCCGAGGTCATCAGGAACTTCGGATACACGGGGAGCCTTGGAACCAGCATCGTGGCCGACTTCCCAGGTACGGGCGTAACCCCCCAGCGCCTGACCTTCTCCTCCTACGGGGTCACGGAGACCATTCCCACCACGTGGTTCTTCCCCTGCTCCGGGCCCGGAACCGTCGTGTTCTCTCCGCAGCCGACGAGCCCGACCGCCAAGACCTTCGCCGTCACGGTGAACTTCGTGGGGCAGCCGGCGGCGGCGCAGGCGGCGAGCGCCGCGTGCACCGTCATCACCCAGGCCGACAGCGGCAAGACGTTCCTCATCAGCAAGCAGTCCTGCGATCTGCTGGAACTGACCGACACCGGCGGGATCCATTGGGACACGCCGACGGTCAGCGGCGATTCGATCCACCTCGAGCCGCTCCCGATCGCCTCTCGGGTCGCGGGTCAGTTCTGGAGGATCGTGCCGGACGACCTCGGCGATTCCACCATCACCGCACTCGGCCACCCCATCTGCCCAACCCCGGCGTGTCCCCAGTACGTCGTGCTGTTCCAGGTGAAGATCCGGGTGCTGCCCTCTCCCTAGAGGAGGGGGACCTCGATCGTCGCGGCACCGATGGAGCGGGCTAGCCGCAATACCCATAAGTTATAGTCTGCGAGAAGAGTTCTGATGGCTCCGAGGGTGCCTGTTGATCAATTCTCTGGCTGGTCAATGGCGATCTCCACCTCATCGATGCCGCTGGTGCTGGGCGAGTAGTTG
>JAOPZY010000208.1 GCA_025963875.1 Actinomycetota bacterium
CGTCGTAGCGGAACTGGACGTGCCGGAAGGCCACCTCGCCACGGACGTCCTCGGGGGCGAGGGGGCGGGCATCGGGGGCGTCGGCGATCTCCACGGGGAGGTCCATGTACTCGAAGATCCGCTCGAAGAGGGCCATGGAGGACTGGACGTCGGTGGAGATCGACAGCATCTGGCCGATGGGGAAGAACAGCCGGGCCTGCAGGGTGGTGAAGGCGACGATGAGGCCGGGGGTGAGACCGCTGTGCTGGAACAGGCCCGCGACCAGGTACACGATGAACGGCGTGATGGAGAAGAACGTCCCGACCACGGCGAAGAAGTAGCGGCCGGTCATCCGCTGGCGCAGCTGGATGTCGGTGAAGCGCTGGTTCTCGTCGGTGAAGCGGGCGATCTCGTGGCGCTGGCGGCCGAACACCTTGGCGAGCAGGATGCCGGACACCGACAGGGTCTCCTCGGTGATCGCGGTCAGGTCGGCGAGGCTCTGCTGGGCCACGGACTGGAGCGCCCGGCGCGACTTGCCCACCCGATAGGTGAAGAAGACGAACAGCGGCACCAGGATCAACGACATGACGGTGAGCTTCCAGGACAGCACCCACATCGCCACGAAGCTGGAGGTGATGATCACCACGTTCGAGAGGATGCTGGAGGCGGTGTCCGTGACGATGCTCTGGACCCCGGCGACGTCGTTGGTGAGCCGTGACTGGATCTCGCCGGTGCGCGTCGACGTGAAGAACCGCATCGACAGGGACTGCAGGTGCGTGTACAGGCGGTCGCGCAGGTCGCGCATGAGCCGCAGCCCGAGCGAGTTGGAGAGAAAGGTCTGACCGACCCCGATGAGGCTCGTCACGACGGGGATGGCAAGCCCCAGGGCCACCAGGCGGTACAGCAGGGGCAGGTTGGGGCACGGGACCCCCGAGCACATCTTGTTCGGCCCGAACAGGGCCTTGTCGAAGACCTGCTTGATGAGCAGCGGGTTGACCACCCCGAGGCCCGAGGTCACCACGATGGTCACGGCGAGTAGCGCCAGCTGCGCCTTATACGGCCGGAAGATGACGACGATCCGGCGGAGCGTCCCGCGGGCGTCCTTGGGCTTGGCCGCCTGGCCGTCCGGACCGGCGGGCGCGCGTGAGCGACCCATCATCTCGGGGAGCCGCTGCCTCGTCGCCACGAATACAAAGGTACCCTGTGGCTATGAGTGACAGGAATGCGAGGCGTGAGGACGTGCGGAACGTGGCGATCATCGCCCACGTCGACCACGGCAAGACCACGCTGGTCGACGCCATGCTCCAGCAGTCGGGGGTGTGGCGGGAGAACCAGCAGGTGGTCGAGCGCGTCATGGACTCGATGGACCAGGAGCGCGAGCGCGGCATCACCATCCTGGCCAAGCAGACCGCCATCGAGTACCACGGCCTGCGCATCAACCTCTGCGACACCCCGGGCCACGCCGACTTCGGTGGTGAGGTGGAGCGGACCCTGCAGATGGTCGACTCGGCCCTCCTGCTCGTGGACGCCTCCGAGGGCCCCCTGCCCCAGACCCGCTACGTCCTCCGCAAGGCCCTGGAGCGCCGCCTGCCCGTCATCCCCGTCATCAACAAGATCGACCGGCCCGACGCCCGGCTTGCCGAGGTGCTGGACGACATCTACAGCCTGCTCATCGACCTCGACGCCGACGAGAGCCAGCTGGACCGGCCGGTGATCTACACCGACGCCCGGAAGGGGACGGCAACCCGCGACCCCGACGTCCCCGGCGTCGACCTGGTGCCGCTGTTCGAGGTGATCGCCGAGGTCACGCCGCCGCCGGTCTACGACCCCGACGCCCCGCTGCAGTTCATGGTCACCAACCTCGCCGCCGACCCCTACGTGGGCCGGCTCGCGGTGGGCCGGGTGTGGAACGGCCACGTCGAGACGGGCCAGCGCGTGGCCCTGTGCCGGCGGGACGGCTCGGTGGAGACCGCCCGCATCACGAAGATGCTCGCCCATACCGGCCTGGAGTACACAGAGATCGCATCGGCCGGCCCCGGCGACATCTGCTCGATCGCCGGCCTGCTCGACGTCACGGTCGGCGAGACGATCGCCTCGGTGGACGACCCGCGGCCGCTGCCCGTCCTCGAGATCGACGAGCCGACGCTGCGGATGACCTTCGGCGTCAACACGTCGCCGATGTCCGGCCGGGAAGGAAAGTACGTCACGAGCCGGCACCTCAAGGCCCGCCTCGACCGGGAGATCCTCGGCAACGTCTCGATCCGCCTCGTCGACACCGGCTCCCCCGACCGCACCGAGGTCCGCGGCCGCGGCGAGCTGCAGCTCGCCATCCTCATCGAGTCGATGCGCCGCGAGGGCTACGAGCTGGAGGTCTCCAAGCCGGAGGTCATCACCAAGACGATCGACGGCAAGCTCTTCGAGCCCATGGAGGATCTGGTGCTCGACATGCCGGACACCTTCGTCGGCGTCGTGACGCAGTCCCTCGCCCTCCGCAAGGGCCGGATGACCAACCTCACCAACCACGGCAGCGGCTGGGTGCGGATGGAGTTCATGATCCCCGCCCGTGGCCTCATCGGCTTCCGCTCCGAGATGCTGACCGAGACCCGGGGCACCGCCCAGATCCACAGCGTCTTCGCCGGCTACGAGCCGTGGTGCGGCGAGATCGCCCACCGCACCGCCGGGGTGCTGGTGGCGGACAAGCCCGGGACGACCACGAGCTACGCCATCTACGACCTGCAGGAGCGTGGGGAGATGTTCGTCGGGCCGGGGGTCGAGGTCTACGAGGGCATGGTGATCGGTGAGAACGCCCGCCCCGACGACATGAACGTCAATCCCACGAAGGAAAAGAAGAAGACCAACATCCGCACCCACGCCGCCGACGAGGCGTTGCGACTGGTACCGCCCCGCCAGATGTCGCTCGAGCAGGCGCTGGAGTTCATCGCCGCTGACGAGCTGGTCGAGATCACACCGGCGAACATCCGCCTGCGCAAGCGGGAGCTCGACCAGCGCAAGCGCCTGCGGGCCTACCACCGGGCGAAGGACGGCGCCGAGCCGTAAGGGTTGATAATCTTCTTTGTGTGAATACCTCTCATAATGGCATCTTTTCACACAAAGAAGCTCAGCTAGGGCGGCTGGCCAGCCGGCAGTTCGGCCTTCTGAGCCGTGACCAACTCCTCGAGGCCGGCGTGGGCCCGGCGGCGATCCAGTACCGGCTCGGTTCCGGCACGCTCGTGCCGGTTCACCCCGGCGTCTACCGGTTGCAGGGCGCCCCGAGTTCGTGGGAACAGAGGCTCAAGGCCGCCCACTTGTGGGCCGGGCCGTCGTCAGCGGTCTCGCACCGCTCGGCGGCGGGGCTGTGGCGCCTCGACGGGGTCGATCCCGGGGGGCATCGTCGAGCTCACGACCACCTCCGGGCGCAGCGACGTCCCGCAGAGCATTGTGCTGCACCGCAGCAAGCTGCTCACCCCGGGCGATGCCGGGTGGCTGGGGACGCTCCGAGTGACCGGCGTGGCGAGGACCTTGATGGACCTCGGCGCCGTGGTGGCGGACCCCGCGGTGGTCGAGGCCGCCGCAGAGTCAGCCTTCCGCCGGGACTCCGAGCTGTTCGCCCGGCTGAAGCGGCGCCTGGAGGACGAGTTCCGCCACGGCCGGCGGGGTTTCGGCACCCTGCGAGACATCGTCGACCTGCGGGACCCGGACGCCGCTCCGACGGAGGGGATGTTCGAGACGCTCATGGAGCGCCGCCTCCGGCAATGGGGCTTCGAGATGCCGGTACGCCAGTACGAGGTCAAGGTCGGGGACCGGGTCATCCGCATCGATTTCGCCTGGGTGCGGCTCCTGCTGGGCCTTGAGCCCCGAGGCCTGAAGTGGCACTGGACCCGGGAGGCGTTCCAGAACGACACCGACCGGTCCAATGATCTGGCCCTTACACGGTGGAGGGTCGTCCTCGTGACCTGGTGGGACCTGCTCCACAACCCGAACAAGATCCGGGCCAACCTGCCAGAGCTCGAGCGCTGACCAGCCCCGCTGGTTAGCCGGGGAGTTGCGAGGCGAACTTCGCTGCCAGGGGCGCTGCCACCTTGCCGCCGACACCGCCGCCCTCCACCAGCACGGCGAAGGCCACGTTGCCCCGGAAGCCGACGAACCAGGCGTGGGTCCTCGGCGGGTTGGCGGTGCCGAACTCCGCGGTGCCGGTCTTGCCCGACACCGGCGTGCCCGCGACCTTGGCCAGCACGCCCGTGCCGGAGGGGTCCGACACGACCAGCCCCATCAGCGTCCGGAGCTTGGCTGCCACCCCGGCGTCGAGCTGGGTGACGGTGGCGGTGGCGCTTGCCCCGGTGATGAGGGTCGGCTGGTGCCAGGCCCCCGAGGCCACGCCCGCGGCGACCGACGCCATGTGCAGCGGGGTGGCGAGCACCTCTGCCTGACCGATGGCGGCGCCGGCCTGGTCGGCCAGGTCTTTGGGGGCGGGAAAGCTCGACCCCTTGGAGGTCAGCGGCAACGGCTCGGGTGCGTTGAAGCCGAGGTTCTCCGCCGCCTTGGTGAGCTCGGATGCTTTGAGCGTCGCAGCGAGCTGCACGAAGGCGGTGTTGCAGGACTGCACAAATGCCTGCTGCAGGTTGAGCTGGGTGCCGCCCTCGCCTTCGATGTTGCGGAAGTGCTTCCCGTCTTCCACCTGGTCCGTGGGGCAGGAGATCGGCGTGGTGAGGTCGTCGCCCTTCAGGAGCAGCGCTTCGGTTGTGACGATCTTCATGGTGGACCCGGGGGGGTAGGTGCCCGCCAGCGCCCGGTCGAAGCCGTTGTTGAGCGGCCGGCTCACCACCGCCCGGATCTCACCGGAGGCGGCGTCGAGCGCAACGAGCGCCGCCGTCTGGTTGACGCCGGCGAAGGTGCTCTCCGCGGCGGTCTGGATCGCCGGGTCGAGGGTGGTGTTCACCGGCTGGGGCGGAGTGCCGTCGAAGTGGTCGAGGGTGGCGACCACGCTGCCGGCGTCGTCGACGAGCTGGATGTCGGCCGAGGGGATTCCGGCCAGCTGGCGCTCGAAGGCTCCCTCGAGACCTGAGAGGCCGACGACGGTGCCGGTGACGTACGGGGGCCCGAGCTGCGCCAGCCGCTCCGCGGTGACGGGGCCGGTCGTGCCGAGCACGTGGGTGGCGAAGCCGTCGCGCAGGGGGGCGCGGGCCTTCGTCCGCTGGACGAGGATGCCCGGCGTCTGGATGAAGGCCGGCGGCACGGCGGCGAACTGGTCCTGGCGCATCTGGGTCACCTGCAGGAACCACGAGGGCTTGGCCCCCGGCGTGTGCAGGACCCGGTTGACCGTGCTGGCATCGACGCCCGCGTACTGCGCAAACGCGGCGACGACGGCGTTGGCGTCCTTGATCCGGTCGGGCTCGACCCCGACGCTGACCACGTCGCCCTGCCCCTGCAGCACCGTCCCGTCCCTCCCGAGAATTGCGGCCCGGTCGGCCCACGTCGTCACCCTGGCGAACTTCCTGCCCGCGCTGAGCTGGGGGTGCACGGTCGCCGCGGTCCACGAGACCTTCCAGCGCCGGGCCGGTTTCACCAGGTGGAGGGCGTCGGTGTAGCTCCACGTGCCCAGGCCCTTCAGGGCCACGTCGACCGAGAAGGGTTTCTGGGCGGTGGCCTCGGACACGACGAGGGCACCCGGCGTGAGGTGGACGCCGGAGATGGACAGGTCTTTGACCATCTGGGTGTGCACCGAGGTGAAGGTGGACGGTGGGGCATCGACGAGCACCCGCATGCCCTCCCAATCCTGCGCCTGCCACCGCTGAAGATACGCCGTTGCCACCTGCTGGGGCGTGTTGAGGGGGCGGGAGCGGAGGTACATGACAAGCCCCGCAACCGAGAGGGCCACGGCTGCCGCGAGCACGACCAGGAGCTTGCGCATTCGCTCCTTACGCTACACCCGGGCCATGGCATTGAGGCGGAATCGGGATGGTTTTCCCATCACGCAGCGTGACGGAAGCAACACGCAGAGTCATAAATGGCCCCTCAGGCGTGTGGAGCCCGCGGACTAGGTACCCATGACCATCCGCAAGCTCCGAACGGGTCGCTGGGGACCACCCATCGAGGCGCGATGCCCGGCGTAAAGACACTGCCTATTAGCCATGTTCCTTGAGCTGATCACATCCGAAACATAAGGAAGACAGACACAGAACTTCGAGAGCGGAGGAAGCCCGATGAAAAACGAAACTGGTTCACACGAGGGCGTCCCCGCTCTCGCAGCCGAAGGAATCCGTCCCATCCGTCGCTTCACGACCCACCAGAAAGGCACTTCGATGAAGACACTGCGTACGGGTCTCACGGCCCTTGTCGGGGCGACTCTGCTGCTCGTCGCCCTCCCGGGCCTCGCCAGCGCCGCCACCACGGGCACCACCACCACCACCTTCACCCTGACCGGAGGGGCGATGAGCATCACCGTCCCGAGCACCACGGTCAACCTCGGCTCGGCGTCGGTTGCGGCGGGCTCCCTCACGGCCCAACTCGGAACCGTCAGCGTCAACGACGGGCGTGGCCTGCTGTCCGGAGGATGGACTAGCTCCGTCACGGCGTCGAAATTCACCACAGGCGCCGCGACCGCGGCCGAGACCATCGCCGCCACTAACGTCGACTACTGGTCCGGAGCGGCCACTGCAACATCCGGCCTCGGCATCCTCCTCGGCGGCCAGCTCACGTCAGTCCTGGCGGTCGTCGTGAACACCGCCCAGACGGCCTTCACCGGCGGCTCGCTCATCGGCAACAACACCGCCTCGTGGAACCCCACGCTGGTCGTCACCATCCCCGCCGCGGCGGTCGTCGGCACCTACACCGGCACCGTCACCCATACCGTGGCGTGAACGTGACCCGGGAAGCACTGCGCCGGGGACTCGTCGCTGCCACCCTGTTGATTGCCGGGCTCTCGGGCCCGGCAAT
>JAOPZY010000226.1 GCA_025963875.1 Actinomycetota bacterium
GTCATCGACGGCGTCGAGTCGCCGGGCCACGTCGTGATCGAGGCCAACGAGCAACCCGGTCTGGCCAACCACGAGCCCCGGCCGACGGCGGCCCGCTTCGTCGACCTGCTGTTCCCGGCCACCGCCGCCCCTCGTCGGAAATGAGCCGCGGATAGCATCAGCTTGGTCGTCTTTCGCGCGCCTGCGCGCGCTGGGCTCCTAACCTCTCGGCGGGCTGCCCGCTCCCCGGGTCTTGCGGACGACGGCCACGCCGACCCCGATGAGGCCCACGCCGAGCAAGCCGAGCAGCCCGACCGGGAAGCGCACCCCGGTGACCGGGAGCGCCGGCCCCCTTGAGATGTTCGTGCCGAGCACCGAGGTGCTGGGTGTCGGGGTCGGTGTCGGCGGGGCGGGCGTCGTGACTGGGGCCACCACCGGGAGCAGTCCCACGTCTGTGTTCTCCGTCGAAGTGTTGTTCGCCAGGTTCGGGTCCGCCTCGCTTGCCTTCACGGTGGCGGTGTTGTGGGCCGTTCCGGGCAGCAAGGGCCCTGTGACGACAACGGTGGCGGTGACCGAGGCCCCCGAGGGCACGGAGCCCAGACCGCACGTGACCACGCCGCCCGACTGGGTGCAGCTTCCCTGCCCCGAGCTTGCGGAGACGAACTGCACCCCGGCAGGCATGGTGTCGGTGAAGGTGGCGGCGGTGGCCGAACTCGGCCCGGCGTTTGAGACGAGGAAGTTGTAGGTGATCGCCTGCAGGATCCCGGCCCCCGCGGGGGCGGTCTGCGCCACCGACAGATCGGCGGTGGGGGACTGGAAGAAGCACGGGGCGAGCTTCACGACCGTGGTGGACTGAGTCACGTAGAGGCAGCCGTCCGGCCCCACAGTAGCGAAGTCGCCCCGGCTCCCGCCAACAGCCACGACGGAGACGGCATTGCGGTAGTTGGTGTCGATGCGGACGATGGTTCCGTCGTTGTCGTTGACGAAGACGTTGTTGGCGACGCCGCCGGGGGCGGTGCTCTGGGCGATCGCAATGCCGTCAACGCTGCGGCCCACGATGACGGTTGCCTGCGGGGGCCAGGTGGCCGTATTCGGACCGGGCCGGCCGTACTCCTGGACCGCGTCGAGGGTGCGGTTGGCGGCCCAGATGTGCTGGCCGTCGGCCGTCATGGCGATCCCGTCGAAGGCGGCCCCCGAGATGACGCGTGTCTTTACCGGCGAGGTATCCGGGTCCTGTATCCGCCAGATTCCGTCGCCGGTGGCCACGTAGAGGTCGTTGGTCAGCGGGTCGCCGATCAGACCGTAGGCGACCCCGGGAAACGGGGCGATCAGTTTGCCGACCGCCAGCGTCGCAGGATCGAAGGAATAGACCCCATACCCGGTGGGGAGCGCGTCGGTCGTCGCGTAGTACTTGCCGTGCGAGAGGGCGAGATCGAGGTTCAGCAGGTTCTGGGAGATGGTTGCACCCGAAACAGGTCCACCGGCAGCGGGGAACTTGTACGTGCTCTTGTTGCAGAGATCGGTAGCGAAGAAGTTGGTGCCGTCCTGGATCAGGCCGACAGGCCCGATGCCGCCCGAGCATGTGGTGCCGAATCCGGTGGCGAAGTCGGTTCCGCCCGTAAGGGGGGCCAAGAAGTGGGTATATGCCTGGGCGGGCGCGCCGGCGACGAAGACCGATGCCGCAATAAGCGCCAGGACGACGAGCGGTCGGCTGACGACCCCGAGAAGGTGCATCACCGTGCGCGTGGTTCGAGAAGCAGATCCGTGGCCCCCGGCATTGACGCTCTCCTTGGCTGGATGGGATGGCCCTGTCTACATAGAAACGCCTAGCGGCTGCCCGCTCCCCGGGTCTTGCGGACGACGGCCACGCCGGCCCCGATGAGGCAGACGCCCAGCAGGCCAAGCAGCCCGAGCGGGAAGCCCACCCCGGTGACCGGAAGGGCAGGCCCCCTTGAGATATTCGTGCCAAGTACCGAGGTGCTGGGCGTCGGTGTCGGCAGCGGCGGGGGGGTGGGCGTCGTGACCGGGGCCACGACGGGAAGCAGTCCCACGTCGGTGCTCGACGTCGAGGTGTTGTTCGCCAGGTTCGGGTCCGCCTCGCTTGCCTTCACGGTGGCGGTGTTATGGATGGTTCCTGGAAGCAAGGGCCCGGTGACGGCAACCGTGGCGGTGACCGAGCTCCCCGAAGGCACGGAGCCCAGATCGCACGTGACGACGCCGCCCGTTTGGGTGCAGCTTCCCTGCCCCGAGCTTGCCGAGACGAACTGCACCCCGGCAGGCAGGGTGTCGGTGAAGGTGGCAGCCGTGCCCGCACTCGGGCCGGCATTGGAGACGAGGAAGTTGTAGGTGATCGGCTGCAGGACCCCGACCGCCGCGGGGGCGGTCTGCACCACCGACAGGTCGGCGGTCGGGGACTGGAAGAAGCACGGAGCCAGCTTGACGACCTTATCGGTCTGGGTCACGTAGAAACAGCCGTCCGGCCCCACCGTGGCGAAGTCACCCCGGGACCCTCCCGAAGCCACGACCGAGACCGCATTCTTGTTGTTGGTGTCGATGCGGACGATGGTTCCGTTGTTGTCGTTGACAAAGACGTTGTTGGCGACGCCTCCCGGGGCGGTGCCCTGGGCGATCGCGATGCCGTCGGGGCCGCCGCTCACTGGGACGCTCGCCTGCATCGGCAGGTTGATGGGACTGGGTCGGCCGAACTCTTGGACCACGTTGCGGCTGGGGATGGCGGCCCAGATGTGCTGGCCGTCCGCTGAGATCGCGATCCCGTCGAACGTGCCCCCCGAGACGACCTGCGTCACCACGGGCGAGGTGTCCGGGTCTTGCACCCGCCAGATCCCGTTGCCGGTATCCACATACAGGTCGTTGGACAGTGGATCGCCGATGACGCCATAGGCGGTCTGGGGAAACGCGTGGACCAGGTGCCCGAGTGCCAGCGTCGCAGGATCGAAGGTCCAGAGGCCTCGGGTGGGGAGGTCGGTGGTCGCGTAGTACTTGCCGTGCGAAACGGCGAGATCGAGGTCCAGCGAGTTGTGGACAACCATCGCACCGGACGCGGGCCCTCCGGTGGCCGGGAACTTGTAGGTGCTGTGGTTGCAGATGTCCGTGGCGAAGAAGTTGGTGCCATCCTGAATGAGGCCGACCGGACCGGTGCCCCCAATGCCCCCACATGCGGGGAATCCGGTAGCGAAGTCGGTTCCCCCCGTGATCGGGGCCGAGAAGTTCGTATACGCCTGGGTGGGCGCGCTGCCGACGACGAAGACCGATGCCGCAACGAGGGCCAGGACGACGAGCGGCCGTCTGACCACCGCGAGCAGGTGCATCACCGTGCGCGTGCTTCGAGAAAGCAGATCCGTGGCCCCCGGCATTGACGGTCTCCTTGGTCGCGAAATGGAACGGCCCTGTCTACATATAAACGCCTAGCCCGAGACAAACCCCACTACGGTCGGATCACCAAAAACGGGGGACCCTCGGAAACCTCGCTCCGCCGGTCCGGCTAACTTGCCAAGCAATTGTCAATATGACAGGCTCTTGTCATGTCGCCCAAGGACGGTTGGACGCCGAAAGGCAAGGTGGCGACGGACGTCGTCCTCCGCACGTTCCGAGCGAATGGCCTCTTCCTGGCCGCCGGCGACCTGCTCGCAGCCGAAGAGGGACTGACCGCGGCGCGGTGGCAGGTGCTCGGCGCCGTGGGGGTGGAGGGGCGGCCGCTCACCGTTCCGCAGATCGCCCGGCGCATGGGCCTGACCCGGCAGGCGGTGCAGGCGTCGGTCAACCGGCTGCTCGGCGAGGGACTCGCCGAAGCGGGCGAGAACCCCGATCACCGCCGCTCGCCACTTATCCGCATGACGGAGGTCGGCAGCAGGAAGTACGCAGCAATCCAGAAGCGGCAAGCCGTGTGGGTCAACCAGCTCGCCGCCGGTCTCAAGCGCTCCGAGCTGGTGACCACGGCCCGCGTGCTCCAGGAACTGAGCAACAGGCTCGACAGAGACCGGCTCGACAATGAAAGGAGAGGTGACGACCATGAAACTCCGTGAGATGGATGAGCACACCACCTACCTGGAGCAACTGCAGGAGGACGACGGCCCGGTTGTCCTGTTCAACCAGTTCGACGTGCCCCCCGAGGACGCCGAGCGCTTCCTCGAGGTCTGGGCGGACGACGCCGCCTTCATGAAGCAGCAGCCGGGCTTTATTTCCACCCAGCTCCACCGTGGCAGCGCCGGAAGCAGCACGTTCATGAATGTGGCCGTCTGGGAGTCCGCAAAGGCGCTCGGCCAGGCGTTCCGTTCCCCTGAGTTCCAGGCGCGGGCGGCGCGCTACCCCGACGGCGCTGTCGCCGTACCCCACGTCTTCAAGAAGGTCGCCGTCCCGGGGATCTGTGTGTCCTGAGGGCCCGCGCCGAAGTCTGCTCGGTTCCGGCACCCGCCGGCAGCGGCACGATCGCCCAACTGCAACCTTCTTTGTATGAATAAACATGAAAATCATGCTTCATCATACAAAGAAGCCCACGTTGCTCGGCGGTTCGGGAAAGCCAGACCCCGGAATGCTCACCATTGCGCGTGAGCCTGCGAGGCCGGTTTTGATGTAGTGCGCAGCGGAGATGCGCCGCCCGACGGAGCGGCCTGCTTCCGGCTACCTGGAATGGCGCCCTGCAGTCCTCCGGAGGGAACGGTTGGGCGCTGACCGTGGCGACAGGGGGTACCGGCTTCCTCATGATCGAGGCATGGCAATTCACCGACGTTCGACTGGATGGGGGAGTTGATGATGTCCAAGATCGCGTTTTTGGGCCTGGGCCAGATGGGGACGCCGATGGCTGCCCGCCTGCTGGCGGCCGGCCACGACGTCACCGTATGGGACCGCACGCCCGAGCGAGCCACACCGCTGGTCGATCGGGGCGCCGTCGCCACGGCCTCCCCGGCCGAGGCAGCGGCGGGCGTGGACGTCGCCATCACGATGCTGGCGACGCCGGATGCTCTCGAGCAGGTCGTGTTCGGCGACGAGGGCCTCGCTCTTGGCCTCGGTCCCGGGCAGGTCTTCGTCGACATGTCCACGGTCGGACCCCGGACGGTGGGCGAGGTGAGAGCCCGGCTGCGACATGGTGTGTCAATGGTGGATGCCCCGGTACGGGGCAGCGTCCCGCAGGCCACCGGGGGCAGCCTCGACATCTTCGTCGGGGCCACCGACGATGACTTCGAGCGGGTCCGGCCCATCCTGGAGTCGCTCGGCAGCGTGCGCCACGTCGGCGGCCCGGGGTCGGGAGCGGCGATGAAGCTGGTGGCCAATGCGACGCTCGGCGCCTCGATCGTGGCCTTCGGTGAGGCCCTGGCACTCGGGACGTCGCTCGGGCTCGACCGTGGGCCCGTCCTGGATGTCCTGGCCCAGTCCCCGATCGGGCCCGCCGTCGCCGCCAAGCGGGCGATGGTGGAGGCCAACCGCTATCCGCCGAGCTTCAAGCTCCGGCATGCGGCGAAGGACATGCGCCTCGTCGTCGAGGCGGGCGAGGCCGCGGCCCTCGACCTGCGGGAGGCGTCCGCTGCGCGGGCCTGGCTGGACGAGGCGGCCGAGCAGGGCGCGGCCGACCTGGACTACGCCGCGGTCGTCGCCACGATCCTCGGCGAAGTGCCGGCACTCCCTTCCGAAGGTCGAACCGCCAGGCAGGGAGACTGACCATGTGCGAACACCGCATCTCCGTCTGGTCCGGGAAGGTCGTAGCTCCGGCGAAGCGGGCTGCTCTCATGTTCGTGATCCCGACACTGTCACGCACATGATCCTCGCCCTCGTTGCCGACCGGACCGCCCCCGCCGAGCTGCGCTCACGGCTCGCCTACGACGAGCTGGCGCAGCGGAGCCTGCTCGACGCCGACCGGCCCGGGGTCGGCGAGCTGGCCATTCTCTGCACGTGCCACCGGACCGAGGTCTACTTCACCTCCGTGGGGACCGGTTCGGAGGCGGTGCACGGCGTTGCGGGCATCCTGCCGGGCCTCCTGCCGACCGACGTGGCGGACCTCCAGGTCATGGAGGGCCTGGAGGCCGTGGAGCACCTGTTCAGGGTGACGTCCGGCCTCGACTCCCGTGTGGTCGGCGAACCCCAGGTGCTCGGCCAGGTTCGGCGTGCCTACGTCCTTGCCAGGGACATGGGATCGACCGGGCCCGCCCTTGCCAACATCTTCGGCCGGGCGATCCGGCTGGGCAGGCAGGTGCGCAACGGCACCGCGCTGGGACGCATCGGCCAGAGCACCGGCTCCATCGCTGCGGACCACCTCCGGCAGCGGCTGGGAGGCCTCGCCGGACGCGCCGGCGTCGTCGTGGGCGCGGGCGAGGCAGCGACCGACGCGGCCGAGCGCCTTGCCAAGTTGGGGGCCCGCCTGTCGGTCGTGAGCCGCACCAAGGCCTCGGCCGCAAAGCTCGCCGAGCAGCTGGACGCCCCTGCCTACGCTCTCCGGGACCTCGCTGCCGTCCTGGACAAGAGCGAGTTCGCCGTCGTGGCGGTCTCGGGAGGCGTCCTCGTGCGCCCCCGGCACCTCCCGGTGCGCAGCGCCGGCGAGCCCTTCGTCATGGTCGACCTCTCCGTGCCCCGGGCGGTGGATGTCGGCGGGCGCACGGACGTGGACCTGCGCAGCCTCGAGGAGATCCGCGGTCCGGAGGGTCCGGATATCGCAGCCGCCGTGACGGCTGCGGACCTGATGGTCGCCGCCGAGGTTGCCCGCCTCGCGCAGTGGCTGGAGAGCAGGGAGTCCGGCCCTGCCATCCGCCGGCTCCGGGAGCGGGCGGGATCGCTGGTCACCGACGAGGTGGCCCGCGCAGTCTCGGGCCTCGACCTGCCCGAGCCGGCGAGGGCCCGGATCGAGGCGCTCGGGATGCGCATCGCCAACAAACTCCTCCATGGTCCGACGACGGCGCTCCGGGACGCAGACGATGCGACGCGGACGGCCATCATGCGGATGTTCGGCCTGGACGAAGCCTCGCGGGACGGCCGGGATGTCGGAACTCCCACTCCTCTGATGAATTCTTCCAGGTAGCAGGGGTGTGGACGGGTGCCTGGCGTGCAATGGTGACGTGATGAGCGTCCGTTGCCTGGTTGTGGACGACAGCCAAGCCTTTCTTCAGGCTGCCCGCAGGATTTTGGAGCGTGGAGGAATGACGGTCGTCGGAGCGACGACGTCGAGCGCGGAGGCTCTCGTTCGAGTCAATGAGACCAATCCGGATGTCGTGCTCGTCGACATCATGCTCGGATCGGAGAGCGGTTTCGATCTTGCCCTGAAGCTGACGACCGCACCGCAAACAAGGCAAGCCGCCGTCATCCTGATCTCGACCCACGGCGAGGACGACTTCAGGGATCTCATCGCAGCGAGCCCTGCCATCGGGTTCCTCCCCAAGTGGAGGCTCTCGGCGAGGGCGATCGAGGACCTGCTGGGACAACCTGGGGATGCCGTCGAGTAGTGTGGCCTTTGACAGGCAGATCCGTCTGATATTCAATGGGTCGCTTAGACATTTTGTTGCCTTCCGCTGAACCGAGGTTTTAGGTTCGGTTCACTCCCGCCCGGGGCTAAAGCTGGATCTCACCTCAATGCCGACTTCACGTTGGTTCGCAGTCGGGGCCGCCGGCGAGTCCGAGCGGGAAGCGGGCCTGCGTGCCGCTGACGAAGCGCTGGTGCACGACGACGCAAAGCTCCTGGTCGCCTTCTGCTCCCAGTCGTACGACCTTCCGGCCCTGGCTTCGCAGATCTGCACCCGTTCGGGAGGCGTGCCCCTCATCGGATGCACGACGGCCGGCGAGATCGCCACGAGCGGCCCCCGGGAGGCCAGCGTCGTCGTGGCGGCCCTCGGCGGAGACGGATTCGTGATCGAGACGGCCGTCGCCACCGGCGCGTCGAACGACCTGCGGGCCGCGGGGGCGCACGTGGCACGCTGCCTGCCCTCGCCCGAGGATCATCCCTACCGAGCGCTGCTGTTGCTGACGGACGGCCTCGCCGGCGATCAGCAGGAGATCATCCGCGGCGCCTACGGGGTGCTGGGCGCCGCCGTCCCGCTGGTCGGCGGCTGCGCGGGTGACGACCTCGAGATGACGAGGACGTTCCAGCTGTATGACCATCAGGTGCTGACCGACTCGGTGGTCGCGGCCGGCATCGCCTCCGACGCTGCGATCGGGATCGGCGTGCGGCACGGCTGGCAGAGGGTTGGCAAGCCGATGCTGGTGACGCGCAGCGGGGGCAATCGGGTCTACGCGCTCGATGACCGGCCGGCTCTCGACGTCTACCTGGAGCAATCCGGCGCGGTCGGGTCCGAACGCTCGAACGCGGGGGCGTTCATCCGCCTCGCGATGACCCACCCCCTGGGGCTGACCCTGGGGCTGAGCGGCAATACCGGCGAGGAGCAGGTGCGCTACATCGGCGGCGCCGACTTCGCCGACCGCTCGCTGTCCTGCATCGCGGAGGTCCCGCAGGGCGGCCTGGTCTGGATCATGGGAGGGGACGCCGAATCGGTGCTCCGGGCAACTGACGCCGCCTGCGGCGACTCGCTCGCCGCCCTCGAGGGTCACCCGCCGCTCGGAATGTTTGCCTTCGACTGCATTGGCAGACGCGGCGTGCTCGGAGACGAGGGGATCCAAGTGGAGGTCGACCGGCTCGCGGCAAATGGTGGCGGGGCGCCGGTGGCGGGCTTCTATACCTACGGGGAGATCGCCCGCACGCGGGGGATGCGTGGCTTCCACAACCAGGCCCTGGTCGTGCTGGCGATCGCCTGAGATGCCGACGACGGTCTGGTCCACCCAGCAGCTCGCCGAGTTCCTCGCAGCGGTCTCGTCATCCGAGACGGAAGCCTCGGCGGCGCTCACAGCTGTCGAACGAGCGGCGGAGGCACTCGAGGCGGAGGTAGCTGCCATCGTCTGTGGCGGCGAGGTCGTGGCCGCCGTCGGGTACCCGGAGGCAGCCGCACCTGCCGCTGAGCTCATCTCCGTGGCGGCAGGGGGCGCCGGCGCTGAGCTCACCGTCCCCGGCGTCGGTGCTTGCCGGGTGACCGGCGTGCCGCTCGAGCACCCGCCGGGGGGGATCCTCGTCCTTGCGCGGTCCGGATCCGAGGGCCTCAGCGCTGAGGAAGCCAGCCTGCTGCGCGGGATGGCCAGCGTCACCTCGTTGACGATGCGGATGTTGCGCCTGCTCGACGACGAGCGCGCGGCGCATGAGGAAAGCGAGCGTCAGGCCGCCGAGAACGCCCGCCTGCTGGGGACGCTGAGCGAACACACGGGGATGCTCGAGCGGCTCGCCGAGGAACAGGCAGGGCTGCGCCGCGTTGCCACGCTCGTGGCGGCCCAGG
>JAOPZY010000234.1 GCA_025963875.1 Actinomycetota bacterium
CTGCGGGTCCGTGTCGAGCAGGTGCGGCGACAGCCCCTCGCCCCGCAGCACGAGGAGCGCGCGGTGCTCGCGCTCGGTCTCCAGGAAGACCTCGACGCCCTCGGGAGGCTGCAGCCACGCCAGGATCTTCACGCAGAGCCGTGAGTTGTCGTCGGTCGAGAGGCGCCCGGCCCGCCGGTCGGCGATGTTGCCGTTGGGGTCGAGCGTGCAGAAGTTGACCCGGGCCGCCACGTCGCCGGGCTTGAGCGGGAAGCCCACGCCGGCGGCAGAGAGCGCTCCTCGCCCGAGTTCGTAGACGAGGGGGTCGTAGCCGAAGACCGCCAGGTGGCCGGCGCCGCTGCCGGACGTGACGCCCGGGGCGATCACCGTATGGAGGCCGCTCGACCCCTCGAGGGCCAGGCGATCCATGTTGGGCGTCGTTGCGGCGTGCAGCTCGGAGCCCCGCTCGTCGGTGCGGACGCCACCCAGGCCGTCGATGAGGACCAGGACGATCTTGGTTGTCCCCTCCGTCACGAGCCGCGGAACGATCTCGGTCATGGCGGGGAGTGTAGCGGCCGGGCCAGAGGGCTACCGGCCCGAAGCCAGGCCCGCCTCAGGAGCCGCGGACGGCAAACACCTCCAGATGTCCCGTGGCGCCGGAGACGGCGGTCACCGACGTGACCGTGGCCGGCGCGTTGTCGAAGTTGGGGGCCCATCCGTGCCAGGCGCCCTGCCCGTCCAGCCAGTCGTGGTAGAGGGTGCCGTCGGCGCCAACTGCGAAGACCTCAAGGTGCCCGGTGGCCCCCATCGCAGCGTTGACCGACTGCATCTTGGCGGGCGCGTTGTCGAAGTTCGCCACCCACCCGTGCCACCCACCCTTCCCGTCCAGCCAGTCGTGGTAGAGGGTCCCGTCGGCGCCGACGGCGAAGACCTCCAGGTCTTTCGTGGCCCCCATGACGGCGGTCGCCGACTGCATCTTCGCCGGCGCGTTGTCGAAGTTGGGGGCCCATCCGTGCCAGGTCCCCTGCCCGTCCAGCCAGTCGTGGTACAGCGTGCCGTCGGCGCCGACTGCGAAGACCTCGAGGTGCCCGGTGGCCCCCATCGCCGCAGAGGCCGACTGCATCTGGGCCGGCGCGTTGTCGAAGTTGGCGGCCCACCCGTGCCAGGCCCCCTGCCCGTCCAGCCAGTCGTGGTACAAGGTCCCGTCGGCGCCCACCGCGAAGACTTCCAGGCTGTTCGTCGCCCCCATGACGGCGCTGACCGACTGCATCTTGGCCGGCGCGTTGTCGAAGTTGGCGGCCCACCCGTGCCAGGTGCCTTTCCCGTCCAGCCAGTCGTGGTAGAGGGTGCCGTCGGCGCCAACTGCGAAGACCTCGAGGTGCCCGGTGGCCCCCATCGCAGCGCTGACCGACTGCATCTTGGCCGGCGCGTTGTCGAAGTTGGGGGCCCACCCGTGCCAGGCCCCCTGCCCGTCCAGCCAGTCGTGGTACAGCGTCCCGTCGGCGCCGATGGCGAAGACCTCGAGGTGAGCCGTGGCCCCCATGGCGGCGGCCACCGACTCCATCTTGGCCGGCGCGTTGTCGAAGTTGCCGGTCCAGCCGTGCCATGCGCCCTGGGTGTCGAGCCAATCGTGGTCGAGATTCCCGCCGAGCCATGAGTCCCTCACCTGGATGCGGTTCTCGTAGCCGTTCACGCCGACGAAGAGGTCCAGCCCGTCGCTCGCAAGGCGGGTGTCGTACTCCCCCACGCCAACGAGATAGGTGAGCAGCAGGTTGTGCAGGATGCGGCCGGTGCTCGGCTCGATCTGGTAGACGTAGCCGTTGCACCCTGCGAAGAGGTGCCCTCGCTGCGACAGCATGCTCACCGGATGGTAGAGCGTCGATCCGAGCCCCACGTTCCACGCCGAGCGAGACCAGTCGCCGAGGGAGACGCCGTACGCGTAGCCGTGGACCCCGACGAACAGCGTGGCGCCGTCGGTGGCCAGCCGGGTGTCGTAGTCGCCCACCCCGACGCTGCCGGTGACGAGCAGGCTGTGCAGCTGCTGGCCGGACGTGGGGTTGATCTCGTAGACGTAGCCGTTCGAGCCGGCGAAGAGCCTCGAGCCGGAGACCAGCACGCTGACCGGCTGGTAGGCGCCGGTCCCGCCCACGCCGGTGTCCCACTTGGAGCTGCCCCAGTTGCTGAGGGAGACCCCGTACACGTAGCCGTGGACCCCGACGAACAAGGTGGCGCCGTCGGTGGTCAGCCGGGTCTCGTAGTTGCCGGTCCCGAACCGGCTCGTGACGAGGAGGTCGTGGATGACCGTGCCCGACGTGGGATTGATCTCGTAGACGTGCCCGTTCGAGCCGGCGAGGAGCCTCGAGCCCGAGACCAGGACGCTGACCGGCTGGTAGGCGCCGGTTCCTCCGACGCCGACGTTCCATGCGGTGCGGCTCCAGTCGCTCAGGGCGATGCCGTAGATAAAGCCGTGCACGCCGACGAACAGGGAGGTGCCGTCGGTGGCCAGCCGGGTGTCGTAGTCGCCGACGCCCACGCTGTCGGTCACGAGGAGGCTGTGGATGACGCTCCCGGTCCTGGGATTGAGCTCGAACACGTAGCCGTTGGACCCCACGAAGAGCCGGTCCCCTGCGAACAGCGAGTTGACCGCCTCGAAGCGGGCCCTGGGGAGGCTCTTGCTCCAGACGCTGGCGAATTCCTGGTCCTGGGACACGATGCCAAGCCGCGGCGAGGCCAGCGCGGCGAGGATCGTCTTCAACGCCGCGCCGAAGCCGGGAAAGCTCGTGTCGACGCAGTACTGCTTCTGGCTGTCGTTCCACGCCTGGAGGTCCTGCAGGGTCGTGGCGCTGGGGCCGGCCTTCGTGGGGAAGTGCTGGCGGATCTGCTCGGTGGTGATCGACGTGGTCCCCGTGTTGAGGATGTCCAGCATCGCCTGCTGCGACATCTGCGCCGTCTCGCTCGTGGCCTGCACGCCCTCGCCGCCGTTGGCGCCGGTGAAGAGCGTGTCGTCGCCCCAGACCTCGAAGCCCGCGGGGTGCGCGATCGAGCTCACCCACGCCGAGACTTCGTTGTAGTGGTCGTGGAGGTTCGCCGAGGCGAGTTGCGTGGCGGCGCTGGTGAGGAAGGTCAGGTAGTTCTGGTACGCCTGGGCCTGCGGCGTGGATCCGTCGGCGACGACGCCGCTGGCAAGGATGCGGGCCACGACGGTGGCGGCCTCCTGGGCGGTCTGCGGGTCATTGGACGGCCCGGGATACGAGGGGTTGTAGAGCCAGCGGCCGCCCAGCGAGGGCTGGTGGGCCACGGTCATGTCCTTGATGCTCTCCCAATCCGCCACCGGGAGCAGGGTCTGGTTGGCGGCCCACTCGATGAACCACTGCATGACCAGCGTCTTGTTCACGAGATGGCCGGCGGCGAAGGAGTCCTGGAGGAAGTGGTCGGCGTACCCGGCGTAGGCCCACGCCTGGGCCGTGAGCGCGGGGTCCTTGCTCGCGTGGGCACGCTGGGCAAGGTCCCGGGCGATCAGGTGGGACGCCTGCCACCGGTACCAGGAGAAGGGGGCGAAATGGCAGGCGTTGCGGGCGAGCAGGCCCTGGTAATGGTCCTGGCCGCCCGGCCCCAGGCCGAAGGTGAGCTCGTCGAGGGCCTGCGTCTCGAGGAGCGCGTTGAGCATGCTCAGCTTCCAGGGAGGTGAGGCGGAGTCCTTGAAGGTGACGTTGGGGTTGGTGCCCGTTGCGATGTTGGTGAGTTGGTTGTATCCCTCCTGCCGGATGACCTGGAGGATCGGCAGCAGGATGCCCGGTCCCACGCCGTCGAAGGCGGGGGCGTCGGCCAGGTAGTCGGGAAGGGCGTTCAGCTCCCCGTAGGTCGCCAGCAGGTTGCCGGGGCCGATCCGCAGCGTCCGGATCCACGGGCAGAGACCGTGGACGTCGGCCTCCGTGACGCTGCCCGGATTGTCCTTCCACTTGCTCAGCAGCGCGATCTGGTTGGACAGGAACGGGCCCCGGTTCGGGCCGCCTGTGGAGATGGCGACGAGGTCGGCGGTTGGTCCGTCTCCGAGCAGGCGGTGCTCGAACGAGACGTGGCGCTGGATCACCTGCGGTCCGGACCGCTGGACGGGGGACCGCAGCGGTGCCGGCGTCCCGGCAAGCGCCCTGACGGCACCGAGGTCCGCCTCTCGCTCCCAGGGATCGCCCGGGACGCTCACGCTCCAGCCCGCGGTCGGACTCCCCGCCGCTACGGCGGGTTGCTGCAGGGTGTGGGTGGCTTCGTGGACCAGCAACGCCAGCCCGTCGCGCGTGTCGGGGCGGTAGGCGCCGTCGCGGAAGAAGATGTGGTGGGACCAGGCGAAGGCGTCGGCCCCGATGGCGCGAGCCATCCGGTCCGCCGCCAACCCTTCGTGGATGCGGACGTCGGAGAGGTCTGCTCCGAGGCTGCGCTCCAGCCCTTCCCGGAGGCGGCGGGGGAGCGGGGAGCCGCCCTGCGCCTCGGCCGGCACTTGGCGTGCGATCCGCTGCGTGTCCAAGATATCCGTTCTGTTCAAGGTGAAGCCTCCTGGCTGTTTTGGGCCCGCGCGGGCAGATACCCGGCCCGAGCCAATCTGGGGAAATCGCTAGAGAAGCGGATTCAAGTGATTGTGTTTGTACAGCCGATCCAAGTGGTTCGTCAATATGGTTGTAAGAGTCTTCCTGATGTCGGAAGAACTACATGGGTGCAATTTGAGGCCGGGTGCACTAGCATCCCTTGGGAATGTTCCTCAAATCCATGACGCTGCGTGGGTTCAAGTCCTTTGCGGACAAGACCACGCTCGCCCTCGAGCCGGGGATCAGCATCATCGTCGGCCCCAACG
This sequence comes from Actinomycetota bacterium, assembly GCA_025963875.1. Lineage (GTDB taxonomy): Bacteria > Actinomycetota > CADDZG01 > JAHWKV01 > JAOPZY01 > JAOPZY01. The sequence continues at coordinate 4,823 of JAOPZY010000234.1, forward strand.
GCTCGGGGAAGTCCAACGTCATCGATGCCATCTCCTGGGTCCTCGGTGAGCAGGGCCCCCGGTCGCTGCGGGGCGGGCGGATGGAGGACGTCATCTTCGCCGGCACCCAGCGCCGCCCTGCGCTCGCCATGGCCGAGGTCAGCCTGACGATCGACAACACGGCGGGCGACCTCCCCCTGGAGTTCACCGAGGTCACGATCACCCGGACCCTCTTCCGGTCGGGGGAGGCCGAGTACCGCCTGAACGGGCTGCCGTGCCGGCTGCTGGACATCCGGGAGGTGCTGTCCGACGGCGGCATCGGGCGGGAGCAGCACACGATCATCGGCCAGGGCCACCTCGACGAGATGCTCACCGCCGACCCGATCCAGATCCGGGCCTCCATCGAGGAGGCCGCCGGCGTGGCGAAGCACCGCCGCCGCAAGGAGCGGGCGCTGCGCCGCATCGCCGCCACGGACGCAAACCTCGTCCGCATCTCCGACGTGCTCTCGGAGGTCCGCCGGCTGCTGCGCCCGCTTCGGGAGCAGGCCGAGATCGCCAAGCGCCATGCCTCGGTGGTCGAGGAGCTGGAGCGCATCCAGGTGATCCTTGCCGCCAGGGAGCTGGGAGAGATCCGTCGCCGCCTCGGCCCCGACGGTGCCGTGGACCTGGAGGGCCCCATCCGCGCTGCCGAGCTCGACGTGGCAGCCCTCGATGCCACCCTCGCCGAGGTAGGCCGCCGTCGGGCGGAGGCGGCCGGGCGCACGGAGCGGGGACGGGAGGTTGCCTGGTCGCTCAACCGCCTCGCGGAGCGCCTCGGGTCGCTTGCCCGCCTGGCCCACGAGCGGGACCGCAGCCTGTCGGCCGAGCTGGCCGGCATCACCGAGGCCGGGGCGCAGGCCCGCCTCGACGAGCTTGCCCGGGAACTGGCCGGGGCCGAGCCGCTGCTCGAGGAGGCGGCGGCCGCTGCGGAGTCTGCCGAGGCCCGGGTCGCCACCCGCCGGGAGGCTCTTGCCCAGGCCGAGGCGACGCTGAGCGGCGTCCAGGCGAGGGTCCTGCCGCTCCGCAATGCCCAGCGCGAGGCCCAGGGCATCGTGGTCCAGGCACGCGGCGAGCTCGCGACGCTCATGGCGTCGATGGAGGCTGCCGAGGCGGAGCAGGGCCGGGCGGACGAGCGGCGCAGGGCCCTCGACGAGGCCAGGCGTCGGGCATTGGCGGCGCTCGAGGAGTCCCGGGTGGCGCTGGCCGAGCTGGAGGCCGCCGAGGCGCCCCATGTGGAGGTGATCGCAGAGCTCGAGGAACGGCTCGAGACGGCCGAGCAGGAGCGCCAGGCCGGGTTGTCGGCGCTTGCCGGCGCCGAGCGCGAGGCCGCCACCTGGCGTGCCCGGGCCCAGGTACGCGACGGCGCATCGCCCGAGGCGGCGAGGCGCATCGCCGCCAGCGGCCTCCTCGGCGTTATCGGCGTCCTGTCGGACCTCGTCCAGATCACACCGGCCTCCAAGGCCGCCCTCGAGGCGCTGGTCGGCCCCGCCGGCAGCGTCCTCGTGGTCGAAGACGCCGCCGCGGCGGAGCGAGCTCTCCAGGCGGCGGGAGCCGGGGAGCCGCTCGGCATCCTCGTCGCCTCGGGCGCCGACGCGCCCATGCTCGGTGGGCGCCCCCTGGCCGACCTCCTTCGCCCGATCTCGGGCCCGGCGGCGGCGGCGCTGGCCGGGGTGTATCTGGCCAGGGGAGCGGCGGAGGCCGCCCGGCTCGCGGGCGAGCATCCCGAGGCGGTGTTCGTGACGCTGGACGGGGTCATGGCCACCGGCCGGCTGCTGGTCAGCACGTCGGCGGCGGCCGGTGCCAGGGCCGCCGAGGCCGAGGCGCAGCTTGCCGGCGCCCGTGACCACCTGTCGGCGGTCGAGGCGGAGATCGCTGCCCTGCGCCGGACGTTCGGGGAGGCGGCCTCGGTGCTGAACCGTGCCGACGCCGACATCGCCGCAGCATCGGACCGCGCCGCCTCGGCGGAGCGGGAGCTCCACGCCCTCGATCGCGAGGCAGGCGTCATGGACGAGGGAAGTCAGCGGACCGCCGACTCCACGAGCACCCTCGCCGGGCGGATCACCGACCTGGAGCGCGGGCTCCTGGACGCCCGGGCCCGAGCCGACGCCGCCGCCAGGGAACTCGAGACCTATGCCGACGAGCAGGTGGTCGCCGCCCGGGTTCGGGGTGAGGCGGCCGGAGCCCTCGACGAGGCACGGCTGGCTGCGGCGAGGGCAGCAGAGCGCCATCGCCTCCTGGTCGAGCGGTGCGGTGAGCTGCGGTCGGCCCTGGAGCGGGCAGCCGCCGAGGCCGCAAAGATCGGGGGCCGGCGAGCCGACCTGGCCGCCCGCCTGGAGCGGGCACGGTCGGTGTTCGCGTCGGCGGGCATCCTCGGCGACGGGGCGGGGGTCTGGGCCGCCGAGGCCGAGGAGGTGTACCGGGCCTGCGGACGTGCAACCGCCGAGGCGGACGCAGCGGTCTCGGGGCTGCAGGAGCGCCGTGCCTCGCTGGTCGGCGCAGTGGACGCCCTGCGGGAGAGGGCCCGGACCGAGGGCCTGGCCGCGGCGGAGCTGCGGATCCGCTCCCGCATCATCGAGGAGCGGTGGGGGCAGGAGGGCCGCGACGTCGAAGCCCTCGTCGAGCGGTTCGGGCAGCGCCTCGAGGACGAGGACCCGACGTCCCTCATGGACCCCTGGGACCGATCCGCCGCCGCCGAAGACGAGGCGCTGCAGCGGCGCCAGGCCCGCCTCGAGCGAGACCTGGCGGCGATGGGAAGGGTCAACCCGCTCGCGGCTGCCGAGTTCGAGGCACTGACCGAACGGGAGCAGTTCCTCACCTCCCAGATCGCTGATGTCCGCACGAGCCGCCGGGACCTGCTCAAGGTGGTCGCCGAGGTGGACGACCGCATCCGGGAGCTGTTCCTCGGCGCCTTTTCCGATGTGGCCCGCGAATACGAGCACGTCTTCTCGACCCTGTTCCCCGGCGGCGTCGGGCGGTTGCGCCTGACGGACCCCGCCGACGTGCTCGAGACCGGCGTCGAGGTCGAGGCCCGGCCCGGCGGCAAGAACCTGCGGCGCCTGTCGCTGCTGTCCGGCGGCGAGCGAGCCCTGGCAGGGCTGGCGCTCGCCTTCGCCATCTTCCGCGCCCGGCCTTCGCCGTTCTACGTGCTCGACGAGGTGGAGGCGGCGCTCGACGACGTCAACCTGCACCGGTTCCTCGGCCTGCTCCGGGAGTTCCGCACCAGCTCGCAGCTCATCGTCGTCACCCATCAGAAGCGGACAATGGAGCTGGCGGACATCCTCTACGGCATCTCCGTTCGCTCGGACGGCGCGAGCCGGGTAATCTCGGAGCGGTTGCGCTCCCTGCCGGGGTCACCCGAGGGAATCGTCGGTCGGGACCTCGCCGACCGCTCGCTGCCGCTGGAGAACTGACGGCTGTCGTTCGCCGTTGCCGGCGGTGGGGATATTCGAGTCGTTGGAGATGTTGAGGAGATAAGGCGGGCTCCGTGACGTTCATCACCCTGTTCTTCGTGGCTGCGGCTGTCGTGCTGGCGCTCACCATTGGCCTGGCCCTTCTGGTTGCTGGCCGCTCCTCCACCGCCGTCGCCCCGCCCCCGGCGCCGCCGAAAGCTCCCCCGGCGCCACCCCCGAAAGCACCCCCTGCGGCGCCGCCTGCGCCCAAACCGGTCCCCGAGGTCGTCGAAGCGCCCCCGGGGATCGAGCCCGAGGTAAAGCCGAGCGTCGCCACCCGGCTGCTGCGCAGCCTGACCCGCAGCAGGGCGGTGCTCGGAGAGCGTCTCGGCGCCATCATGACGAGGGGGAAGCTCGACGAGGAGGCCTGGGAGGAGGTGGAGGAGGCCCTCATCCGGGCCGATGTCGGGGTCCCCGCCACCGACGCCATTCTCGAGTCCCTCCGGCGCCAGAAGCTGAAGCCGGAGGACCTGGGCGAGGCCCTGCGCGCCGAGCTCGTCGGCATCCTCGACCGCACTGACCGTACGTTCCGCTTCTCCGACAAGGGCCCGAGCGTCTGGTTGGTGGCGGGCGTCAACGGCACCGGCAAGACCACCTCCATCGCCAAGCTCGCCAAGATGCTGCAGGACGAGGGCAGGACCGTCGTCCTCGCCGCCGCGGATACGTTCCGAGCCGCGGCGATCGACCAGCTCGGGACCTGGGCGGAACGCCTCAACATCCACATGATCCGCCACGCTCCGGGCGCCGACCCCGGCGCCGTCGTCTTCGACGCCGTCGAGTACGCGGTAGCCAGGTCCATCGACGTGGTGATCGTCGACACCGCCGGCCGTCTGCACACCAAGTCGCCGCTGATGGACGAGCTGAAGAAGATCCGCCGCATCGCCGAGCGCAAGGGCGAGGTCACCGAGGCGCTCCTCGTGCTCGACGCCACGGTGGGCCAGAACGGCATCGCCCAGGCCCGCACCTTCGGCGAGGCGATCCAGGTCACCGGCGTGGTCCTGACCAAGCTCGACGGCTCCGCCCGCGGCGGCATCGTCGTGGCCGTCCAGGAGGAGCTCGGCATCCCGGTCAAGGCGGTCGGCATCGGCGAGCAGATGACCGACCTGGAGCTCTTCGACCCGAAAGCCTTCGTCGACGCCCTCGTCGAGGTCCCCAGGGACGCCGCCTGACGGAGGTCCGGTGCGGCCCCCGTAGAATGGCCACATGTTCGATACCCTCGGCAACCGCCTCGACGACATCTTCCGCAAGCTGCGCTCGCGCGGGCGGCTGACCGAGAAGGAGATCGACGAGGCCCTCCGGGAGATCCGGGTGGCGCTGCTCGAGGCCGACGTGGCCCTCCCCGCGGTGCGGACCTTCCTCCAGCACGTGAAGGCTGAGGCCCTGGGCGAGGACGTGCTCAAGTCCCTCACCCCCGGCCAGCAGGTCATCAAGATCGTCCATGAGGAGCTCGTGCGGATGCTGGGCGGGCAGAGCGCCGGGCTCGTCACCGCCTCGAAGCCGCCGACCGTCATCATGCTCGCCGGCCTGCAGGGCTCCGGCAAGACCTCGACCGCCGGCAAGCTCGCCGCCCTGCTGCGTCGCAAGGGCCAGCGCCCCCTGCTCGTCGCTGCGGACCTGCAGCGGCCCGCCGCCATCCGCCAGCTCCAGATCCTCGGCGAGCAGGCCAAGGTAGCGGTCCACGCCGAGATGGGCGAGACCGATCCGGTGGCCGTCGTCCGGCGGGCGCTCGAGGAGGGCCGGCGTGATGCGGACGTCGTGATCCTCGACACCGCGGGCCGGCTGCACGTCGATCCCGAGATGATGGATCAGGTGGCGAGGGTGCACGCCGTGGCCCAGCCGGACGAGGTCCTGTTCGTCCTCGACGCCATGACCGGCCAGGACGCCCTGGTGTCGGCCAAGGCGTTCGCCGAGACCATCCCGCTCACCGGCATCATCATCACGAAGCTCGATGGCGACGCCAGAGGCGGCGCCGCGCTCTCCGCGGCGACCGTCACCGGCCGGCCCATCAAGTTCGCAGGTATGGGGGAGAAGCTGGGCGACCTCGAGCCGTTCCACCCCGACCGCATCGCCTCCCGCATCCTCGGGATGGGCGACGTCCTCACGCTCATCGAGAAAGCCGAGGCCACCGTCTCCAAGGAGGAGGCGGAGAAGCAGGCCCGCAAGATCCTCGACGCCGCGTTCACGCTGGAGGACTTCCTGTCCCAGATGCAGCAGGTCCGCAAGATGGGCGGGATCGGCAGCCTCGTCAAGATGCTGCCGGGCCTGCCCGGCATGGGTCGCCTCTCGGACCTGGCCATCGAGGACAAGGACATGGTCAAGCTGGAGGCGATCATCCGGTCGATGACCCCCGTCGAGCGCAACGATCCCCGGATCATCTCGGGTTCTCGCCGGGCCCGGATCGCCCGGGGGTCGGGGACGCAGGTCCGGGACGTCAACGAGCTGCTGAAGCAGTTCGACGCCGTGCGCAAGATGATGAAGTCGATGACGAAGGGTGGCGGGAAGAAGGGTCGCCGCGGCGCCTTCAGCCTTCCCCCGGGCCTGGGCCTCTGAAGGACCCTGGGGCCGGAGGGGGAGGTTAGGAGCCCAGCGCGCGTCTACGCGCGATTCGCTCCCAACTTCGGACCGGGGGGCCGGGCATCAAGGCTGGGGCTTCGCGACGGCGCTCATCGGTGCGTTTTCCTCCCCACTCCGGCTGACCAACTGATTGCGGTTCCGGCTGCCTGGTACACTCGCCAGCATGGTCAAGATCAGACTTCGTCGCATCGGAAAGAAGGGCCAGCCCAGCTACCGCGTGGTCGTCACTGACGCCCGCTCGCCGCGGGACGGGCGGTTCATCGAGAACATCGGCAGCTACGACCCCATGCGGGAGCCCTCCTTCGTCGAGATCGACGGTCCCCGAGCACTGGAATGGATCGGCAAGGGCGCCCAGCCCTCGCAGGCGGTGACCCGGCTGATGGAGATCGCCGGCGTCATTCCCCGGCAGGAGTCCGCACCGGCGTCGAAGCCGGCAGCCCGGGCTCAAGCCGGCGGCTCCAGCTAGCCAGAGACACTCCAGGCCATGGGATCCCGGGAGACGCTGGAGTTCATCGTCTCGTGGCTCGTCGAGCACCCCGATGACGTGCGCGTCGAGGAGGAGGACTCCGGGCGCACCGTCATCTACGACCTCTTCCTCCACCCCGACGACGTCGGGCGGGTGATCGGTCGCAGCGGCCGGGTGGCGCGGGCCATCCGCACCGTCGTCAAGGCCGCCGCCGCCAAGGAGGACCGCAACGCCCTCGTCGAGATCGTCGACTGAGACGCCGTCTGAGACCGTAGGGCCCGCAGACACCGTCCTCGTAGGGGAGATCACGAGGCCCCACGGCATCCGGGGCGAGGTGGTTGTCCGGTCCCTGTCCGAGAACCCTGCCCGCTTCCAGCCCGGCTCCCGCCTGCTGGTCGGCCGCGACGTCGACACGGTCGTGGAGATGGTGATCGGCGCCGTGCGCCCCCAGCAGCCCGACCGGCTGCTCGTCACCTTCGACCTGGTCCCCGACCGCAGCGCCGCCGAGGCCCTCCGGGGGTGCCGGATCTTCGCTCCCGCGGCCGCCCTGCCGGAACTGCCCGACGACATGTTCTGGGAGCGTGACCTGGTCGGTCTGCCGGTGGTGAACGTCGACGGCACCGACCTCGGGGTCATCTCCGCCGTGCTCTCCCGGGCCGAGCAGGACCTCTGGGAGGTCCAGACGCCGGGCGGGCCCGTGCTGCTGCCGGCCGCAAAGGGCATTGTGGTCTCGGTCGACCTGGGGGCGGGACGGGTGACCGTCGACCCTCCGGCCGGCCTCTTCGACTGAGGCCCCGCCCGGCCGTGCTGCGGTTCGACGTCGTCACGATCTTCCCTGAGGTCTACGAATCGCCGCTGCACGTGAGCCTTCTCGGCAAGGCCATCGCAGGGGGCCTTGTCGAGGTAGGGATCCACGACCTCCGGGCCTGGGGCCAGGGGCCGCACCGCAAGGTCGACGACACCCCCTTCGGAGGCGGAGCGGGCATGGTGATGACCCCGGGCCCCGTCGTCGCGGCCGTGGAGGCCGTCCGCCGGCCCTCCGGCCGGG
>JAOPZY010000001.1 GCA_025963875.1 Actinomycetota bacterium
CCACTCCCGCGTGTCACGGATTTTCTCCGCCTGACGCCAAAACGGGCCATTTCCTGTCGGCATCTCTCCGTACACTTGTTCGCACGATGGCTGCGTTCCGGTCCTTCCAGTACCTGCTCCAGCCCACGGCCCGCCAGGCCCGGGCGCTCGAGCACCTGCTCGGGGTGCAGCCAGCGCCGTCAAAAGCGCGAAGCGGAGGCCGACGCGGCATGACCGCGCAGGTTATTTCCTCGCGGGCCTAAGCTAAGAGGACTGCGTCAAGGTCCCGACCTGGCCCGACAGCAACGGGCTCCAAAGGGCCCGAGCTGTTTTCGTCACGGCGAAGCCCGCAACTCAGCGATGGCGAACCGGCTCGGATAGACGGCCGCCCTTCGTCATCCCGGGGATCGGGCAAGCTCGATTGGGCGGGGTGGTTTCATTTCCGCCGATGCTACGTATCAATAAAGCACGTTGGGTTCCGGGAGGTTTGGAGAGTACGCTCGGTCGGCGAGCGGTTGGCTTCTGACCTCGCCGACCGTCGGGGGAACTCTTCCGCCCCGATCCGACCCTGTCCGCACGCATCCTCTCCCTGGACGCTTGGCCATCGCGCGATTGTCTATCCTCGTTTTCATGGATCCCGTCATTGCCACGGCGGCCGAGCGGCCCGACCTGTTCCGGCGGGGCAGTGAGCTGACCGCCGATATCTGGCCGGTCTACAACACCCACGGCGAGGTGCTGTCGGTGTACTGGGGCCGCCTCGCCGAGGAGTTCCCCGAGTTCCAGTTCGTCGTCTACGACCCCGAGACCGAGGAGGTCCTGGGCCAGGGCCACTCGATCCCGTGCGCCTGGGACGGCACCGTGGAGGGTCTCCCGGTGGGCATCGACCAGGTGGTGGAGCGGGGGTTCGATCCGGGCGCCCAAGGCAGACGGGGGACGCTGTCGGCCCTGGCGGTCGAGGTACCGCGACGCAATCAGGGTCGGGGCCTCAGCCGCCACGTTCTCGGAGGCATGCGCCTCGTCGCGGCCCGCCACGGCATGGATGCCGTCATCGTGCCGTTGCGCCCGGTCCTGAAGGACCGGTACCCGCTCGTCCCCATCGAGCGCTATGTGGGGTGGACGCGGCCCGACGGGTCCCCCTTCGACCCCTGGATCCGTGTCCACACCGGTCTGGGCGCAGCAATCCTGAAGCCGGCGCCACGATCCCTGAAGATCGCCGGCCGGGTGGAAGAGTGGGAGGCCTGGACGAAGATGGCCTTCCCGGAGAGCGGCGACTACGTCATTCCGCAGGGCCTCGCCCTTCTGTCCGTGGACCGGGTCGCCGGTATCGGGACCTACTTCGAACCCAACGTCTGGATCCGCCACCGGGTCTGACCATCGATGAGGAGTGCAATGGATGAGGGATGAGAGAGAAGGCTTTCCTCCGGGGGTTCCCTGCTGGGTCGACACGGCGCAGCCAGACCCTGAAGCGGCGGCTCGCTTCTACGGCGACCTCTTTGGATGGGAGTTCCAGAATCGTATGGCCGGGGGGTACTTCGTAGCCCAACTCGGGGGACGGGATGTCGCCGCCATCGGCTCCCAGCCAGACGGCGACCCCCAGACGCCCACCTGGCGCACCTACATCGCAGTCGACAGCGCCGACGATGCCGCCGTGAGGGTCGAGAGCGCCGGTGGGAGAGTCCTCAGTGAGCCGTTCGACGTCTCCGACGCGGGCCGGATGGGCGTCGTTGCCGATCCCGCGGGGGCCGTGTTCTGCGTTTGGCAGGCGAACAAGCGCAAGGGAGCCGAGGTCGTCAACGCTGCGGGCTCATGGAATTGGAGCAACCTCAACACCGGGGATTTGGAAGGCGCCAAATCGTTCTATGGGGCGGTATTCGGCTGGGAGTTCGACACGCTGGATTTCGGCGGCGGCACCACGGTGCTGTGCCGCCTTCCTGGGTACGGGCAGTTCCTTGAGGCGTTCGATCCCGACCTGCTCACGCGGCAAGCGAAGGCAGGGGCACCCTCCGGCTTCGAGGACGCCGTCGCCTGGATGGCTCCCCTCCCGGGCGCCCCGTCTGCCCCAACGATGCCTCCGCACTGGAGTGTGACGTTCTCTGTCGCCGACACCGATGCGATCGTGGAGGGGGCCGTACAACTCGGTGGCAGGGTGGTAGTGCCAGCGGTTGATACCCCGCCTGTCCGCGTGGCAGTGCTGAGCGATCCCCAGGGGGCGGAGTTCACCGTCAGCAGGTTCGCCCCTGCTGGCTAGGCTCATGGGTCTGGGTACCATCGAGAGCGCATGCCCCGGACCAACTTCGAGGTGGCCGCCGCCCTCCACGAGCTCGCAGACCTGCTCCAGATCAACGGCGGGGACCGCTTCCGCACCCTGGCTTACCGCCGTGCCGGCGACGCCGTGCGCGGCCTGGGCCGCGACGTCTCGACGATGACGGGGGCCGAGCTCAACGCGGTGCACGGCATTGGCAAGGCGACGGCGGGCAAGGTGATGGAACTGCTCCAGAGCGGGACCATCGCGCTGCTGGAGGAGCTGCGGGCCAAGTACCCGGCCGGCGTCCTCGAGATGACCCGGCTCTCGGGGCTGGGACCGAAGAAGGCGCTCGCCCTGCACGACGCCCTGGGCGTCGGCACCCTGGAGGAGCTCGAGGTGGCGCTGAAGGCCGGGCGGCTGCGTGATCTGAAGGGATTCGGCGCCAAGAGCGAGGAGAACCTCCTGCGTGCGCTGGCAACCCATTCCCGGGAGGAGCGGCGCATCCTGCTCGGGGATGCCCTGGTAGTAGCGGAAGAGATGCTGGAAGGCCTCCGGACGATCCCCGGCGTCGAGCGGGCGTCGTACGCCGGCAGCCTGCGGCGGATGCGGGACACCATCGGGGACCTCGACCTTTTGGCGGCGGCGTTCAACCCCCGGGAGGTCGTCGAGGCGTTCGGGGGCCTGCCCAATATCGGCCGGGTGCTCGGGGCAGGGCCGACGAAGTGCAGCGTGCTCACGCGCAACGGTCTGCAGGTGGACCTGCGGGTGGTTGCCCCCGAGGAGTTCGGATCGGCCCTCCAGTACTTCACCGGGTCGAAGGCGCACAACGTGAAGGTCCGGGAGCACGCGGTGCGCAGCGGGCTCAAGCTTTCGGAGTACGGGCTGTTCCGGGCAGGGGAGCGCATCGCCGGGTCGACGGAGGAGGAGGTCTACGGGGCGCTCGGCATGCAGACGCCGCCCGCGCCCATGCGGGAGGACCGCGGCGAGGTCGAGCTGGCGTTGCGGGGCGCGCTGCCCTCACTCGTGTCGGTCGGGGATCTCCGGGGCGACCTGCAGAGCCACTCGGTCTACTCCGACGGCCGGCGGACCATCCGTGAGATGGCGCTGGCCGCTGCAGCGAAGGGCTACGAGTACTTCGCCATCACCGACCACGGGCGGAACCTCTCCATCGTCCGCAACCTGTCCCTGGAGGACATCGAGCGCCAGCGGGCCGAGGTGAAGGCCCTGAACGAGGAGCTGGCGGGACGCATCGTCGTGCTGCACGGCCTCGAAGCCAATATCGGGATGGAGGGGGAACTCGACTATGCGGACGAGGTCCTGGCCGGCTTCGACGTCGTGGTCGCCAGCCTGCACCACCAGCTCCGGGGGGAGCGGGAGGTGATGACCCGGAGGGTGCTCCGGGCGATCGAGAACCCCCACGTCCACGTCCTCGGGCACCCGACCGGACGCATGATGCCGAGGCGCCCCGGCAGTGACCTCGACATGGAGGCGGTGTGCCGGGCGGCGCTGGCCCACGGCGTAGCGCTGGAGATCAACGCCAACCCCCGCCGGCTCGACCTGAAGGACGACCACGCCTTCCTGGCCCGCCAGATGGGATGCCTGTTCGCCATCTCCACCGATGCCCACTCCCCGCGGGAGCTGGACCTGATGCGCTTCGGCGTCGCGACCGCCCAGCGGGGGTGGGTCGAGGCCAAGGACGTCGTGAACACCTGGCCCCTGGAGAAGCTACGCCGGTTCCTGGCGAAGTCGCCGGTGTCTTCATGAAGGGGCTCGGCCGGCCCTTCTATGCCCGGGATGCGCTCGAGGTGGCGCCGCTGCTCTTGGGGCGGACACTGGTGTCGGAGTCGGAAGAGGGCGCGGTGACGGGCCGCATCGTGGAAGTGGAGGCATACTGCGGCCCCGTCGACCCGGCGAGCCATGCCTACCGGGGGCCGACGAAGCGCAATGCCGTCATGTTCGGCCCGCCCGGGCACTTGTACGTGTACTTCACCTACGGGATGCACTACTGCGCCAACGTCGTGTGCGAGTCGGTCGGCAGCCCAGGGGCGGTGCTCCTGCGGGCGGTGGAACCATTGTCCGGCCTCGACCTGATGGGGGAGCGACGGGAGGTCGACCCCGCCTCGTTGCGGCTGCTCGCTCGCGGCCCGGCCCGCCTGACCCAGGCCTTCGGGATCGACCGCTCCCTGGACGGCAGCGACCTGGTCGGGGGGCCGGTGTGGATCGGGGGCCGGCAGGTCCTGCGGGGCGACGTGGTGGCCGGCCCGAGGATCGGCATCACCAAGGCGGCGTCGGAACCGTGGCGTTTCTACGAGGTCGGGCCGTGGGCGAGCCCTCGGCGGCTCCCGGTTCCGGGCCGGCCGGCCGCTAGAATCGTGGACGAGGTGAACCATTGACCCAGAGCCGTACCGAGGCCATCCGGGCTGTCCCCGGATCTGAAGCGGATGGCGGCGAGTTCTCCGGGCACCTCGTCCTGCCTGACTCCGGTTTCGGGCCCGGCCTGCTCGTCGTCCAGGAGATCTTCGGGCTCAGCCCATACATCGAGGCGGTGTGCGAACGGGTTGCCCAGATGGGCTACGTCGCCCTTGCTCCCGATCTCTTCTGGCGCCTGGAGCCCGGCGTGGCCATCGACGAGCAGGACCCCGACGCCCTGCAGCGGGGGTTGGGCTACCGGCAGCGTCTCGACTTCGAGAAGGCGGTCGATGATGCGGTGGCGGCACTCGGGCATCTGCGGAACCTGCCGGAGGTCGCCGGGGGCCGGGCGGGGGTGATGGGCTTCTGCCTGGGCGGCGGTATCAGCTACCGCGTCGCCGCTGCGGCCGATCCCGACTGCGTGGTCTCCTACTACGGCTCCGACATCCCACCGTCGGTGGGGCTTGCCGGCGAGATCTCCTGCCCGATCCTCTTCCACTTCGGGCTTGCCGACCAGTTCCTGACACTCGATGGCCAGGAGGTCATTCGATCCGCGTTCAGCGGGAGGCCGGAGGCGGAGTTCCACGAGCATCCCGGGGCGAACCACGCCTTCGACAACTTCAACTCCCCCATGTTCCATCACGCCGAGGCGTCCGCCCGTGCGTGGGAGCAGACCCAGGCGTTCCTGAGGGCCAAGCTGCCGG
>JAOPZY010000013.1 GCA_025963875.1 Actinomycetota bacterium
GCGAGCCCTATGCCCGCTTGGCAGCCTCTTCGTAGCGGCGGTTGACCTCGTCCCAGTTGACGACGTTCCAGAAGGCGTCGATGTACTCGGGCCGGCGGTTCTGGTACTTGAGGTAGTAGGCGTGCTCCCAGACGTCGAGGCCCAGGACGGGGGTGTCCCCACCGATGAGCGGCGAGTCCTGGTTCGGCAGGCTGTAGATAACGAGCCGCTTGCCGACGGTGACCAACCATGTCCAGCCGCTGCCGAAGTGGTTCATGGCGACGGCGTTGAACTTGCCCTGGAACTCCTTGAAGGTGCCGAAGGTGTCCTCGATCGCCTTGCCGATGGTGCCGCTGGGCTCACCGCCGCCGTCGGGGCCGATGATGGTCCACCACAGCGAGTGGTTGGCGTGGCCGCCACCGTGGTTGCGGATCGGCGTCCGGTTGTCCTCGGGAACCTTCCCGAAGTTCCGCATGAGGTCGTCGACCGGCATGTTCTTCAGGTCGTTGTCGGAGAGTTGGTCGAGGGCGGCGTTGAGCTTGTCCACGTAGGTCTGGTGGTGCTTGGTGTAGTGGATCTCCATCGTGCGCGCGTCGATGTAGGGTTCGAGCGCGTCGTACGCGTAGGGCATCGGGGGCAGCTTGTGAATTCCCATCTCAACACCTCCTCTTTGGTCGGGCCGTTCGGCCAATTCCTCTTCTCTGATCCGGCGCCTTGAGGGGCGCCTCGGGCAACTTGACTTCGCTTCCTACAGGAACCTTACCCGGACGAGCGCTCAGGCCTGTCCGTCGAGCAGCCGCCGGTCCCGGAACAGGCTGACGGTCACCTCCTCGCCGGCCTTCGCCACCGGCGTGCCGGCGGGGATGACCGCCAGGCCGTTGGCCCGGGACACCGTCGCCAGCAGGTGGGACGCGGGGCCGCCCGTGGGCCGGGCCCGCCAGGCCCCGGGCGTCCCCGTGACGAGCACCCTGGAATAGCGGGTCTTCTCGGCTGGGCCGGCGACGTCCTCCTCCAGCACCGCCCTGATCTCGGGGCGGGTGAGCGAGCTGTGGCCCATCATCTTCAGCAGCGCCGGGCGGATGAACAGCTCGAAGGAGACGAACACCGAGACGGGGTTGCCGGGCAGGCCGAAGAACGGCTTGCCCTCCACCAGCCCGAACGCCTGGGGCGCCCCCGGCTGCATTGCCACCTTGTAGCGCTCGATGGTTCCGAGGCCCTCGAGGATCCGCTTCACCACGTCCCGCTGACCCACGGAGACCCCGCCGGAGGTGATGAAGACGTCGGCCTCGCCGAGGCCCTCCATGATGGCCGCCCGCAGCTCGTCCTCGTCGTCGGCGACGATGCCCAGCCGCAGGGGCACCGCCCCGGCCTCGGCGAGGTTGCCCCAGAGCGTGTAGGAGTTGGTGTCGGCGATCTGGCCGTACGCTGCCATCGCTCCAGGTTCGATGAGCTCGTCGCCGGTGGAGAGAACGGCGACCCTGACCCTGGGATGCACCAGCGCCCTCGGGTAGCCGGCGGAGGACAGGACCCCGAGCTCGGGGCCCAGGAGCCGGCGCCCCGCCTTCACGACGACCTCCCCCCTGCGGAGGTCCTGGCCGACGGGCCGGACGAACGACCCCACCTCGAACTCCTTCAGGATCCGGATGGTGTCGCCGTCCTCCTCGACCTCCTCGATGGGGGCGATGCAGTCCGACCCCTCGGGTATGGGGGCGCCGGTGGCGATCCACACCGTTTCGCCCGGCCCGACGGGGTCCTTGGGAGGATGGCCGATGGGGGCCTCGCCGACCTTGCGGAGGGCCACCGGGCTCCCCGGCGATGCCCCCCGGATGTCCTCGGCCCTCACCGCGTAGCCGTCCATCGCCGACGAGGGGAAGGTGGGGATGTCGTAGCGGGCGGCGACGTCGGTGGCAAGGACGCAGCCCCACGCCTCCAGCAGAGGCAGCTCGACAGGTGGCAGCGGCGTGACCTCGTCCATGATCCGGCCCTGCGCCTCCTCGACGGAGTACAGGGAGCGGGCGAGGTCCTGCGGGAGCACGGCGCTGCTCACGTCGGGACCTCCGCATGCTCGGCGGGCTGGTCGACGCCGATCCAGCGGTCCCCACCCGGACCGATCTCCTTCTTCCATACCGGCACCCGGCGCTTCACCTCGTCGATCCCGTAGCGAGCCGCCTCGAATGCCTCCTGGCGGTGCGGGGCCGAGCAGGCGATGATCACCGTCTGGTCGCCGACGGCGAGGTCGCCCACCCGGTGCAGGATGCAGACTGCGGTGAGCGGCCACCGCTCGGCTGCCTCTTCGGCCACCCTCCGCAGCATCGTCTCGGCCATCTCCCGGTAGATCGAGTAGCTCAGCTGGTTCACCTCGCCCCAGCCCTCCGACTGCTCCCGGACCGTGCCCACGAACACCACGGTGCCGCCGGCCCCGGGGTCGGCGACGAGCTCCATGACCTCGTCGATGGGCACGGCCTCGGTGCGGACTCCGGTGGTGATCTTCGCCGTGCCGGCGCCGCCGGCGACCGGCGGGAGGAGCGCCACCTCGTCGTCGGGGGCCAGGATGCGGTCGAACCCGGTGGTCTCGAGATTGACGGCCACGGACACGCGGTCCAGGATCGGCCCGGCCTCGGGGTACTCGGCGGCGACCCACCGGAGCACCGCACCGGCGGTCGCGTTCTCGGGCAGGTCCAGGAATTGCTCGTGGACGCCCGTCGTGGCCGACAGGGCTCCGAACATGAGCAAACGGACCTTCATCGCGGGCCCATCATAAGACGGGGGTCCAAATCGCTCGTCACCGACTCGTCCTGGTGTCGATCCAACCGCCTGGCCGGCCGGTCCGGGCCGCCATGAGGCCCCCGAGGATCGAGAGGGCGATCTCCGGCGGTGTCTTGGCGCCGATGTTGAGGCCCACCGGCGACTGGATCTGCGCCACCTGGTCGTCCGGCACGCCCATCTTCCGCAGCGCCGCCAGGTGACCGCCGGTGTGGCGGGCGCTGCCCATGATGCCGACGAAACGGGGCTTGTGGTCGAGCAGGGTGGCGACCTGCTGGGAGACGTCGGGGGCGTCGTGGTCGGTGGCCACGACTTCCATCTCCCCCGCCGGACTCTGCCCGATCTCCCCGGCATCGGCGAGCACCCGGGTCGCCGCGCTGCGATGCTCGGCGGTGACCCAGTCCGACCGGGATTCCACCAGCACGGTCTCGTAGCCGAGGTCCTTCCCCCAGCGCAGCAGCCAGAGGGCGATCGGCGTCGCCGCCAGGACGACGAGCTGCGGCCGGTGCAGGTACGGCTCCAGATAGACCTCGACCGAACCGAGGTCGTGGTGGTAGGTGCGCAGGATCGGACGCCCGGTGGCAAGCACGCCGGCGGCATCGGCGGCGGCCGAGACGTCGAACTCCGAGCAGCCGAGCGTTCCGGAGAGCGGGCCGCCGGCGCCGAGGAGCAGCTTCTGACCCGGTTGGCACGGCGGGGCTCCGTCGGTGCGGATGGCGGTGGCCAGCAGCACCTGCTGCCCACCGGCGAGTTGCTTCGCAAGGTCGAGCGTGACGTCGGAGGGGCCGACGCCGACGCTCGTCAGGGCGTCCCGGGCCTGGCGCTCCCTGGCGGCGGCGATTTCCCCGGGCGACGGGTCGCCGTGGTCGTGGGCCCCGTGGTCGTGGGCCCCTTGTCCTGCCGCTGCGATCCCCTCGCTGTCGGGCGTCGCCGCCTCGGCCTGCACGTGCTCGGTGTGGCCCGACAGCAGCTCCAGCACATGGGGCACCACGCCCATGACGCTCTCCAGGCTCTCCACCGCGCCCTTCGGGCTGCCGGGGAGGTTCAGCACCAGGGCCTCGCCGACGACGCCGGTGCGGCCACGGGAGATGATCGCCATCGGGCTGACCTGCCGACCGACCGCCCGCATCGTCTCGGCCAGGCCCGGAGCCTCCCGGGTGAGGACCGCCTTGGTGGCCTCCGGCGTGACATCGCGGGGGCCGAAGCCCGTGCCGCCGGTGGTCACCACGAGATTGGCCGCGGCCGCCATCCGGCGTAGGGCCGCCTCGATCTCGGGGACCTCGTCCGCGACGACTGCCGTCTCGGCGATCTCGAAGCCCGACTTGGTGAGCAGCTCCGCCAACGCCCGGCCCGAGTTGTCGGTCCGGGTCCCGTGGAAGACCCCGTCGCTCACGGTGAGGATGGCGGCCCGACGTACCTGGCCCATTGGACACCCCTTTTTATTGCTTCCTTATTAGTTTGCCTCTGTGCCCACCGAGAAACTTCCATCCGACCATCCGGCGGGCAGGTGAGCAGGGCATCATACGCACGACCTGGCACCTCCATGTCAGTTCGAGGAAGGACGGGGGTATATTTCGAGTATGTATCCACGCCGCCCGACCGATCGGGGGGGTGGTTCCGCCTCCGGCTCCTCGAGAAGCGCTGGTAGCAACTGGGGATCTGGGGGATCTATAGAGAAATGGCCGACATAAAATTGATGCCAGGGGAGAGGGGTTCAGATTGAGCGAGAGCGACGGAAGGGCGAAGGGGATGGAGATTCCGGAGACGGTTGAGGACCTTGCTGACATTCTGCTGGACCAGAACTACCTGGCCGACCGCGGCCTGGCGACCGCAACCTACCTGGCCCTTTGCCTTGGACGTCCACTTCTGCTCGAAGGTGAGGCCGGCGTCGGCAAGACCGAGCTTGCCAAGGCAATTGCGTCGGCGTTCGGGCTGCAGCTCATCCGCCTGCAGTGCTACGAGGGCATCGACGCCAACCAGGCCCTCTATGAGTGGGACTACACCCGGCAGCTCCTGTACGTCCGCACCCTCACCGAGGCTGCCCTGAGCGAGAAGACGGCGATCGACGACATCTTTGGCCCCCGCTTCCTGGTGGAACGCCCGCTCCTCAAGGCGATCAAGGCCGGCGACCGAGCGGTGCTGCTGATCGACGAAATCGACCGCGCCGACGACGAGTTCGAGGCCTTCCTCCTCGAGGTGCTCTCCGACTTCCAGGTAACGATCCCCGAGCTGGGCACCGTCAAGTGCAAGCGTCCCCCGGTGGTCGTCCTCACGTCCAACCGGACCCGCGAGCTGCACGACGCCCTCAAGCGCCGTTGCCTCTTCCACTGGATCGACTACCCCAAGCTGGAGCGCGAGGTCGAGATCGTCCGTGCCCGTGCCCCCGAGATTCCCGAGGAGCTCGCCCGCCAGGTGTCCAAGGCGGTCCAGAACCTCCGCAAGATGGACCTGCAGAAGCGCCCCGGCGTCGCAGAGACCCTCGACTGGGCCCGAGCGCTCGACTTCCTCGGCGCAGAGCGCATGGACGCCAACGTCACCACCGCGACGCTCGGCTCGGTGCTCAAGGACCGTGACGACATCGACCAGGTGAAGAACAACCTCTCCGGAGTGATCGGCTAGTGGCCGCAGACCAGGGTCTTCTCTCCGTCCTGGTCGGGTTCGGCCGCGCGCTGCGGGACGAGGGCGTCGTCGTTGGGACCGGGTCCGTCCTCGGCTATGCCGACTCCATGACGCTGCTCGACCCCACGGAGCTGCTCGACCTGTACCACGCGGGGAAGGCCACGATGCTCACCCGCCACATCGACCAGCCGACCTACGACAAGGTGTTCAAGTCCTATTTTCTGGCGGACAGCGGCCCGCTCCAGCACCTGCTCAAGATGAAGGTGCATCTCGACCCCGAGGCCGAAACGGAGTTCGAGGTGTTGACCCAGCCGGAGGCCGGCCAGGAGAAGCAGTTCGACGCTCCCACCGGGCTCATGGGGTCGAACATGGAGGTGCTGCGGCACAAGCGCTTCGCCGAGATGACGGACGAGGAGAAGGCGGCGCTTCGCAAGCTGATGCAGAAGTTCAAGTTCCTCCCGCCGAAGCGCCGCACGCGGCGCACGGTGGCGAACGACCGCGGCATCCGCCCCGACCTGCGCCGGACCATCCGGGCAGCGATGCGCCGCCACGGCGAGATCGTCGACCAGCACTGGCGGGAGCGACGGGTCCGCCGGCGCAAGGTGATTCTCATCCTCGACATTTCCGGGTCCATGGCCGACTACTCCCGGGCGCTCATGCACTTCGGGTACGCGGCGGCCCGGGCCGCGGTCGGGACGACGGCATCCGCCAAGCTGGTCGAGGTCTTCTGCTTCGGTACCCGGCTTTCCCGGATCACCCAGGAGATGCAGAAGCGGGATCCCGACGTCGCCTTCGATGCCGCCGCCAAGGCGGTCTTCGACTGGGAGGGCGGGACGCGCATCGGCGAGTCGCTCGACAAGTTCGTCTCCGAATGGGGACGTCGGGGGATGTGCCGGGGCGCCATCGTGGTCATCTGTTCCGACGGCCTCGACCGGGGAGACCCAGCCGTGCTGGCCGAGGCGATGGAGCGGCTGTCACGCCTCTGCCATAAGCTCATATGGATGAATCCCCTGAAGGGCGACGAAGAGGAGTTCCAGGCACGTTCCGTCGGCATGCTCATCGCCAAGCCGTTCGTGGACGAGCTGCTGTCCGGTCATGACCTGGCCAGCCTCGAGAAGCTCGCGCTCGTCCTTCCGAAACTGGGCTAAGCGCTCGCGAGAACGAGGAGGGCGAAAAAATGGGAATCGAGATCGCATGGAGTGTCGGCGTGGAGGCCACGGGCGACCGGATCCTGCCGACGGAACAGATCGTGGAGCTCGCCGACGCAGTCGCCCCCCGGGGCGGCTCGGCGAGCGGCATCGGGACGAACTCCTACGGTGCCACCTTCCTGGTGTACGCGGAAGACCGTGAGAAGGCCATCGCCAAGGCGAAGGAACTCTTCCAGATGGCTGCGCAGACCGCCAACATGCCCGACTGGGGCATCACCCGGGTGGAAGCCGAGAGCGAAGCGGACGTCGAGATCGAGCCCGGCTTCCCCTGAGAGAGAGACAGGGGGGTCCAGGGGGAGTAGCAGCAGCCCCCCGGAAAACTAACGCCCGATTGCCGGGTGGCCCGTCGGGGAGCCTTCGCCGGTGGCTTCCGCCTCGGGGCTCAGTTTCGCCGCCGTTGCCTCCGCGGTACGGGCGCGGGTCATGATCGAGCGGAACTCCTGGTTGGAGGCGAGCCTGGAATCGACCTTGGTCTTCACCATGTCGGCGCCCTTCCAGGGGGACTGCCAGTTCTTCAGGACCTCTTCCTCCGTGGCCGCACGGATCTCCTCCATGCGCTTGTGGAGGCCCTCGACCTCGGTGCGCAGTGACTCCAGTTCCTGACTGCTCTCCGGATCCTGTTCGGCCTGCTCTTCACTCATCGTCCTCGCTCCCCACTCTCCACAGTCGTTGTCTCACCTTCCCACAGATCCGAAGGTTATCCACTTGCCCTTCGTGTGCATAACATGGGGGGGTGGTCCAGAATAGGGGGCCGCTCGGGATGCAACTCCGTCCCGCCCGCCACCGTCGGAAGGGGTCACCACAATGATTCGTCTCGGAAGCCTCGCAGGCTACTCGTTCGAAGGTCCCTACACCCTGGCGGGCTGGAACCCCATCGACTCACCGGGTGTGTACGCCATCATGTACAAGCAGGAAGGGGACAAGAAGGACAACTACGCCGTCGTCTACGTCGGCCATACCGACAACTTCACCGAGGAGGGCTTCCCCCTCAAGCACCCGGCGTCCCCCTGCTGGGTCGAGCGGGCCGGGACGCAGTGGAAGCTCTTCATCGCCTTCTTCATCCCGCCGGGCGGGGCCACCCGCTCCATCCGGGCCGGCATCGCCACCGAGCTCAACGCGATCTACCAGCCGATCTGCAACGAGGAGCAGTACGTCCAGCACTGGGAAGAGGAGTGGATCGGGGACTACGAGTCCAACCTCACCAAGAAGCTGATGCTCTCGACCGACGCCGACGTGCACAAGCAGAGCGCCGACCCAGCGGGACGACGCCAGAAGGATCGGTAAGCGGCGCCCCACGAGCCACTAGCCGTTCCGTCCGGTTTGCGGTTGCTGTGAGCAAACTGTGTTTGTCACACCGCGAATTAGCGCGGTAGAACAAACAAAGTTCCCTTCAAGAACGGGCTAAACGCCCGAACCCAGGCCTTCCAGGCCTTTGAGCCTAAGCGGAGTTGACTAGCGCGGCGGCGCAGGCGTACATTTGCCGTTGTCCGTTTCGCCGAGAAGCGCGTAGAATGATTTCGCAACCGGGTTGGGGGTCATCCGGCACCGGTGGGGGAAACTCGTTGGGTGCATGGTCGCGCTGTCTGATCGACCTGAAGTGTCTGTATTTGATGGCCAGCCACGGCGACCGCGTCGCCGGTTCGGCGCCTCTCTCTGCCATCGCTCCTTCTCCTTCTTCTCCTTCTTCTCCGTCGCATACGACGCTGGATCGCTTGAAGCGGGATCGCTTCCCAGCGTGCGCTTGACGCAGCACAGGGTTCCAAGTTGTTCGAGATGGTGATTGCTTCAACGGGGATATGGCAACAGGGAAAGGGGTGGTGTCGCAGTGGCTGAGGGTAGAGGCAACCCGCGGATCTTCGAACTGATCGAAGGTGCGCCGAAGGTGAACAAGGATCCGACGAGCCCGACCATCTGGGCCTGGCCGGAAGTGGTCGACATGCTGAAGATCGCGGGTCAGCCCGTGCCCGGCCCGTGGCCACCCCACCAGGTGCCACGTCCCGACCCGGCTCCCGAGGAGATCCCGATCGCGGTGCCCGAGAAGCGGCAGCCGTCGAGCCAGCGGCCCCGCAACCTGAAGGCCGACGACACGATCGAGGGGATCGAGTACACGGACGAGCCCGCAGGTCGGAGGGCAGCGGCGAGGCCGGCCGCAGCCGCGCCGGCCGAGGACGCGCCTGCGGCAGACGAAGAGGGCGGTGCGCGGCGGCGGCGTGGCGGCCGGTACCTCTCGTAGTTCGGGATCGTCGATCAGCTTCGAAGCCGCACCGGCGCTCGGCGCCACACACGTATAGGACTTCGGGCACTTAAAGGAGGGCAGTTTGTATCCTTCACGCTTTCACTACGAGGCACCCAGAACGCTGGATGAGGCGTGCCAGATGATGGCCTACTACCGGGAGGACGCCAAGGTTCTCTCGGGTGGCATGAGCCTGATCCCGCTGATGAAGCTCCGTTTCGCCGCACCCGCCACCATCGTCGACCTCAACCAGATCCAGGGCCTCGACTACATCGAGGAGGCCGGCGGCTACCTGCGCATCGGCTGTCTGGCCCGCAACCGGGCCATCGTCCGCTCCGAGCTGGTCCGGTCGCGCCACCCGCTCATGTCGTCGGCGGCGCCGACCATCTCCGATCCGGTCGTGCGCAACCGCGGCACCGTCGTCGGCAACCTGACCCACGCCGACCCCCAGGGTGACTGGGCCACCGTGATGATGTGCCTCGACGGCGAGGTCGTCGCCCGCTCCACCGAGGGTGAGCGGGTCATCCCCGTCTCGCAGTTCATCACCGGGCCGTTCTCCACCACGCTGATGCCGAACGAGATCGCCGTCGAGGTCCGGGTTCCCGGCGCCACCAACTTCGGCGAGTACCACAAGATCGAACGCAAGGTGGGCGACTTCGCCACCGTTGCCGTCGGCGTCGCCCTCCAGCAGCAGGGCGGTTCCGTTTCCCGGGTCGGTATCGGCCTCACGGGTGTCGGCCCCAGCAACATCAAGTGCTACGACGCCGAGCGCATCGTCTCCGGCGGCGGGCTCAACGAGAACACGATCCAGCAGGCAGCCCAGGCGGCAGCAGCCGATTCCTCTCCTCGGACCGACCACCGGGGCAGCGAGGAGTACAAGCGGGAGATGGTGGCGGTCTTCGTCCGGCGTTCGCTCCATGCGGCCGCTGGTATCCGGGCGGCCTAAGACAAGACGGCAACGTCGCGAGAAGGAGGCTGTACGTGCCAGAGTTCAGAACGGTTCAATGCGTGGTCAACGATGAGCCCCGGGAGGCTGAGATCGAGCCCCGGCTGCTCCTCGTCCACTTCATCCGGGAGGTCCTCGGTCTGACCGGGACCCACCTCGGCTGCGACACGACAAGCTGCGGGGCCTGCACCGTGCTGTTCGACGGTCTGCCGGTGAAGAGCTGCACCGTCCTCGGGGTCCAGGCCGACGGCCACGACATCGTCACCGTCGAGGGTCTCGGTTCTCCGTCGGAGCTCTCGCCGGTCCAGGAGGGTTTCCACGAGGAGCACGGGCTGCAGTGCGGGTTCTGCACCCCCGGCATGATGCTGACCGCGACGGGATTTCTCGAGGAGAACCCGAACCCGACGGAAGAGGAGATCCGCTGGGCACTCTCGGGCAACAACTGCAGGTGCACGGGCTACATGAACATCGTCAAGGCGGTTCAGTGGGCGGCCAAGAAGATGGCCACGTCGGGTATCTCCGCACGTGGGGCACGCGGCTAATCGGGCAGCTCGGACTGGTTGAAGAGGAGGACAGGTATGGCATTAGACGAAATACAGATTGGCGGTCTCGGCGCCCGTCGCAAGCGGGTTGAGGACGCACGCTTCATCCGTGGCAAGGGCAACTACATCGACGACTTCAAGCTCCCCGGGATGCTCCACATGGAGACCCTGCGCAGCCCGATCGCCCACGCCCGCATCACCTCGATCGACACGTCAAAGGCCTGGATGACCCCCGGCGTACACATGGTCATCACGGGCGACATGGCTGCCCAGCACAACCTGGCGTGGATGCCCACCCTGAGCTACGACACCCAGGCAGTCCTGGCCACGGACAAGGTCCGTTTCCAGGGCCAGGAGATCTGCTGCGTCGTCGCCGACGACCCGTACATCGCCAAGGACGCCTGCGAGGTGATCGTCGTCGAGTACGACCCGCTTCCCCCCATCGTCAACCCCAAGCAGGCCCTCGCCCCCGGCGCCCCGATCATCCGGGACGACAAGGCAGGCCAGACCAACAACATCTGCTACACCTGGGAAGTAGGCGACAAGGAGAACACCGAGCGCGTGTTCGCGGACGAGAGCATGCAGGTCGTCTCGCAGGACATCTTCTACCCCCGCACCCACCCCTGCCCCATCGAGAACATGGCCATCATCTCTGACTACAACTCGGCCACGGGCAAGCTCACGATCTACCTGACCACCCAGGCGCCGCACATCATCCGGACGGCCGTGGCCCTCGTGGCCGAGCTCCCGGAGCACATGATCCGGGTCATCGCCCCCGACCTCGGCGGCGGATTCGGCAACAAGGTGCCCGTCTACCCCAGCTACGTCATCGCCATCCTGGCGTCGATCCTGCTGACCCGTCCGGTCAAGTGGATCGAGGACAAAACCGGCAACCTGATCTCCACCGGGTACGCCCGTGACATGTACTTCCACTGCGACGCTGCCATCCGCAAGGACGGCAAGATCCAGGCGGTGCGCGTCCACGCCGACACCGACAACGGTGGTTTCTTCTCCGACGCCCAGCCGACCAAGTTCAAGATCGGCCTGTTCCACTCGATCTTCGGCTGCTACGACGTCCCCTACGGCTACCTCACCGCACAGGGCCACTACACCAACAAGGCACCCGGCGGCGTCGCCTACAGGTGCTCGTTCCGCATTACCGAGTCGATGTTCTTCCAGGAGCGGTTCATGCAGACCTGCGCCTACGAGATCGGCATGGACCAGGCCGAGTTCCGGCGGGTGAACTTCATCCGTGAGTTCCCCCACCGCACGACCTTCGGCTTCCTCGTCGACTCCGGCGACTACGACAAGTGCCTGGACCTCGCGCTCGACAAGATCGACTACGACGGCTTCAAGGCACGCCAGGACGCAGCTCGCAAGCAGGGCCGCCTTCTCGGCCTCGGCCTCTCCTGCATGTCCGAACCCCTCGGCGCCGGCAACTCCCGTGAGTACGACATCATCGGCATCAAGATGTTCGACTCCGCCGAGCTGCGGGTGCACCCGTCCGGCAAGGCAGTGCTGAAGATCGGTTCCAAGACCCAGGGTCAGGGCCACGAGACCACGTTCGCCCAGATCGTGACCCACGAGCTCGGCATCCCCGCCGACGACATCCTGGTGCAGCACGGTGACACCGACAACACGCCGTTTGGCATGGGTACCTACGCCTCCCGGTCGACCCCGACCGCAGGCGCCGCCACCGCCATGGTCGCCCGCAAGGTGCGTGCCAAGGCCAAGAAGCTCGCCGCACACCTCCTCGAGGTGTCGGAGGAAGACGTGGAGTGGGAGCTGGGCCGCTTCTACGTGCGGAGCGCTCCGAACCGGGGCGTCACCATCACGGACTGTGCCTTCGCCGCCTACACCAACATGCCGGACGGGCTCGAGCCGGGCCTCGAGAACAACGCCTACTACGACCCGCCCAACATGACCTGGCCGTTCGACGTGTACGTCACGACGGTCGAGGTCGACCCGGAGACGGGCGAGTGGGACGTCCTCAAGTTCGTCGGCGTCGACGACTGTGGCGTCCGGATCAACCCGATGATCGTCGAGGGCCAGCTGCACGGCGGTCTCGCCGAAGCCTTCGCCATGGCGTACCACCAGATGATCACCTTCGACTCCCAGGGCAACTGCATCGGGTCCAACTACATGGACTACATGATCCCGACCGCATGGGAGACCCCGCACTTCGAGTTGTACGAGGTCGTCACCCCTTCGCCCCACCACCCGATCGGGTGCAAGGGCATCGGGGAGTGCGGCTGCGTGGGTGGCCCCGCCGCCTTCGTCAACGCCGTCGTCGATGCCGTCGCCCACCTCGGGGTCCGCAACATCGACATGCCCTGCCTGTCGAGCCGTGTCTGGGAAGCGATCAAGTACAAGAAGGACGTCTCGGGTACTCCGCCGCTTCCGGGGCAGTAAGCCGCCGGGGACGGGGAATACCGGTAGACGAAGGGTAGTTGCATGAAGTAAGGAACTAAACGACCGAGCAGGCGGCGGTGAATGATGACTGAAGACCTTTTGCAGTTGCGCCAGGATCTGTCCCGACGGGGCGAACCATTCGCCTTGGCCACCGTGGTGTGGCGTCGGGCCCCCTCTTCGGCGCAACCTGGGAACCAGGCCATCGTCACCGCCGCCGGCAAGGTCCGGGGCTGGTTGAGCGGCGCCTGCGCGGACTCGGTGGTCGTCCGCGAGGCCCGCAAGGCAATGGAGACCGGCGAGGCACAGCTCGTGCTGCTGGGCTCGCCGGAGGAGCTGGCGGCCCGGGCCAACGACGGCATCAGCCTCGTACCCATGCAGTGCCAGAGCGAGGGTGCCATCGAGCTGTTCGTGGAACCCGTGCTCCCGAAGCCCCACCTCGTGCTCATCGGGCGCACCCCCATGGTCCGGACGCTGACCGGCCTGGCCAAGACGCTGGGGTGGCGTACCGTCGTCATCGACGACCGGGGCGACCCCGAGGCCCATCCGCAGGCCGACCACGTCATCACCACCCTCGACCTTGCGGCCGCCGGCGTCGGGGAGAACTCCCTGATTGTCGTGGCCACGCAGGGCCAGTACGACGAGCTCGCCGTCGACAAGGCGCTCGGTACCAACGCAGCCTTCATCGGCCTCATCGCCTCCCGGAAGCGCGCGAAGGCGGTCATGGACTGGCTGCGGGACGTCGACTACTCGGACGAGATGCTCGCCCGGGTGAAGGCTCCGGCAGGACTCGACCTCGGTAGCCTCAAGCACGAGGAGATCGCGGTGGGGGTGCTGGCGGAGCTCGTCCAGTTCAATGCAGCCCGCAAGCCC
>JAOPZY010000031.1 GCA_025963875.1 Actinomycetota bacterium
CCGTTCCACATGTGGACCCCCGACGTCTACGACGGCGCCCCGGCCCCGCTCTCGGGCTTCCTCGCCGCCGGCTCCAAGATCGCCGCCTACGCGGCGGCGCTCCGCCTGCTGACCAGCGCCTTCCCGCTCCTGCTGCCCCAGTGGCGCCCGGCGATCGGGACGGTGGCGGTGCTGACGATGGTGGTGGGCACCGTGATCGGGGTGGCCCAGACCAACGTCAAACGGATGCTCGCCTACTCGGCCATCGCCCACTCGGGCTTCCTGCTCGTCGGCCTGGCAGCCAACAATCCCGAGGGCATCTCGGGTTCGCTGTTCTACCTCGCCGCCTACAGCTTCACGGTCCTCGGGGCCTTCGCCGTCGTCTACGCCGTCGGAGGGCCGGGCGAGGAGCACATCAACATCGACGACTACCGGGGACTCGGGCGCCGCCACCCCTGGCTGGCGACCGCCCTGGCGCTCATGCTCCTGTCGCTCGCCGGCATCCCGCCCACCATCGGCTTCTGGGCGAAGGTCGAGGTCTTCGGCGCCGGCATGAAGGCGGGACTCGGGCCGCTGGTCGTGGTGGGCGTCCTCACCAGCACCATCGCGGCGGCCTTCTACCTGCGCCTGGTGGCGGTCATGTTCCTCGACGGCGAGGAGGGGTGGGCCAGTGCGGTGAAGGAGAAGGTGGCGCCGGGCCTGGGCGTTGCGGTGGCGCTCGCCTCCCTGGCGGTCGGGGCGGTGGGCCTGGCCCCCAACTTCCTCATCGAGCTGGCAAAGAAGGCCACGTTCGCCATCCGCTGACCGGCTTTTGCCGCTTGACCCTGAACCAGGGCCCCGTCACAGCCCAGATTCCGTCAAAAAGGGCCGTGAGCACACTTTTTGACGGAATCTGCCTCAGAGCGGCCAGCCCCCTTCGCGGAGCAATGCTCGCAGGGGGGTCTCGATCTCCTTCGGCGCCCGGTCGACGTACTCCTTCGCCTGCTCGACGAGCACCTTCGGCAGCTCGCCGAGGTATTTGACCGCCACCTCGGGGGAGAAGTCCCGGCCCGTGTGGTCCTTGAAGTTGGAGGGCAGCTCGGTCCAGATGACGGCGTCGAACTCGTGGGCCCGGGCCCACTCCTTCACGACCTCCGCCAGGGCCGGCTGGATCCGGCAACGGTGCTTGCCCTCCCGGACGTCGACGAAGCCGATCCGCTTCGGATTCGTCGCCCCCTCGGCCTTCATCAGGTCGTGGATGGCGGCGTCGAGGTCGTTGCGACGGCTCTTCG
This sequence comes from Actinomycetota bacterium, assembly GCA_025963875.1. Classification (GTDB taxonomy): domain Bacteria; phylum Actinomycetota; class CADDZG01; order JAHWKV01; family JAOPZY01; genus JAOPZY01. Next base: position 1,251 of record JAOPZY010000031.1, read on the forward strand.
CATACAGGGTGGTCACGGTCGTGCCGTGTTCGGGGTCGATCACCGGGATGAGCCGGCAGTCGACCGCCACCCGGGAAAACTCGATGGGCAGCTCCGGCCCCCCGGGCTCCCACGCCTCCTCGGGGTGCTCGGGGTCCTCGGACACCAGCGGCAGCTCGCCCGGGTCCCAGGCCAGGGCACCCCAGGTGACGATGGCGATCTTCTCCGGGAGTTTGAAATACGAATCGTCGAGATTGGCACGCTCGTCCGATGAGACCTTCCAGTCGAAGCCCTGATCGGCGGCATTCCGCGGAGGCAAATCGCTCATCGATCAGGAGAGTACCACCGAGCCGATTCTTCGAAGCCAGGGGTCGTGCCCACCGTGTGGTACCTTGCAGGCCAATGGGCTTGAGGGGTGGCGAACTCGGTGCCTAAGGGATACTTTGGCGAGTATCTGACCCTGGCATTCTTCGCGGGCATGATGCTCCTGCTCGTCGCCGGCACGCTCGGCCTCAACAAGCTCGTCAGCCCGAAGGTCCACCGGGACGAGAAGTACCTCACCTACGAGTGCGGCGTCGATCCCGTCGGCGGCGGCTGGTCCCAGACCCAGATCCGCTACTACCTCTTCGGCCTGCTCTTCGTCGTCTTCGACGTCGAGGCGGTCTTCCTCTTCCCCTGGGCAGTCGTCTTCGACAAACTGGGCACCGCAGCCTTCGTCGAGATGGTCATCTTCATCGGCATTCTTGCCCTGGGCTTGGCGTACGCCTGGCGCAAGAAGGTACTGGAGTGGCTGTAGCGTGACCATCGACGGCGACGGACGGGAGCGGGTGCACCGGGTCAAGCTTCCCAAGTCCGTGTCGTTCTTGCTCAACTGGAGCCGGAAGTACTCGCTGTGGATGTTCCAGTTCGGGCTGGCCTGCTGCTCCATCGAGTTCATCGCCTCCGCCATGCCGAAGCACGACATCATGCGCCTGGGGGTGATCCCCTTCCCTGCGTCGCCCCGGCAGGCGGACCTGATGGTCGTCGCGGGCACGGTCACCGACAAGATGGCGCCGGCGGTCAAGCGGGTCTACGAGCAGATGCCCGAGCCGAAGTACGTGATCTCGATGGGTTCGTGCTCCAACTGCGGCGGGCCGTACTGGGACTCCTACTGCGTGACCAAGGGGGTCGACCAGATCATCCCGGTGGACGTCTACGTCCCTGGATGCCCGCCCCGCCCCGAGGGGCTCCTCTACGGAATCGTTCGCCTGCAGAACAAGATCCAGAACGAGAACATACCGGAGAGGTGGAGTGGCCACGCCGCCAAGATCCCTCAGATCATGGGAACGGGTAGATCCGGAGGAATTTAGCCGCCGGGTCGCCGGCAAGCTCGGCGACGCGGCGGCCTCGGTGGACGTGCGCAACGGCACGATCCACGTGACGCTCCCTGCCGGCGACGTTGTGGGTGCGGCGCGCGTCCTGAAGGAGGACCCTGAGCTCGACTGCGCCTACTTCAACTTCCTGTCCGCCGTCGACTGGGAGGCGGAGGGCTTCGAGGTGCTGGTGGCCCTCCACTCCCTCACCTACGGCAACACAGTCATCGCCCATGTCCGTCTGCCTGCGGAGAGCCCGTCCATGGCCAGCCTGACGGCGCTCTACGGCGGCGCCAACTGGCACGAGCGGGAGTGCGCCGAGATGTTCGGGATCGACTTCGACGGCCACCCCAACCTCGTGAAGCTCTACCTGCCGGAAGACTTCGAGGGCTACCCGCTGCGCCGATCCTTCAAGCTGGCCAGCCGTCGGTACAAGGCCTGGCCCGGGGCGAAGGACGAGGAAGAGGCAGCCGCCGGAGGCCCGCTGCGATGAGCTGGGCGACTTCTCCGGCCTTCTGTGAGTATTTTCTGGTGTATAGCACCAGGTTTTACTCACAGTTCGGGGTGCGGGCCTGATGGGCACGGTCCCCGAGGACCTCACCCGGGTTCCCGACCTGTCCAGCACCGGAGGGCTCCATACCGAGGAGATGGTCCTCAACGTCGGCCCCCAGCACCCCGCCACGCACGGGGTGCTCCGGGTGCTCGTCAGTGTCGACGGGGAGCGGATCGTCCGGGCGGAGCCCGTCATCGGCTACATGCACCGGGGCCACGAGAAGCTGGTCGAGCAGCGGGACTTCCGCCAGATCACCAACCTCCTGTCCCGGATGGACTGGCTCTCGGGCATCAACAACGAGATCCCCGCCTCCCTGGCCGTCGAGCGGATGCTCGAGCTCGAGGTGCCCCGCCGGGCGCAGTACCTGCGGGTCATCCTCGCCGAGCTCAACCGCATCACCAACCACCTGATGTTCACCGGCTCCTTCGGCCTCGAGCTGGGGGCGACGACGCCGGTCATGTACGCCTTCCGCGAGCGGGAGCTCATCCAGGAGGCCCTCGAGCTGGTGACGGGGGGCCGGATGCATTTCGGCTTCATCCGCCCGGGTGGCCTCAAGGAGGACGTCCCGAGGGGTTTCGTCGAGCTGGCCCGCCGGGGCGTGCGCCAGCTCGTCGCCAAGATCCCCGACTACGAGAACCTCCTGATGGGCAACGAGATCTTCAAGCAGCGCACCGTCGGCGTCGGGCGCCTCGACCCGGCCCTGGCCCTCGACCACGGGGTGTCCGGGCCGATCCTCCGGGCGTGCGGCATCCCCTACGACATCCGCAAGGTGGACCCCTACCTCGTCTACGACGAGTTCGAGTTCGACACCCCGCTCGGCGCCCAGGGCGACTCCTTCGACCGGTTCTGGGTGCTCGTGCAGGAGATGAAGGAGTCGGCCCGCATCGTCGAGCAGGCGCTCGACGGCCTGCCGGAGGGCTCCCACATCGGTGCCGTCCCCAAGCGGCTCACCCTCCCGAAGGGACAGATCTACTGCCACGCCGAGAACCCCCTCGGCGAGCTCGGCTACTACCTGGTCTCCGACGGCGGCAACAAGCCGTACCGGTTGAAGATCCGCACCCCGTCGTTCTCGAACATCAGCGTCGCCGCGCATATGCTGCGCGGCGCCTTCGTGCCCGACATGATCGCAATCCTCGGCAGCATGTTCTTTGTCGTGGGGGACATCGACCGCTAAATGGTGACGACCCTTCACCACATCCTCGCCAACAGCATCGTGCTCCTGGCGCTGAAGCTCGGCATCCTGCTGCTGCTGCTGCCGGCCACCCTCGTCGTGGGCTACGTGGAGCTCAAGGTGATGGCCCACATGCAGCACCGGCTCGGACCGATGTACGCCGGCGCCTACCACGGCTGGGCGCAGACCCTTGCCGACGGCCTCAAGTTCATCCAGAAGGAAGACATCATGGCCGCCGCCACCGACCGGACCGTCTTCTCGATGGTGCCCTACATCACGATGCTCGGTGCCGCTCTCACCTTTGTGGTGATCCCCTTCAGCCGGCATGGCGTGATCGCCAACCTGGACATCGGCCTGTTCTACGCCCTCGCCGTGTCGTCGATCAGCGTCATCGGCGTCCTGGCCGCCGGATGGGCGTCCGCCAACAAGTACTCCCTGATGGGCGGGCTGCGAGCGGCTGCCCAGCTCATCGCGTACGAGCTGCCCCTGGTGCTGGCCGCCGCCGCCGTGGCGATGCAGGCCGGGTCGCTCTCGCTCGTGAGCATCGCCGAGGCCCAGCGCTACGTACCGTTCGCCCTCTGGGCGCAGCCGCTCGGGTTCCTCATCTTCCTCGCCGCGGCCACGGCCGAGGTGTCGAGGACACCCTTCGACATGCCCGTCGCCGAGGCCGAGATCATCACGGGAGCCTTCACCGAGTACTCGGCCATGAAGTTCGCCTTCGGCCTCTTCGCCGCCGAGTACATCGCCATGATCGGGATGTCGGCGCTTGCTGCCACCCTGTTCCTCGGCGGCTACGTCCCGCTGCTGCCGCAACTGCGGTTCGTGCCGGGGCCGGTGTGGTTCCTCATCAAGACGGGCCTTCTCATCTTCCTGCTGATCTGGATCCGGTGGACCTTCCCCCGATTGCGGGAGGATCAACTCCAGAAGTTCGCGTGGAAGGTGCTGATCCCGCTGTCGCTTGTCAACATCTTCGTCACCGGCGCGCTGAAACTGGCCCACTGGACGTAAAGGGAGACCGGGTGAACGACGAGTCGAAGCTCAAGAAAGCCACGTTCGGCACGGGGCTGCTCAAGGGGCTCGGGATCACCATGCGCCACATGGTGTCCAAGGCCGTGACGGTGCAGTACCCCGACGAGATCGCCCCGCTCCCGCCCCGCTCGCGCGGCGTCATCGCTCTGAAGGAAGAAAACTGCACCATGTGCATGCTCTGCGCCCGGGAGTGCCCGGACTGGTGCATCTACATCGAGGGCCACAAGGAGCGGCGGGAGTCCAGGGGCGAGGGCAAGCGGGCAAAGGCATTCAACGTGCTCGACCGCTTCGCCATCGACTACGCCCTGTGCATGTACTGCGGCATCTGCGTGGAGGTCTGCCCCTACGACGCCCTGTTCTGGAGCCCGGAGTTCGAGTACGCCGAGGGGGACATCACCCGCCTCACCCACGAGATGGAGCGCCTCGAGGACTGGATGCGCACGGTGCTCCCGCCCAGCCCCCTCGACGACGGCGCCAAGGGGCCGGAGATCAAGTCGGCAGCGCCGGTGGTCCCGGCCCCGGCCGCCGCGCCCGCGGCGGCCGCTCCGGCACCAGTCGAAACCGCCCCGGGGCCGCCCCCCGCGGCGGGGAGGCCGGCAGGGATGTCGGAGGCCGAGTTCGTCGAGCAACGAGCGGCGGCGGGGCGTCTGGTACGGCAGAAGGTGTACGAGGAGGAGATCGCCAAGGGCTCCGAACCCCGGATCGCCGAGGCCAGGTCCAAGGCCGCAGAGATGCGGGCCAGGAAGGCCACGTTGCCGGAAACGGAGCCGGCCCCGCCTGTGACGCCTGCGCCGGCGCCATCCCGGCCGGCGGCCGGGATGTCCGCCGCCGACGCGGCAGCGGTGAGGCGGAAGGTGTACGAGGAGGAGATCGCCAAGGGCTCGGACCCCCGGATCGCCGAGGCCAGGTCCAAGGCCGCAGAGCTGCGGGCCAGGAAGGGCACGAAGGGTCCCGGCGGCTAGACGAGACGGTGGTTGCCCGGAAAGGTGGGTGGGATGCAGCAGGTGGTGTTCGGGATCGTGGCGGCGCTGATCGTCTTCGCCGCGGTCCGCCTCGTCACGACCCGCAACCTCGTCCACGGGGCCCTCTACCTGCTCGCGGTCCTCGCCGGAGCCGCGATCCTCTTCCTGCTGTTCCTTGCCGAGTTCGTCGCCTGGGTGCAGGTGCTGGTCTACATCGGCGCCGTCGTCGTGCTCCTGCTCTTCGGCCTCATGCTCACCCGTGCCCCCATCGGCAATATGGCCCTCGACAGCCAGACGCGGCCGCTTGCCGCGGTGGTCTCCCTCGCCATCTTCGGCATCACCTCGACCATCGTCTGGAAGACCTTCAAGGGCCAGACGGTCCACTTCTCGAAGCCCAACACCGTGGACACGCTCGGCCGGGCGATCTTCAGCCAGTACGTGCTGCCCTTCGAGATCGTCTCCGTGGTGCTGCTGGCCGCCCTCGTTGGCGCGGTGGTGCTCGCAAGGAAGGAGGAGTAGGTGCCGGTCGCCTGGGTGCTCATCCTCTCCTCCTTCCTGTTCTCCGTCGGCATCTACGGGGTGCTGGCCCGGCGCAACGCCGTCCTGGTCCTGATGTCGATCGAGCTCATGCTCAACGCAGCCAACATCAACTTCGTTGTCTTCAACCTGCTGCTGCACTCGATCTCGTATATCGGGCAGGTCTTCGCCCTGTTCATCATCACCATCGCGGCGGCCGAGCTCGGCGTCGGGCTCGCGATCGTGATCCTCATCTTCCGGAACCGCTCGACGGTGTCGATCGACGAAGTGAGCCTGATGAAGTGGTAATCCGTTGAGATCCGTCGCCTGGCTGATCCCCGTCTTCCCGCTGCTCGCCTTCTTCCTCATCGTCTTCTTCGGCAAGCGGATGCCACGCAAGGGCCACGAGATCGGCATCCTGGCAATCGCCGCCTCGCTGGTCGTCGCCCTCGGCGTCTTCTTCCAGCAGATCGCGCACTCGGATCAGGTCTACGAACGGTCGGTGACGTGGTTCCGCTTCGGTGACGGCGGACGGTTCGTCGAGCTCGGCATGCACATCGACGGCCTGGCGGCGGTGATGTTCGTCGTCGTCTGCACCGTGTCGCTGCTCGTGCAGATCTACTCCACCGAGTACATGCGCGACGACGTCCGCTACACCTGGTACTACGCCTGCCTGTCGCTGTTCACCGGCTCGATGCTGAACCTGGTCATCGCCAACAACCTCATCCAGATGCTGATCGGGTGGGAGGGCGTCGGCGTGGCCTCGTACCTGCTCATCGGGCACTGGTTCGAGGAGCGGGCGAACTCGAACGCCGGCTTGAAGGCGTTCATCACCACCCGCATCGGCGACGTGGGCTTCATGTTCGGCATCTTCGTTCTGTTCTGGGCGGCCGGATCGTTCAACATCGCCCACATCACGTCCGTCGTGGCCTCGGGTGGAGTCGCCAGGGGGACGCTCACCTGGGCGGCGATCCTTCTGTTCTGCGGCGCAATCGGCAAGTCGGCTCAGGTTCCCCTGCAGGTCTGGCTCCCCGACGCCATGGCCGGCCCCACGCCGGTATCCGCCCTCATCCATGCGGCCACCATGGTCGTGGCCGGCGTCTACCTCGTCGCGCGCATGTACGGGGTGTTCCATGCCTCGCCGGCGGCCCTCAACGAGGTGGCGATCATCGGGGCGATCACGATGGTGATGGCCGCCGGCCTGGCCCTGGTCCAGGACGACATCAAGAAGGTCCTGGCCTACTCGACGATCAGCCAGCTCGCCTACATGGTGGCGGCGCTGGGCGTCGGTGCCTACACGGCGAGCGTGTTCCACATCTGGACCCATGCCTGGTTCAAGGCGCTGCTGTTCCTGGGGGCCGGGTCGGTCGCCCACGCCGTCCACTCGTTCTCCATGAACGACATGGGCGGGCTGCGAAAACAGATGCCGACCACGTTCAAGACCTACGTGATCGGGTCGCTGGCCCTGGCGGGCATCTTCCCCCTGGCCGGTTTCTGGTCGAAGGACGACATCATCAACGGCGCCTACCACTCGGCCCGGGCGGGCAGCTCCGTCGGCTGGTTCGTCTTCCTCGCAGCCCTGCTGACCGCGTTCCTCACCGCGGCCTACGTCGCTCGCATGGTCGCCCTGACGTTCTACGGCAAGCCGAGGTACGACCCGGAACACGTCCACCCCCACGAGTCGCCGAAGGCGATGACCATCCCGCTGGTGTTCCTGGCGTTCATGGCCATCTTCTCCGGGTTCCTCGGCCTGCCCGGCAAGCTCAACCTGTTCGCCGGCTGGGTCCGCTTCGGCGACGTGGAGCACTCCTTCAACCTCGCCCTCGACGCTTTTTCCACGGTGCTGGCCTTGAGCGGCCTCTACCTGGGCTGGACCATCTTCAAGCTGCACAGAGTGAACATCGACCTGGCGAAGAGCCCGCTGGCGTGGTTCTACAAGCTCCTCCAGCGTCGCTACTACTTCGACGACCTGTACTTCAACGGGATCGTCCACCCCGTAGCGGGCCCCATCGCGCGGGCTGCCTACTGGACGAACCAGAAGATCCTCGACGCCGTCATCAACTTCGCCGGGACCGCCACCGTGGCGCTGGGAAGGTTCGTGTACCGGGACATCGACCAGCAGATCATCGACGGGGGGGTCAACGGCCTCGCCCAGGGGGCGGGAGCGGCCGGCAACGGGCTCAAGTTCTGGCAAACCGGCAACGTGCAGATCTATGCAGCAGGTCTGTTCGTTGGCATAGCGGTCTTCGTAGGGGTCTTTCTGATCCGAGGCTGAAGGAACCGGGCTGAATGCAATCGAAAGGATGAGGTGCTAATGGACTTCCTGGCTCACTGGGGGCTGACCCTGAGCGTGTTCCTGCCCATCGTGGGAGCAGCTCTCATCGCCTTCACCCCGAAGGAGCAGGAGAAGACGATCAAGTTCCTGTCCCTCGCCTTCACGTTCCTGCCCCTCGTCGTGGGCGTCCTGCTGCTGCGCGTGTACCACATCGGGATGACCGGGATGCAGCTCGAGACCAACCGGTCGTGGATCCCCTCCATCGGCGCCCGGTACCACGTCGGCATCGACGGGATCAGCCTGCCGCTGCTCGAGCTGACGTTGCTCGTCACGTTCCTGTGCGCCATCTACTCGCTGAAATGGCTGCCCGAGCCCCACAACCCCAAAGGGTTCCTGGCGCTCATGCTCCTCCTCGAGACGGGCATGGCCGGCACCTTCATCGCCCTCGACCTCGTTCTGTTCTTCATCTTCTGGGAGCTGGTCCTGGTCCCGATGTACTTCATGATCGGTCTCTGGGGCGGCCCCCGCCGGGAGTACGCGGCGATCAAGTTCTTCCTCTACACCCTGTTCGGCAGCGTGTTCATGCTGCTGGGATTCCTCGCTCTCTATTTCCGGGCGAGCCCCCACACGTTCGACGTCCTGCAGCTCCAGCGGATCGGGCCGAGCCTGCCCTCGGGCATCCAGAACCTGATCTTCCTCGGCATGGGGATCGGGTTCGCGATCAAGGTCCCGATGTGGCCGTTCCACACCTGGCTCCCCGATGCCCACACCGAGGCTCCCACGGTCGGCAGCGTGTTGCTGGCCGCGATCCTCCTCAAGATGGGCACCTACGGGTTCCTCCGGATCTCGATCCCGATCATGCCGCACGCCGCCCGCACCTACGCCCCCCTGATCGGCGCCCTGGCGGTCATCGCCATCGTGTACGCGGCCCTCAACTGCCTCGCGCAGACCGACCTCAAGCGCTTGATCGCCTTCAGCTCGGTGGGCCACATGGGCTTCGTGATGCTCGGCATCGCGACGCTCACCCAGATCGGGGTCAACGCCGCGGTCTTCGGCATGGTGGCCCACGGCGTCATCACCGGGATGCTGTTCTTCATAGCCGGGTCGATCCACGAGCGCTACCACACCCGGGAGATCCCCCAGCTCGGCGGGATGGCGCTGCGATTGCCCATCCTGGGCGGCCTCCTGGCCTTCACCGCCATCGCCTCGCTGGGCCTCCCCGGCCTGGCAGGGTTCTGGGGTGAGGTGCTCGCCCTGCTCAGCTCCTACAACCCGCTGTCGGCGCTCTCCAGCCACACGTTCCGCGTCTACATGGTCGCCGGCGGCATCGGGACGGTGCTGACCGCCGGCTACCTCCTGTGGATGATCCAGCGGGTGAACCTCGGCAAGGTCCCCGCGCAGTGGGAGGGCAAGAAGCTGGTCGACGTCCAGCCGCTCGAGATGGTGGCCTGGGCGCCCCTGCTCCTCCTCACCTTGGGCCTCGGCCTGTTCCCCCGCCTCATCTTCGACGTGACGACGCACTCGGTCATCGGGCTGACGAAGCTCCTCGGAGGCTGACGCAACGCATGCAGATCGATTACGCCGCCGTCGCCCCCGAGCTGGTCCTCACCGGCGCGCTCTGCATTGTGCTCGTGGTCGACCTCGTGCTGCCGGACAACCGCAAGGGCCTCATCATGCCGGTGTCGCTGCTCGGGGTGGCCGGGACGCTGCTGGCGCTCCTGGCCCTGGCCGGCGACCCGACCCGGACGACCCTTGGCGGGATGTTTGTGGTCGACTCCTTCGCCGTCACCCTCAAGATCCTGTTCTGCGTCGCCGCCCTCCTCACGCTCGCGATGTCCTACGACTACCTCCGGAAGGAGGGGATCCATCAGGGCGAGTTCTACTTCCTGCTCCTGTGCTCCCTGCTGGGGATGCTCACGATCGCCTCCAGCCGGGACCTGCTGCCGATCTTCGTGTCCCTCGAGCTGGTGTCGGTGCCGGCGTTCGTGCTGGCGGGGCTCCAGAAGATCGATGTGAAGTCCAACGAGGCGGCCCTCAAGTTCTTCCTCTTCAGCATCCTCTCCACCGCCGTGATGCTCTTCGGCATGTCCCTGATCTACGGGATCACCGGGACGACGAACCTCGCCGAGATCGCCGTCCGCCTCGCCGCCACCCCCGTGCTGCGCTCGATCGCCGTGCTGTCGGTCTTCTTCGTCGTCGTCGGCTTCGGCTTCAAGATCTCGGCGTTCCCGTTCCAGTGGTGGGTGCCGGACACCTACGAGGGGTCACCCGTGCCGGTGGCCGCCTTCCTCTCGGTGGCCTCGAAGACCGCCGGGTTCGTCGGGCTGCTGCAGATCATGTTCATCGCCTTCCACGGCCTCGCCGACGTCTGGCGGCCCTTCATCGCCGCCGTGGCGATCCTCACGATGACCTTCGGCAACCTCGTGGCCCTCACCCAGCGCCACATCGTGCGGCTGCTCGCCTACTCGTCGATCGGCCAGGCCGGCTACATCCTGCTGCCGCTGGCGGTCGTGAACGTCAACGGGGGGTCGGTCAACCACGAGGCCTTCGCCGCCTCGATCGCCTACCTCCTCATCTACGCCTTCATGGAGATGGGGGCGTTCTCGGTGGCGGTGGCCTACGGCCGCGAGGGGGGCTACTTCATCGACGACTACGCGGGCCTGGGCTACCGGGCCCCCGGCCTCGCCGTCGTGATGACGGTGTTCCTGTTCTCGCTCGCCGGGATCCCGCCGCTGGCGGGCTGGGCCGCCAAGCTCTTCATCTTCCGGGCGGTGATCGACGGCCACGAGTACTGGCTGGCCGTGGCGATGGCCGTCAACACGGTGATCGCGCTCTTCTACTACGCCAAGGTCGTCCGCAGGATGTTCTTCGAGCCCGCCGGCGACGGGCCGTTGGGCGTCAAGGTGCCGCTGCTCCTCCAGGCCACGATCGCCGTCTCGACGGTCATGGTCCTCTTGGTCGGCATCCTCCCCGACCTGGCAGCCCACCTGGCGAGGATGTCGACGCTCGTCTGATCGCCTCAAGAGGAACCCCGGGCCTGCCGATAGTGACCGAGCGGGCGTGGTCCCGACGTTCAGGATTCGGGGGTTCCTTTCGTGTCGCAGAAGATCGCCGACGAAAAAAAGAAGAGCTGCTACAAGCATGCATCCCGCGAGACCAGCCTTGCCTGCGGCCGCTGCGGGCGACCCATCTGCTGGGAGTGCCTCGTCGATGCCCCGGTGGGTTTCCAGTGCCGCAAGTGCACGGGGCAGAAATCCAAGCCATCCGGCGCAGTCCGGAAGGTGCACCGACGTAATCGTCTCAAGCGGGGGCTCGTCAAGGTCGCCAAGACCCTCGTTGTGCTGGCACTCGTCGCCAGCGCAACCGTGGTCTACATCAGGACGCAGCGGACTGCTCCGGCCCCCGACGCCGGCGGCGCCGCGGCCGTTGCCACGGCGCCGATCCCCGGTCCCGCCGAGGACCCGGCCGGCTTCAGGTTCCTGGAGGTCGACGCCCGCACCGGCCAGCCGCTCCGGTTCAACCCCTGCCGGACCATCGAGTACGTCGTCAACGTGGAAGGGGCGCCGGCAGGGGGCCTGAGCGCGGTGAACGCCGCGGTCGACCAGATCAGCAAGGCCACCGGGATCGCGTTCGTCTCCGCGGGCATCACCTCCGAGAGGGGACTCGCCGATCGCCAGAACTACCAGCCGAACTACTACGGGGACAAGTGGGCCCCCATCCTCATCGGATGGCTCCCGCTCGGGCAGGGGGCCGGCGCCGGCCACGGCTTTGCCGGAGTGGGCGGCCCGTCCCGCCCCGTGCCGTCCGGCAACACCTGGGTCTACGTGTCCGGCAAGGTGCTGATGAACTCCGACGACAAGGTGCCCCCGGCGTTCATCCAGGGCGTCGTCATGCACGAGCTGGGCCATGTCCTCGGCCTCGACCACGTCACGAGCGCTGGCAACGTCATGAACCCCGCCGGCAACATGGTGCCCAACCAGCCCTGGGGGTCTGGCGACCTGGCCGGCCTGCAGAAGGTCGGGAAGGCCGCCGGCTGTCTCGGGGAGCCCAAGCCAAGCGCAACGTCGTAAGCTGCGCGGTCAAGCAGAAGTTAGTCGCCTTTCGCGCACATGTGCGCCCTGCGCTCCTAACGTCGGCGGTGGCGCGTGCCCTAACGCACCGGGAGCTGCCGGTTCGGGGTGATGATCGTGTCCCGGTAGTCGCCCCTGGGCAGGTGGGCGCCCGCCCACACCAGGCAGCGCTCCAGGCGGGAGCCCGGAGCGATGGCCACCCTCTTTCCGACGACGGAGTGGCGCAGGTCCACATCCTCGACCAACGCCCCCTCGCCCACGAAGGCCATCACGTCCCACCGTTCGCAGGCCTCGCCGGCGGCGTCGGTGGCCAGCTTCGGGTCCCGCATCCCGGCGAGCACGTCGAGGTTTGCCTTCAGGTGGTCCTTCGGGGTGGCGATGTCGAGCCAGTAGCCGTCCCATTCCAGGGCGGCGAAGCCCTTGTGGTCACGGACGAGTCCCTTGAAGACCGTCTCGTAGAGCCCGCTTTCCCCCTCGGGGACGTAGGACAGGACCTCGGGCTCGAAGATCGCCATGCCCCCGTAGCGGTGGCCGGACCGGACCTCCTCCCGGCGGTCGATCAGGTCGAAGACCCAGCTCTGCTCCAGGGCGAAGTCCGCCTCGTCCTCGACCGGGATGGCGAGGACGGTGGCCGCCGCCTTGGCGGAGCGGTGCGCCTCGATCAGCCGCTCCACGGCCAGGTCGGTGGCGATGTCGGCGTTCGCCACCAGGAAGGCCTCGGTCAGCTCACCGGCGATGGGCTTGAGGGCCCCAGCCGTCCCCAGGGCGACGTCCCGCTCGTGCGAGACGCTGATCGTCATCTCCCGCCGTGCAGCCTCGTGGGCGACGCTGCGATCGATGGCCTCGTGGTCGGCGTGGGCATTCACCCAGACCCGATCAAGCCCGGCCCGCCGGAGCCCCGCCAGGACCCAGGCCAGCTGAGGCGTGTCGAGCGTTGGCACCAGTGCTTTGGGCAGTTCGGCGTTCAGGGGTGCCATGCGGGAGCCCCTTCCCGCAGCCAGGACTACGGCGAGCATCGGGTGCGCTGTCGAGGTTCGAAGCGATGAGTAACCAGCCCATACCCCCCGGAGCCCCGCCGCGCGAGTGCGGCCCGAGGGCATCTTACATGGGTGTCGGCATCCGGTTGCCAGCGCTGCGCGCCGCCCGGTAGCATGGCGCCGCTCAAGGCGCCGGATAAAGGCCCGAGGTGTCTTTCAAGGCGCCGGATAAGGAGAAGAGGGAGCATGGCCAGCGTCCGCACGTGCCTGCTCGCCGCCACCGCCGCCACTGCGGCGCTCTTCGTCACGCTCGCTGCGCCACCCGTCGAGGCGCAGCTCATTCCCTTCCCCACCCCGCTCCTCCCCGGCCTGGTCGGGCCGTCGCCGTCGGCAGCCCCCGCCCCGGCCGCTCCCGCGGCTTCCGCGCCGGCGAAGGCTCCTACGCCGGGGGCACGGGCGAAACCATCCGGGAACGCCCCAGCGAACGCCCCGCAGAACACCAGGGCATCGTCGTCCTCGAAGAAGTCCCCGTCGGTCCAGGCAGCCACATCGGCCGGCTCCGGTCCGGCGCGTGCCCCCTCCTTCATCCGCACCGGCCCGGCCTCCACGGCCGGGCTCATCACCGACATCGCCCCGCTCGTCGGCGACGGGATGGCGTCCCGTGATGCCCTGATCCTGGCCGGGCCGCCCTTCCCCGTTGCGGGAATGGCAAAGTACTCCGACGACTTCCTGACGCCCCGGCTCACCCCCGTTCCGCACCTGCACCAGGGAACGGACGTCTTCGCCGACTTCGGCACCCCGATCGTGGGCTCGGGGCCCGGCAGAGTCACGCAGCGGGACAATACCCCTGACGCCGGGGGTCTCGAGATGTGGGTGGCGGGCGACGACGGCGTCAACTACTACTACGCCCATCTCCTCTCCTTCTCCGAGGCCGCGCGGGTGGGGCGGACGGTGACGGCCGGCACGATCCTCGGCTACGTCGGCAACACCGGCGACGCCTCGGAGGGGCCGCCGCACCTGCACTTCGAGATCCACCCGCCGGGGTCGGGCCGGGACAAGGTGCTCGCCGCCGGGGTGCCGATCACGGGGATCGTCGCCTCGTCATCGGGCTCGATCAATCCCAAGCCAATCCTCGACGCCTGGCTGGCCCAGGCCGAGCAGCACGCCATCGCCATGGCCGCCAAGTCGGCCGCCAAGCCCGGTCTCGCTGGCGCACCGCCCGACCTCACCCTGTCGGGGCGCAGCGGCAACCCCGCCGAGCTGGTCTGGTTCAGCGTGTTCCAGCCGTCGCTCGGCTCGCTCGGCCTCGCCCTCCAGGCGGCGCACGCCGCGGGGACGGTGGATGAGAAGGCGACATCCTCGGAGGCTGCGTCGGCCGATGTTCAGCGCAGGGCCGAGATCGGTCTGGCGGTTCGGACGCCCTACGTGCACTTGGGCGACCTCGCCGGCAACGGCTCGGGCTCCGCCATGGACCAGCTGATCGGGGCCGGCTCCCCCTAGCTAGCGGTAATTCGTGAACTGCAGGGGGATGCCGAAGTCCTCGTCCTTGAGGGCCTTGATGACTGCCTGGAGGTCGTCCCGGGACTTGCCGGTCACCCGGAGGCTGTCGCCCTGCACCTGGCTCTGGACCTTGACGGGCAGGCCCTTGATGAACTTGTTCATGGTGCGGGCCTTCTCCTCGTCGATGCCCTTCACGAGGGTGATCTTCTGCTTGTAGGTGCTGGCGGCCGCAGGCTCGATCTTGCCCTCCTGGAGGGCCTTGAGCGACACGTTGCGGCGGACCATCTTGTCCCTCAAGACGTCGTTGGCGGCCTGCACCCTGCCCTCGGAGTTGGAATGGATCTCGATGGAGGTGTCGCCGTCGTGCGTGATCTCGGTGCCGGTGTTCTTGAAGTCGAAGCGGGTGGTGATCTCCCGGCGGGCCTGATCGAGCGCATTGCGAACCTCCTGCGCATCGATCTCGCTCACCACATCGAACGACGCCTGTGCCAACGGAACCTCCCCGGAGACTGTTGCCTTTATCCTAGTGAGGGAAGCATCCTAGTCAGCGCAGCGTTGCGGTAACCTGCGTCGCTCCACCAGGTGGGATACCCAAGTGGCCAAAGGGAGCGGTCTGTAAAATCGTTGGCTCAGCCTTCGAAGGTTCGAATCCTTCTCCCACCAC
>JAOPZY010000057.1 GCA_025963875.1 Actinomycetota bacterium
CTTCATCCTTCCGGGGCTCCAGACGCCTCCCGTGATCACCTTCTCGGGCTATCCGTTCTCCCAATGCGTCCAGGGCGTCAAGGTGGTGCCCGGGAAGGCGACGATCACGTGCTCGAAGGCACACCCCCGAACGGGTCTCTTCCCCCACTCCTGACACCAATTGGGCCGACCCTCCCCAATGGTGAGAAGACTCTAATAGGGATTCGGGGCGATTGCTGCCGACAATGTAGTTTGAACATGCAAAAGTAATCAGCAGATTCGGTCATCTCCGTGGGGGGGAATTTTGAAGGTTCTCATCGTCAACGAGAACACACTCGTGTCGCAGGCCATGCGCGCCATTCTGGAGTCGCATGACTTCGAGGTTTCGCTGTCCGCGTACACCCTGCAGGCTCGAGGCGAGCAGCCCGGCACGCCTGCCTCCGGCCGTCCCGACGTCGCCCTGGTGGATATCCGCGTGCCCGACTCCGGGGGGATCGAGGCGGGGAGGCGGATCATCCGGGATCACCCGCTGGCCAAGGTCCTTGCCTTGACCGCCCAGGAGGACGCCGGCGCCCTTGCCGCCGCCTCCCAGGCCGGGTTCCACGGTTGGGTGCTGAAGGACGGGTCGGTCTCGCAACTCGTCGGCTCGATCCGGGGCGTCCTCGAGGGGCGCATCGCCCAGCCGCTGCGGGGCACCCGGCGTCCGGGCACGTTGCAGTCCCCGGAGGAGCGCGACGCGGCGCTCCTCGCCCAGCACCTCACCCGGCGCGAGCGGGAAGTGCTGAGCCTGCTCGTCGAGGGCGAGACCAGCCAGTCGATCTCGCACTCGTTGTCGCTGAGCCCGCACACCGTCCGCACCCACATCCAGAACATCCTCACCAAGCTCGGTGTGCACTCCCGCTTCGAGGCCGCCTCGTTCGCGGTCCGCTTCGAGCTCGCCTTGGAGCCGGCCCGCCCGCCGGCGGACGCCGCGGGGGGCGACGGGGCCGCCTGAGCAATCAGGACCTGATCTGCAGCCACCCTCGCATCCCGTAGGCGTAGTGGCCCGGTAGGTGGCAGGCGTAGGTGAGGGACGGCTGCGCCGGGTGCGGGGGAAACGTCACCACCGTCGAGACCGTCGTGCCGGCCGGGGCCGAGACCATGCCGGGAATCGACCCGTCGTGGATGCGATCGGTCCCGGCTTCCTCCCTGTCCTGGACCGACTGGTCGCCCAGGATGAACTCGTGGTCGATGGGGTCCGAATTCGTGATCGTGAACCGCACCGTCTCACCGGCAGCAACGCCGAGTCTCGCCGGGGAGAAGTGCGAGTAATGGATCGTGACGGCAACCGTCCGCACCGCCGGCGCCCCGCCTGCAGAGGAGCACCCCTGCAGGGAGACCGCCGCCACCAGTGCCAGCCCCAAGAGCCCGGCGGCGGACCGGCCGTGCCGGTGCGCCGTCATGCCTCGGCGTGCCGGCGGAAGGTCCAGGCCCACGACCCAACCAGCGCCACCACACCGGTCGCCGTTGCCGCCCAGATCCAGGCGTCCCGTGACCCCGCCGGGGCCAGAGGATGACCCGGCGCCTTGAGGGGCGCCTCTGGAGCCGGCGCGACACCGTCGGGCAGCCCCGCCGCCACGGGTGAGGGCGCCCCTGCCCCCGAGGCGTCCACCGCCAGGTCGTAGTGCAGGTTGACGGCTGGCGTGTTGACCTGCAGGTAGCTCAGCCACATCCCGGTCTGCGGGATCCAGCCCATGCCCTGGTCCGACCGGAGGTCGCTGATGAGGCTCGCGGAGCTCTGCTGGCTCCGGGAGAGGACGAGGCCGCTGGTCGAGGTCTGGTCGGATCCGATGGCGGCCGGAGCCGGCAGCATCGAGGGCTTCTGATCGGTCAGCAGGAACACGTCGGCCTGGATGAACTCGGCTGGCTGCTTGCCGAGGCCGAGGATCGCCAGGGGCACCCACGGGTTGGAGGTCGGGATGGAGAGATGGATCGGCGTCACGCCGCCCTGGCGCTGTCCCTGCGCCGCGGCCGCCGCGGCGTCGAACTTGGCGGCGAGGAAGATGGGGGAGCGGTTGGCGTAGAAGTCGAGCAGTGCCGGGGCGTCGGGGGGCAGCGAGAAGCCGTTGTCCTTCGCCCACGTGCCCACCGACGTTCCGGCACCTTTCAGGACCGTGAGGTCGAGCGCGTCCACACGGACCTGCTGGAGCACCTCCGCGGGGGCGGCGGCGGTCGCGACGGCAGCCTTGTCGAAGAACCCGGGCCGGGGCGCGGGCGGCGTGACCTCCTTGACGAGGCGCTGCAGGGTCCAGTTGCCGCCCTTCTCCACCTTGGTCGGAACGCCGGGCAGCGGGATGATGGAGCCGAAGTTGCCGGTACCGCCGGTGAAGCTGAAGCCGGTCACGTAGTGCTCGATGCCATCGTGGTAGCCGGCGAGCGTCGTCGTCTTGACCAGGCTCACGCCGCCGTTCGGGCCGATGAGCCCGCCGCACGCGAGGGCCGGTCCCGCCCCGATGAGGACAAACACGAAGCACATCGCCCCGCTGAGCCCGAGCAGGAAACTCCGTCGCATAGCGCCGCCTCGCTTTCGTCGTCGTCGATATGACGACGGCTTAGACGAGTGGCTGCCGGGCGGAAGTTCCCGTTCAAAACAGGTTTGTTTGTCCGCTGCGGCCTAGGCGGAATGCACTCAAGACTTTTAGCGAGCGTTGGAGATCAAGGGCGATCGGATGACCCTTTGGAGAGCGCCCATAAGACACTGCCGACCGTGGCTGCCATCCCCAGACCCCGAGGGCCGTCACCATCGATTGCTGGTCGACGCTGCTCCGGGACCTCGATTCCGGCGGCGCGCTGCGCAAACGCGGTGCGGCGCTGGCGGGCTTGGCCGCGCGGCTGGGCCGGAAGATCGCTATGGAGCTGATCGACCGCTCCTGGGCGCTCCATCTCGACGAGTGGCGGGGCGGAAGGACCCTTCAGGCCGGATGGGGCTGCCCGCTGGTGCCTTGACGAGCTCATGGACTGCGCGGGGGCCTTCCACCCCATCTTGACTCCCGGCAGCAAGACCGGCATAGTCCATGTGTGACCGGCATCCCCTGAGTGAAGGAGGGCTGGCAATGAAGCTCGTCGAGATAGCGGCGTCGACCTGTGGAGGAGGCCCGAGCTGTCCCACCGTGCATGCCACGGACCGCGGCACCATCGCCGTGCAGGGCTACGTCATCGATGACCCCGAGGCCCTTTCGGTGCTCGAACTGCCCCCGGGCGAGGGAGTCGTCGAGATCCCTGTTGCCCTCCTACTGGCCAGCGCCGCCTCAGTTTCTCGGCAGGTTCCACAGTGACTGTCGACGACCTCCTGGACCTCTGTCGCTCCTTCGAGCGATCGGCATTTCGGCTCGAGACGCTCGACCGGTACAGCGTGAGCGAGGAGGACGAGGACAACCAGCGGTGGAGCCGCGGAGAGGCTCCACCGCCGATCGACGGGCATCCGTGGTTCGACGGCGTCATCCGGGCAGGGACGTCGGCTGGCAAACGTTGGGAACGGACGCACGTGCTCCGGCTGCCCCTCACCGACTACCTCCGTTTCGAGCTGGAGTACGAGTACGCCCGTCTCGAGCAGGCGGGTGACCACTGCCACATTCTCGAAGTTCCTGATGGCTATCCTCTGCCCGTGCCCGCCGTCGACTTCTGGCTGTTCGACGACACCCTGGCCGTCCGGATGGATTACGACTCGGATGGCCACCTTTTGGCATGCGAGCAGATCACCGACGCTGCCACGGTGGGCGAGTTTCTTCGGACTCGTGACACGGCGCTGTCCCTGGCCATACCCTTTCCCACGTGGCTGACGGAGGCGGAGGAGGCGGGGCGCCTGTAGCCGTGCCGGAGGGAGGGGACCTCGGTCAGGCTCTACGCATCCTTCGAGCAGACAAGGGCCTGACTGCCGCCGAGCTCGCGGAACGGGTGGGCGTCACGCAGACGGCCATCTCCCGGTATGAGCTAGGAACACGACGGCCCTCCCATGAGACGCTGGAGAGGATCGCCGATGCTCTCGGCGCCTCGAAGCGCGTGAAACAGAAGCTCGTGGACCAGCTCCACGGCGAGCAGATCGAGCTACAGAGCATCCGGGCCATCGCGCGACGCGGCCTGCGCCGGCGTCAGGAGGAGATCGCACGCGTCGAAGCGAAGACCAGGCACCTTCGCAACTTCCAGGCTGCGGTCATCCCTGGCCTCCTGCAGACGCCGGGTTACGCCCGGAGGATGTTCGAAGAAGTCGGTCTCGATACGCACACCCAGGATGTGGGCCGGGCCCTTGCGGTGCGCCTCGACCGTCAGGCGATCCTCCACGATCCCAAGCGGCGCTTCGGATTCGTGATCACGGAGGCCGTGCTGCTCTGGCCCCGGGAGGGGGTTCCCGAGATGCTGGCTCAGCTCGACCGGCTCCAGGTGGTCTCGGAGCTCCCGACCGTGGACCTTGCCATCCTTCCCCTGGGGATCACGCCCCCGTACAGTCCTATCAACTCCTTCGACATCTACGACGACAAGCTGGTGCTGATCGAGACTCTCACCGAGCAGCTTGCCGTCCGGGACTCTTCGGATGTCGCCTCGTATGTCGGGGCATACGAGGCCTTCCGGCAGTCGGCGCTCTCGGGACCCGACGCCCGAAGGCTGTTCGAATCGGTAGCCGCCCGCCTGCGAGGGCTCTGAGAGAGTGCCCATGTCACTGGCCCAGACCATCCCATGCCACTCTGGACCTGCGTTACTGGTATCAACCGGTATATTGCGGTATAGTTGGCTCTCAGTTCGTCCCCACAGCTCATCCAGGGAACAGTCGTCCGTTGTCCACAGCAAGGAGGCAGTCAGATGCCCTTTTCGAGATTTGCCGGAGGCGATCAGCTCGCAGACCCCGACCTCCACGAGCACGGCCGTCCGTTTACCGCCTTGAAGAGAGGCACTACCAAGTGCTGCTCCACGGGCACCTGCGATTACGCACCCTCCCGGACCGTCCCTGCGGAACGCACTGATCCAAGGGACCCTGCGCTCCTCGCCAGGGCGCTTGGCAGCCTCGGTTAGCGGCATGGACCGCGATTCCGGACGGCCAGTTGGGGTGACCACTGCCGCCAATTCGCGAGAGCGGCCCTTCCTCGTGGTGGTCGGGAAGAGGCCCGAGGCAGCAGACGTCATCGCACTCTACGACGCCGTTGGCTGGGGTGAGGCTGACGACTACGACGAGGACAGCATTCGATCTGCGCTCGCCAATACCTTGTGCATCATTCATGCGACGGATCCCGACGGGAGGCTCATCGGTTTCGCCAGGCTCTTCGGCGACGGCATCTTCCACACGTCGCTCGCAGAGATCGTCGTGCATCCCAACTGGCAACGGAAGGGAGTTGGAGCCGCATTGCTCGCCGAGGCTTGTGAGCTGTGCGCCGGTACCTCGATCTTCCTGGAGACGTTCCGGGGCCAGGAGCCCTTCTTCGAGAGCTGCGGCTTCTCCGTCAAGAGCCATATGGTCGTCATGTCGCGGCGCCGACAAAGCTGAGATCCCGAAGCGGCCACGTCACGGAGAATGGTCGTCCCGGATGCCTACAGAGCTCAACTGTACTTTCGCCGGTTACGGCTCGGCATCCAGGACGTAGCCACAACCCTGACCGAGCTGGGTCTCGGGCCACAGGAGGTCGATACCTCCATCGAAGGCCTTGAGCGTCGGCTGGCCGCCGAACTGGATTCCATCATTCTTCCCACCGTCGCATTCGAGCTTGCGATCGCCAGGCAGTTGGTCCTCCTGAGGGGAAAGACCCCCGGCCAGAGGTACGAGTCGTTCTTCGTGAGCGATCGCGGCTGGCAGCCTTGGGTCCGCTCGATCCTGCTCCGGTACCGGTTTCTGGACGAGGCCATCGGTTCGTACGTCACCACGACAGTCGCTGCCGTCCAGGAAGCCCTGGAGAGGTTGCGCCGAGACCTCGGCGGCATTCGACGGACCCTTCTGAGAAGCAATGAGCACCGATTGATCGGCGTTGGTGTGGCAGAGGGAGCGGATCGCCACAGGGACGGGCGGCGAGTGCTGTGGTTTAGATTCAATCGGGGAGCGACGGTGGTGTACAAGCCGATCGACCTCGGCACCTACCTTCTCTTCGATCGCTTCGTCCGATGGCTCGATCTCGACGCTGAACACGCCTGCTATCTCCCGCGTGTCCTTCCCAGGGATGGCTACGGGTGGATGGAGTTTGTTCCGCATGTCGGTTGCCGGAGTAATGCCGACATCAAGGCGTTCTTCCTTCGAGCCGGCATCCTCCTCGCCGCTGCAGAGTCACTCAATCTTGCCGACGCCCACGCCGGCAATCTCGTGGCGAGGGGCCCCTTCCCGGTCATCGTCGATCAGGAGGCTCTGCTGCATAACCACTCCCTGGCTTCCGCACAAGACCAGCCGGATATCTTCACCACGCTCATCGTGCAGCATCTACCACCGGAGGGTTCGCCCTTCGGCGTCGCGGCCGGCCTCATGTGCCCTCCAGTTCCTCAGCTCAACCGGTTCGCCGCCGTCGCCGATGACGAGAGGACCGATACGCTCTCCGTACGCTTCGGGCGCCCCAGCCAGAGAGGTCCAGTCCATCTCCCCAGGCTGGGCAACGAACACGTGACGGTCCACGATTATGTCGATGACGTTGTTGCGGGGTACAGGACCGGCTACGAGATCATCTCGGATGGACTGCGCACGGAGCAGGGACCAGCGGGGTGGCCACGGGCCGCTGCCCAGGTTCGGCCCCGCATCATCGTGCGATCCACCATGTACTACGCCCACCTGATGTGCCTACTGGAACAGCCGGAGATACTGACCTCCCGGCAGAACGCCGAGGCAACGCTGCGAACGCAGCTGTCCCAGACGGGCAAATACTGGGAATGGGAGATTCCGGCCCTGCTGCACCATGACATCCCGTATTTCTTTCACGCGCCAGGTGAACGACATCTCTACGGATCGGCCTCTGAACGGGAGGAGAACCTGTTTCCCGTCTCCGCCATCGAGTATCTGAAAAGTCGTTGGAGGCGACGTTCCCGGACCCGTCGAGACGACAACTGCGACCTGTTGCGGGAGCTTCTTCCGCTCAGCCCACGGCCATGAACTTCTTTGAACTTCTTTGTGCGCTGAGGCGGTTATCAACCGCGGTAAACAATGTTGATCCGAAAGGCGCCCACTCAGGCGGCGCTCAGGCCCTCGCCGGTGAGGCGCCACGATTGCCCGCACAGGCAGGCCAGGGTCTCCCCCAGGCGCTCGCCGCAGGTGCAGACCCAGCCGAGGAACCGGGCCGGGTTGCCAGCAACGAGGGCGTGCGGCGCGACATCGCGAGCCACGACCGCGCCGGCCGCCACGAAGGCGTACGCACCGATGGTCACGCCGCACACGACGGTGGCGTTCGCCCCGATGGTGGCGCCACGGCGGACCAGGGTCGGCAGCCATCCCTCCGGACCCCGCTTGATGGCCGCACGGGGCCGGAGGTCGTTGGTGAAGATGGCGTTGGGGCCGACGAAGACGTCGTCCTCGATCGTCACCTTGTTCCAGACCAGCACCGCGTTCTTGATCGTGACGCCCGAGCCGATCACTGCGCCACCCTCGACGAAGGCGTGGTCGCAGATGTTGCAGTCCGATCCGATCACGGCCCCCGGCAGCACGTGGGCGAACGCCCAGATCCGCGTGCCCGACCCGACGCTGTCGCTCTCGCAGAGGCCCTGCGGGTGGACGAACACCGACGGGCCCGAGAGGTTGGCCGCCATCAGGAGACCGCGGCGGTCACGACTCCCACCACGTGGTCGATCTGCTCCTCGCTCACGTGCGGGAACAGCGGAAGGGACAGCATGCTGTCCGCCGCCGCCTCTGCGACCGGGAAGTCACCCCGGCCGTGGCCGAGGCCCGCAAAGGCCCCCTGGAGATGGACGGGGACCGGGTAGTGGATGCCGGCTCCCACGCCGGCGGCGTGCAGGGCAGAGAGAACGCCGTCGCGCTGGGCGGCCCCTCCGGCGAAGCGCACGACGTAGAGGTGCCACACGTGGGTGTTGCCGGGCATCGTGGCCGGCAGCGTGATCCCCGCCACCCCGCCGAGCAGCTCTGAGTAGCGCTCCGCAGCGGCAGCCCTCGCCTTGTTCCATATGGCGAGGCGGGCCAGCTTGGCGGAGAGCACGACCGCCTGGAGGCTGTCGAGCCGGGAGTTGAAACCAAGCTCCGGATGCTGGTAGCGCGCGGTGCTCCCGTGGTTGCCGAGGGCACGGACTCGTGCTGCCACCTCGTCCGAGTCGGTGAGGACCGCCCCGCCGTCGCCGTAGGCCCCCAGGTTCTTGCCGGGGTAGAAGCTCGTCGCCGCGGCGATGCCGAGGCTGCCCGCCGCACGGCCGTGCCGGGTGGCGCCGTGGCTCTGGGCGTGGTCCTCGACCAGGGCGACCCCGAGGTTCTCGGCCATGGCCGCCAGGTCCTCCACTGGGGCGGCCTGCCCGAACAGGTGCACCGGGACGATGGCCTTGGTCTTCGGACCGATCCGTGCTGCCGCGGCGTGCGTGTCGATGAGCAGGAATGCCGGGTCGCAGTCGACGAGCACAGGGGTCGCCCCCGCCCGCGCCACCGCCTCAGCGGTGGCGATGAAGGTGTTGGCAGGCAGGATGACCTCGTCGCCCGGGCCCACGCCCACCGCACGGAGGGCAAGCTCGAGGGCGTCGGTGCCGTTCGCAACGCCGACGCAGTGCCGCACCTCGCTGAACTCGGCGAAGGCCTGCTCGAAGGCGGTGACCTGCGGGCCCTGGACGAATGCCCCGCTGGCGAGGAGCCCTGCGAAGCCGGACTCGACCTCGTCGGCGATCTCGGCATGCATGGAGGCCAGGTCCACCAAGGGGATCTTCATGGCGCCACCACCAGGTCTGCGGGCAGCTCCACCTTGCGCAGGCGCCGGGCCGGGACGCCCACCCACACCTCGGCGGCAGGGACGTCCTCCAAGACGACCGCTCCGAGGCCGACCAGGGCCCAGGCCCCCACGGTGAGGGACTGGCGGATCAGAGCCCCCGAGCCGATGTAGGCGCCGTCGCCCACGGTGACCCGGCCCGCCAGGCGGGCGCCGCTGCCAAAGGTGGCGTAGTCGCCGATGACATCGTCGTGGGTGAACACGGCCCCCGGCATGACGGCCACATGGGACCCGATCCGGACTCCCGCCGTGGCGACCGCTCCGGCCAGCAACACCGTGCCGCCCCCCACCTCGACCGATCGGCCGACGGAGGCGAGCGGGTGGATGAGCGTCGCGTAGCGATCGGGCGGCAGGCCGAGGCGCTCCACGATCCGCTTGCGCGAGAAGTAGAAGCCCGGGTGCCCGGTGCTGACGATGACCTTGGCATCGAGGTGGTCCGCGACCGAGGAGATCGGCCCCAGCACGGGGACACCGTCCACCTCGGTCCCCGCTGCATCGGGGTTGTCGTCGAGGAACCCGAGCAGCTCGTAGGTCGGCTTGTCGTCGTTCACGGCCCCGACGGCCTCGGCGGTCTCCCGTCCGAAGCCGCCGGCGCCGACGATCAGCAACGCCTCCATCAGGCCGAGGCTGGGACCAAGGCGGCGTCGCGCAGCACGCCGACCACACGGTCCTGGTCGTCCTCGGTCATGGTGTGGAACAGCGGCAGGATGACGGACTGGCGGGTGAGGCGCTCCGTGACCGGCAGGGGCCGGTGAGGGTGCCCGGCGTAGGCCGGCTCGAGGTGCGACGCCATGATGCCCCGCCGCGGCGAGATCTGGTTGTCCATCATCGTCTGCAGCAGCCCGTCCCGGCCGACCGGGAAGTCGTCGGGGAGCACTACCCAGAACGACTGGTAGTTCGTGGTGCCGAAGGACGGGTCCTGCGCCATGGTCAGGCCGGGGATCTCGCCGAGCAGCTCCTGGTACCGTGCGGCCAGCTCACGCCGGCGGGCAATGATCACATCGAGCTTGGACAGCTGCACCAGGCCGACCGCGGCCTGGATGTCGGTCATCCGGAAGTTGAAGCCCATCTCGAGGTACTGCTCGATCACGGGGCTCTTGGCGCCGTGGCGGGCTGCGGCGCTCACGCTCATGCCGTGCTCGCGCAGCCGGCGCAGCCGCTCCGCCCAGTCCTCCCGGGACGTGGTGATCATGCCGCCCTCGCCGGTGGTGAGCACCTTGCGCGGGTGGAAGGAGAAGACGACCAGATCGGAGTGCTTGCCGACCAGCTCGCCGTCGATGGTGGAGCCGATGGCGCAGGCTGCGTCCTCGACCACCGCGATCCCCAGGGGGTCGCAGAGCGCGTGGATCGACTTGACGTCGGCGGGGATGCCGCCCTGGTGGACGACCATGACCGCCTTGGTGGCCGGGGTGAGGCAGGGCTCGATCGTGGCAGCCGAGATGTTCTGCGTGGCCTCCTCGACGTCGCAGAACACGGGCGTGGCCCCCACGTAGCGCACCGCGTTCTGGGTGGCGATGAACGACAGCGAGGGCACGACGACCTCGTCGCCTGCGCCGAGGCCGAGCAGGTGCATCGCAAGGTGCAGCCCGGTCGTGCACGACGAGACGGCGATGGCCTGGGTGGCGCCGACGCGGGCTGCGAAGTTCCGCTCGAACTCGGCGACCCGCGGGCCTTGGGCGACCCATCCGGAGGCGATGGCCTCACTGGCTGCGGCGGCCTCCTCGGGGCCCAGGAACGGGCGGATGATCGGGATGACGTTCATAGCGACTCCTCCTTGACAACGAGAGCGGGAATTGAACGGGGTGAAAGTTGAATGTCCGTGCTGATCATCAAGCCGGGACCGCTTCGGCTTCGAGCGCCTTCTCGGCCCGCCACCACTCCACGAGCCGGCGCAGGCCCTCGTCCAGGCCAATCTCGGTGCGGAACCGGAGACGCTTGGCGGCAGCCTCCGGGTCGCCGACTCGGCGGGGCACCGGGTTGACCGCGCGCTCGGGGCCGTACTCCGGAAGGAGGTCGGAGCCCATCGCCCGTGCCAGGCCGTGCGCCAGGTCGGTGAGCGACGTCTCGGTGCCGCTGGCCACGTTGAAGACCTCGTCGGTCACCTCGGAGGTGGCCGCCAGCACGTTGGCCCGGGCCACGTCGTCGACGTAGACGAAGTCCACCGTCGTGGTCCCGTCGCCCAGGATGAGCGGGGGGATGCCGGCGGCGATGCGTTCCATCCACTTGATCATGACCTCGGTGTGCCCGCGGATGGCCATCCTCGGCCCGTAGACGTTGAAGTAGCGAAGCGCAACGTAGTCGAGGCCGTACATCTCCTTGAAGCTGCGGAGGAGCTGCTCGTTGAAGCTCTTGCAGGCTCCGTACAGCGTGCGGTTGGCGTAGAGGTGGTGGCCCTCGGGGGTCGGGAACTGCTCGGCCATCCCGTAGACCGCCGCCGACGAAGCGGCGACGAGGCGCGGGACGCCGGCGGCGACGGCGGCCTCGAGGACGTTGAAGGTGGCGTCCACCATGACCTCGATGGCGAGACGGGGCTCATCCGCACACTGGGTGATGCGGATGGCCGCCTGATGGAAGACGACGTCGACGCCGGCCATCGCGGCCGTGAGTAGCCCGGTGTCCCTCAGGTCGTTGTGGATGACCGTGATGTTGCCGTTGGCCTGGGCCCAGGCCAGGTTGGCCGGCCTGCCGCGAGAGAACTGATCGACGACGATGACCTCGGCCGCCCCCGCCTCGACCAGCTGGTCGACGATCGTGGAGCCGACGACACCGGCGCCGCCGGTGATGAGAAAACGTTTGCCGCCAACGGATGGGTTCATATGGAGACCTCTCATCGATAATCCAAGGGAACGAGGGCACCTGCTCGGTCGAGGCTCGCCGTTGCGCCCTCCAGCACCCGGAGGACGCGCAACCCGGCTTCGCCGTCGGTCACTGGGACACTGCCGTTGCGGATGGCGCCGGTGAACTCGGCGACGACACCCTGGAGCGCCTCGGACTCGCGGAGGGCCGGAGCGATCATCTCGCCGACCCGGTACGAGATCATCAGCTGCTCTTTCACGGCAGCTTCCCGCTGGCCGTTTTCGAGGTTGCCGCTGAGGTCGACGCCCCGATCGTACATGCTCAGACGTTGTGACGGATTCAGGTCGTCCCAGACGACCACGCGCTTGGACCCCCCGATGATCATGGTCCTCGTCTTGGTCGGGCTGAGCCAATTGATGTGGATGTGGGCGATGGCGTTGCCGGGCAGCGGGAGGGTCAGATATCCGACGCAGGACCTGCCGGCGCCGATGGGGTCCGCGCCGTGGGCGGCCACCGCCCGGGGCGAGAAGGTGTCGCCCAGGACGAAGTCGAGGATCGAAAGATCGTGCGGTGCGAGGTCCCAGAACACGTCGATGTCTGGCTGGACCAGACCGAGGTTGATTCTCACCGAGTCGACGTACTGGATGTCGCCGAGCATGCCCGAGGCCACCAGCTCGCGGAGCTTGCGCACCGCCGGGGTGTAGCAGTAGGTGTGGTCGCACATGAGGACGAGGCCGTGATCGGCGGCGGCGGCCACGAGCTTCTGGCCCTCGGTGACCGACGATGCCAGCGGCTTCTCCACGAGAAGGTGTTTGCCGGCGTCCAGGCAGGCCATACCGAGCCAGCCGTGGGTTCCTGCAGGCGTAGCCAGGGCCACCGCCTCGACACCCGGGTCCGAGAGCACATCCTCGATCGACTCCGTCACCCGCACCGTGCTGTAGCGCCCGACGACTTTGCGCGCCCGGTCACCGACCAGGTCGCAGACCCAGCGTAGGTCGACATTCTCGGAACCCAGGAAATTGCGGAAGAGGTTGGGGCCCCAGTACCCGGTCCCGACGATGGCCACGCCGACCGGCTTCATACGGCCCTCGGCCCTGTTTCGGAACCAACGCGGTCATTCACGCCCGTATCCTCGCTTTCAGCCAGATTGACAGTTGGCCAACATTCCCAACCGGCAGGTCACGGCTTCGGCTGAGGTCGGCTCCAAAGGATAGGCCGGTCGCAAGGCCGTCCGACACCATCAAGGAGCGTAGAAAATCTACGACCGCGAGCGTAACCGAGGGCGACTCCTCCCTCCTAAACTGATCCCATTAGTTCACTGAGCTAAGGAACCTTATGCGGCAAGCCCGCGGCAGGTTCAACGGGGGATTTTTGCGGACCAAAGGCGTTCTCGCCTTCTGGTCGCCCCCGTTTCCCCTGACCCCCCCGCAGAGCGCGCCCTGAGCAGTACCGCAGCAATGCATCACCTGACGTTCGTAGACGCAGCGGGACCGGGGGGCGGGGGAATCCATGAGCAGATCACGCGTGGTGAGTGACGACGGGCCATCGCCCCAACCACTCGTTCGGGCAAGCACGAAACGGCGGGGTGTGCGGGCATCCCTTCAGGCGGCGCTGCCGCTGCTCATCCTCGACGCAGCCGCGATTGGCCTCGCGTGGTCCTTCGTGGCATTCCTGGTCGAGGGACGCCTCCAATACCCGGGCTCCCGGGTCGGTGCGCCGCTCATGGTCCTGGCGGTTGCAGCCTTCATCCTGATCGGCAACCACGCCCGCGGCCTCTACGCGGAAGCGAGAGCCGACCGGGCCGTCGAACTGGTCGGTTGCGCCCGCTCCTGCTTCGTCGCTGCAATCGCGGTGATGGTGGCGGGGGAGGCCGCCGGACTCGAGCCGGGGCCGTGGCGGACGGCCCTCGCCACTGCTGTGTGCCTGCTTCTGCTCATCGTGGTCCGGTCCGGCTACCGCGCCCGCATGACGGTGCGGCGGCGGGCGAATGACGCGGTTCGTCCCGCCATTGTCGTCGGAGCCAACGACGAGGCCTTCGAGCTCTGCCGCCTGCTGGACCAGGACTCGGCGTTCGGTTTCCGGCCGTGGGGTGTGGTCGGAGAACGCAGCCAGTACGAGCGGTACCCGTTCGACCCTCCGTGGCTTGGCGACGTCGACTCGATCGCGTCGGTCGTTCGGCATTTCGGCATCGACCAGGTTTTCGTTGCCCGCACGGCGCTTTCGGCGGCTGCCTTCGCCGAGCTGACCCGCGTGTTGACGGCACGGGGTGTGCACGTGGCCGCCAGCAGCGGGCTCGCCAGCATCGACCAGCGTCGCCTGAAGATCATGCCGATCGCTCAGATGCCCGTGTACTGCCTGGAGGCGACCGGGCCGTCACGGCGAGAGGCATTCGTCAAGCGGGCGGTCGACGTCGTGGTCGCGGTGGCCACACTCCTGGCCGGCCTGCCCGTCATGCTGCTGACCGCGCTCGCCATCCTCCTCTTCGACGGCCGGCCGATCCTGTTCCGCCAGCAACGGGTGGGACGACACGGAGTCCCGTTCACCATGTTCAAGTTCCGCACGATGGTGCCCGACGCCGAAGTGAGGATGATCGACCTCCTGGCCGAGAACGAACGCCAAGGGCCGCTGTTCAAGCTCACCCGTGACCCCCGGGTCACCCGCATCGGCCGGTTCCTCCGGGACTCCAGCCTCGACGAGCTGCCGCAGCTGGTGAACGTTCTGGCCGGGAAGATGAGCCTGGTGGGACCACGCCCCGCCCTGCTGTCCGAGACCGAGTCCTTCAGCAAGGAGCTCCTGGCCCGCAACGGGTCGCGGCCCGGCATGACCGGGCTCTGGCAGGTCGAGGCGGGCGACGACCCCTCCTTCGTCCTGTACCAGCACCTCGACCTCTACTACGTCGAGAACTGGTCCACGGCCCTGGACCTGGCGATCCTCGTCGCCACCAT
>JAOPZY010000060.1 GCA_025963875.1 Actinomycetota bacterium
CGAGGGCGAGATCGTCGACTGGCTGCAGGACGCCCGCAACGCCGCCGACGGCGTCGTCCTCAACGCCGGGGCGCTCAGCCACTACTCGCTGGCTATCCACGACGCGGTGGTCGTGGCCCGGGTGCCGCTCATCGAGGTCCACATCTCGAATGTCTACGCCCGGGAAGAATGGCGGGAGGCCTCGGTGATCTCGAGCGTGGCCCGGGGCGTGATCGTCGGTCTCGGCATCGAGGGGTACGTGCTGGCGCTGGACGCGCTGGCGGTACTCCTGGCCGCAGCAAGCGACGGAGAGGAGGAGAGCTGATGGACTACATGGGCCGCATCAAACGACTGCAGGAGGGCCTCGAGGTCGACGCCCTCTATGTCTCCAACCTGCCCAACGTCCGGTACCTCTGCGGCTTCACCGGGTCCAACGGCGCCCTGCTGGTCGGCCCGCACGCCGCCTGGTTCCTCACCGACGGCCGCTACCGCACGCAGGCGGCCGGCGAGGTCGTGGGGGCCGAGGTCGAGGTCTACGGGCTACCCGACCAGCTGGGCGCCGCCCTCCGGCGCATCGCGGCCGAGCTCGGCGTCGCCCGGGTCGGCTTCGAGGCGGACCACGTGGCGGTCGCCGCCGCCGAGCGCCTGAAGGAGCACTTCCCCGGGGCTGAACTCGTCCCCACGAGCGGTCTGGTCGAGGCGCTGCGCCGGGTGAAGGAGCCCGAGGAGCTCGACAAGATCCGGGCAGCGGCCCAGCTTGCCGACGAGGGCCTCGCCTACATCCTCGGCCAACTGCGCCCCGGCATCACCGAGCGGGAGCTGGCCATCCTGTTGGAGAGCCACATGCGGGTCGAGGGGGCCGAGGCCGTGTCCTTCCCCGCCATCGTCGCCGCCGCCGAGCGCAGTGCCCTGCCGCACGCCCACCCGTCCGACCGGATCATCGAGCACGGGAGGTTCCTGCTCTTCGACCTCGGCTGCATCGTGGACGGCTACTGCTCGGACCTGACCCGCACCGTCGTGCTCGGCCACGCCGACGACCGGCACCGGGAGATCTACGAGCTCGTCGCCCTGGCGCAGCAGGCGGGCCTCGACGCCCTGCGAGCCGGCAGGACGGGGGCCGAGGTGGACAAGGCGTCCCGGGACGTCATCGCCGGCGCCGGCTACGGCGAGGCCTTCGGCCACAGCCTCGGCCACGGGGTGGGCATCGAGATCCACGAGGCCCCGACGCTGCGCTCCACCAGCACCGACGTCCTCGAGGCGGGGAATGTAGTCACGGTCGAGCCGGGTATCTATCTCCCCGGGTGGGGCGGTGCGCGCATCGAGGACCTGACCGTGGTCACCGAGTCGGGGCAGGAGACGCTCAGCCGTTCCCCCAAGGAACTGATCGTGCTCTAATGGCTGGGTACCCCTGAAAGGAATGTTCCCCCGATGATCCCAACCAACGACATGCGCCCGGGCATGACCCTGGACCTCGACGGCGAGCTCTGGTCGGTCCTCGAATACCAGCACCACAAGCCGGGCAAGGGTCACGCCATGGTGCGCGCCAAGGTGCGCAGCCTCCGCAGCGGCGTGGTGGTGGACAAGACGTTTCGCCCGGACGAGAAGGTGGACATCGCCCGCCTCGATCGCCGCGAGATGCAGTACCTGTACGCCGACGACACCGGCCTCGTCTTCATGGACACCGAGACCTACGACCAGGTCACCATCCCGCGGGAGACCCTGGGCGACTCCGCCCGCTTCCTCAAGGAGAGCCAGATGGTGAGCGTCCTCCAGCACGCGGGGACGTCCCTCGGGGTGGACCTCCCCACCACCGTCGACCTGGAGGTCAGCGAAACCGAGCCCGGGCTCCAGGGCGACCGCAGCTCCGCCGGCACCAAGCCGGCGACGCTGGAGACCGGCGCCATCGTCCA
Organism: Actinomycetota bacterium; assembly: GCA_025963875.1. GTDB lineage: Bacteria > Actinomycetota > CADDZG01 > JAHWKV01 > JAOPZY01 > JAOPZY01. The sequence continues at coordinate 1,890 of JAOPZY010000060.1, forward strand.
GGTGCCGCTGTTCGTCACGACGGGTGAGACCGTCCGGATCGACACCCGTACCGGCGCCTACGTGACCCGGGTCCGGTCGTGACCCCGCCAGCCCGCTCATGAGTCCACGAGCCCCGCGGTAGCAATGGCCAAGCGGCGGGGCTCCCGCAAGATCGCGCTGGAGACGCTGTACGAGCACGACCTGTCCGGCAAGCCGTCGGCCGAGATCCTCGACCGCCACGCCAACGACGCCTCATTCACGTACGCCGCCACCCTCGTCCAGGGCGTGGATGAGCACCAGATCGAGATCGACCAGCTCATCACCCGTTACGCCGAGGACTGGACGCTGGCCCGGATGCCACCCATCGACCGCTCGCTGCTGCGCCTGGGTGTCCTGGAGCTCGTCTATCTCGACGTGCCGGCCGCGGTGACGATCAACGAGGCGGTGGACCTCGCCAAGCAGTACTCGACCGCCGACTCCGGCCGTTTCGTCAACGGCATCCTCGGCCGGATCGCCCGGGAGACCGCCGCGCAGGTGTAGATCCAGGTTCGCCAATGGACCCGGTGGTACAGTGGCACCGAAGTTGCAGCTCACCCTTTAAAGACTGGTCCTGAGAGGCCAGAAAGGAGAGCGGTTGTCAAGGTGCGCCGTGTCCGCGGCTCGAGCGAGCCGAAACGGGGGCGGCGTTTTTCATTGATGGACCGTTTCTCCACCTCCGTCCCAATCTCGGGCTCGTCCACCGTCAAAGCCGTCGTCCTGGAATCGTCCGACATCGACCGGGCGATGAAGCGGATGGCCCACGAGATCCTCGAGCGCAATCACGGCGCCGACGGCCTGGTGCTCGCCGGCATCCGGCGTCGCGGCGTCCCGCTCGCCGAGCGTCTGGGCAATGAGATCGAGCGCATCGAAGGGATCCGGCCTCCGGTGGGGGCGCTGGACGTGTCCTTCTACCGGGACGACATCGCGATCCGCCAGCCCGCCGACGTCGGCCAGACGGCGCTGCCGTTCGACGTGGCCGGCAAGATCGTCGTCCTCGTCGACGACGTCCTCTACACCGGCCGGACCGTCCGGGCGGCCATCGACGCCCTGGTCGACTTCGGGCGCCCCCGAGCGGTGCAGCTGGCGGTCCTGATCGACCGGGGCCACCGGGAGCTTCCCATCCGGGCCGACTACATCGGCAAGAACCTTCCGACGTCGAGCCGGGAGGCAGTGGACGTGCGACTCGCCGAGACCGACGGGGCCGATTCGGTCGTCATCACGGAGGGGCCATCTTGATCAAACACCTGCTGTCGATCGACCAGCTGTCGCCCAGCCAGATCGAGCTCGTGCTGAAGACCGCCGATTCCTTCCGGGAGGTGGGCACCCGCACGATCAAGAAGGTCCCCATCCTGCGGGGCCGCACGGTGTGCAACCTGTTCTTCGAGTCCTCGACACGCACCCGCATCTCCTTCGAGCTCGCCGCCAAGCGCCTCTCGGCGGACGTGATCAACTTCACCGGCGACGCAAGGTCCTCCCTGGCCAAGGGCGAGTCGTTCAAGGACACCGCCCAGACCCTGCAGGCCATGGGGGTCGACGCCATCGTCGTCCGGCACTCGTCGGCGGGGGCCCCGCACCGGCTGTCCCGCTGGGTGGAGGCCAGCGTCATCAACGCCGGGGACGGCGCCCACGAGCACCCGACCCAGGCCCTCCTCGACCTGTACTCGATCCGGGAGCATTTCCCGAGCTTCGACGGCCTGCGGGTGGGCATCGTCGGCGACATCCTGCACTCCCGGGTTGCTCGCTCCGACGTGGCCGCCCTGACGAAGATGGGGTCGCAGGTGACGCTCGTCGCCCCACCGACGCTCATCCCGCCGGCCATCGACAGCTGGGGGGCCGAGATCAGCTACGACCTGGAAGAGGTCCTGCCGAAACTCGACGTCGTCTACCTGCTGCGGGTCCAGAAGGAACGCCAGAACGAGCAACTGGTGCCGTCGCTGCGGGAGTACGCCACCTTCTGGGGGCTCGACCGCCGCCGGGTGGACCTCATGAAGCCCGAGGCGATCATCATGCATCCCGGCCCGATGAACCGGGGCGTCGAGATCGCCGCCGACGTGGCGGACCTGGAGCGCTCGATCATCATCGACCAGGTCACCAACGGGGTCGCCGTGCGGATGTCCCTGCTGTACCTCATGCTCGGCGCCGCCGACCGCGCCCTCGAGGAGGTCCCCGTTGGCTGACATCCTGCTGCGGGGGGGCCGCCTGGTCGATCCGGCCGGGGAGGCCGACGCCACCTGCGACGTGCTCATCTCGGGCGGGCGGATCGAGGCGGTCGGGACCGGACTCGACCCCGGCCGGGCCGAGGTGATCGACGTCGACGGGGCGATCGTGGCGCCGGGATTCGTCGACACCCACGTCCACCTCCGGGAGCCGGGCCGGGAGGACGAGGAGACCATCGCCTCGGGCTCGGCGGCGGCGGTGCTCGGGGGGTACACGGCCATCTGCGCCATGCCGAACACCGACCCGGTCTGCGACAACGCCGCCGTTGCGGAGAAGGTGGCGGCCACGGGCAGCTTCCTCGGCCTCACCCAGGTGATCCCTGCCGGATCGCTGACCCAGGGCCTGCAGGGCAAGCACCTCGCCGCCATCGGGGAGATGGCCACCTGCAACGCCAGGGTGCGGCTCTTCACCGACGACGGCCACGGTGTCCAGGACGCCCGGCTGCTGCGGCGGGCCATGGAATACCTCAAGGGCTTCGGGGCCATCTGCGCCGAGCACTGCGACGACGAGTCCCTGTCCGAAGGCGGCCACATGCACGAGGGCGAGTACTCCTCCCGCCTCGGCCTGCGGGGCCAGCCGGCGGAGGCCGAGGAGCTGGCGCTCGCCAGGGACATCGTGCTGGCCCGCCTCACCGGCGCCCGCTTCCACGCCCTGCACGTCTCGACCGCCCGGTCGGTGGCCATCATCCGGCAGGCCAAGGCCGACGGGCTGCCGGTCACCGCCGAGGCGACGCCGCACCACCTCACCCTCACCGACGCCTGCCTCGTCGACTACGACACGAACTTCAAGGTCAACCCCCCGCTGCGCTCGCCGCACGACGTCGAGGTCCTCCGGGCTGGTCTGGCCGACGGGACCATCGACAACATCGCCACCGACCACGCCCCGCACGCCGCCCAGGAGAAGGAGGCCGAGTTCGAGGCAGCCCCGCCCGGGTTGATCGGGCTGGAGACCGCGCTCGGCGTCATCATGGGCGAGCTGGTCGAGGGCGGGCTTCTGACGCTGGGGGACATGGTGCGCCGGATGTCGACCACGCCTGCCCGCATCCTCGGACTCGAGGGCCAGGGCGGCCCGGTGGTGCCGGGCGCTTGGGCGAACCTCGTGGTCTTCGACCCTGGAGCCCGGTGGACGGTCGATCCCGGGAAGTTCGCCAGCCGATGCCGCAACTGCCCCTGGGCGGGCAAGGAACTGGTCGGCCGCGTCCTCCTGACGGTGTTCCAGGGCCGCGTGGTCGGGCGTGACGGCCAGGTGTCCACGGCTGCGCCACTGGGGGCCTTCGCGTGAGGGACGCCCTGCTGGTCCTGGAGGACGGCACGACGTTCGAGGGGGCGGGCTTCGGCGCCTCCGACACCGAGGCGGCGGGCGAGGTCGTCTTCAATACCGGCATGACGGGCTACCAGGAGGTCCTCACCGATCCTTCGTACCGCGGCCAGATCGTCACGATGACGTACCCGCACATCGGCAACTACGGGCTCAACCGCATCGACACCGAAGGCGCCCAACCCCA
>JAOPZY010000072.1 GCA_025963875.1 Actinomycetota bacterium
GTGACGGCCCTCCGCCCCGAGCGGGCAAGGCGGCGGCGCAGGGAGATGCCGAGGATCGCCACGAGGTTGAGGGTGGCCATCTGGACCAGCAGGGAGTCACCGCGGGTGCTGGTCAGCAGGGCATCGCTCGCCAGCAGCAGGAACGTGAGGAACACGGACATGACCACGATGGTCGCCAGGGCTCTGGCGAGGGCCGTCGCCCAGTACCACGTGAGCATCCGCCCAGCCCCCGGCAGCGCCGCAGCCAGTCCGGCGAAGGGCATGAGGGCGATGAGGCCTACCGCCACCAGCTGGGCGAGCACGACGGAGCCGGCCACGAGGCTCAACGACAGCACGAGGATCCCGGCGGCGATGACGACGAGGACCGCCACACCGAGCCGCTCGGTGGAAGGGTCCCGGTTGAACCGGTAGAGGGCGGTGCAGCCTGGCCGGTTCATGCCGGCCACCAGGGCGTTGCGGTCGCCGCCCGGGCCGGCGGCCAGCACGGCGTCCCGGTGGGCGACGCAGGCATCGGGGACCGGCGTTCCCCATTCCAGGAGCTCGTAGGGCCGCAGCACGAAGGACTCCTGGATCTGGGCCGTCAGCGGCGCCACGGCAGCGTCGAGGCGCGGGACCGCGAAGCTTCCCTGCGGTGCGACGCAAGCGGCGCCGGGATCGGTGAGCGCAACGTTGGAGACCGAGCCCGCGAGCTGGGCGGTCAGCTTGAAGGAGCCGTCGAGGAACCGTTGCGGGCTCGACAGCAGCCATGTACCGAAGATGGCGACGAAGGCCAGCGACAGCACGAACTCGCCCACCCCCCGGCCAAGCCTGCCCCGGAAGATCTGGATGCCCCCGTAGGCAGCCGATACCAGCAGGGCGGAGCCCACCAGGGGCACGAAGAACGCGGCCCGGTACCGTCCGGCGACTGCGGCCATGGGTGCGGCAAGCCGGTCGGCGAAGCCGAAGGAGAAGGCCCAGCCGATGAGCCACATGCCGACCGACACCCCCCAGCGGGCCGTGGCGAAGGTCATCTCGGTGAGGGTGCCGACCGCCTTCCGCGACACGGCGGTGAAGCCCCCCTCGTCGTAGTCGATGGTGTACGCCGACAGAGGGAAGCGGCCAGGACCCGCGGCCGTGCCCGGACATGGATTGCCCGGCACCACCTGCTCCATGAGCGAACCGCCGCCCGGCGACGGCCCGGGGGCCTGGGCATGCGCCGGCGATGCGACGAAGACCATGACCAGGGCTGCGACGGCTGCCAAGCCGACCCTGCCCATCCAGGACCGCATGCCGGGTGCGCTCATGCCGGCTCGGCCCCTGCCGGCCGGATCTTCCCGGTCAGCGGGTTGGTGTCGAAGGCGTCGTGCAGCTCACTGGTCATGGCGGGAAGGATGTGGACCCGGCCCACCCGGTCCCGGACGTCGCGGAACAGGCACGTCCCCTCGGGCGCCGATGCCACGGTGTCGACGGCCCGCTGCGAGGCCTCGATCCCCAGGAAATGCAGCGCTGCCGGGGCTGCGGCCTTTGCCTGGCGGAAGACGAAGCGGGGGCCGAGGAGGTGTGTCAGGGCATCGTCGCCGAGGTCGTCCGGATGCTGCGACACCAGCCAGATGGCGGCGTTGTGCTTGCGGCCGTCCCGGATGCCGTCCAACAGCAGGGCGCGGCCCTGGAGGCTCGAGGTCAGGTACCAGGCTTCGTCGAAGAGGGCGGCTGCGAAGCGTCGTGGGTCGGAGAAGGTGACATGGCGGGCGACCGCCGCCATGAGGTACAGCACCGCCTGGGAGAGGACCTGCTCGGGCGGGAGCCGCCGGGCGAGGTGTTCCCGCAGGGCGACTTCCCGGTCGGGGAGGCTGAGGCCGGGAGCGTGGAGGACGAGATAGTCGGCGTCGAGCCGGGCGAGGGGGGCCTCCCGGAGCGCGAAGCGAGCGAGCGGGTGGCGCAGGGCATGGCGAAGCCCCCGGCAGGCGGATTCGGCTGAGGGGTCGTGGGGCGCCGCACGCTCCAGTGCCTCGATCACCGCCGCGAGACGGCCCCCGGGGCGTGCGGCCTCGGACCGCACTGCCTCCGCAAGGGCCATCCCATCGGCGTCGTTCGGGGCCGCCCCCGTCAGGAGCGTCAGGAAGGCCGTGGCAACGCCGATGCGGTCGTCGCCGGAGAAGACGCGGAGGGGATCGAGGCACACCGGGGATCCCTCCGTCAACGGGATCACCTCGGAGCGTCCCGGCACGACACCCGCGAGCCGGACGTACTCACCGGCAGCCGTCCGGTCGAGGACCGCGACCCGGCCCCCACGGGCGAGGGTGGCGTACACGACGCTCTTCATGAAGTAGCTCTTGCCGCTGCCGAGCGCGCCGAAGGCCCCCAGCGATCCGGACCGGTTGATGCCCGGCCCGTATGCCGGGTCGAACAGGACGGGCCGGAACGTCCCGGCGTCGGTGCAGTACCCGAGCAGCGCCCCCTGCGGGTCGCCCACCGCTGCGGCTGCGAACGGCATGCCCGCCGCCAGGTCCCGGCAGAGAAGGTGATGGCGGTAGTCGCCTGCCGGAGCCCGGAGGCCGGCCCCGGGCAACATCGCCATGAACAGCCCGGTCTGGCCGCCGATCGGTCGGTGGAGGACGTAGCCGCCGGCGGCGTACATCGACCGCAGGGCGCCGACCCGCTCCTCGAGTTCCCGGAGGCCCGAAGCTGCGACGGCGAAGATCATCGTCACCTGGAGCTCGGCGTCGCCGCCATCGCCACTGAGCTGCGACCGCAGGTCGCCCAGCGCCTCCATCGCCTCCGCCAGGCCTGGTGGTGCCCCGGCAGGATCGCCGTCGTACTCGGCAACCTGGCTCTGCAGCTGACGCGCCTGCCGCCGTGCCGTTGCCTGGGCCACCCGATTGGCCACGGGGCGGATCCGCAGGCACCAGTCGACTGGGAACGAGGCGCCGTCGGCAGCGACGAGCCATTCGCCGCCGCCGTCGGGAAAGAGATACTGCCGCGGCATCTCGGACATCGCGAGCAGCGCCTGGTAGGCGACCCCGTCCTCGGTCTCCACGCGCAGGTAGCGACGGTGGGATGGGCGGTCCGGGTCTCCTGCGAGCCCTCCCTCCTTGAAGACCGCATCCGCGATGGCCGTGAGACGGGGCCTTCCCACGACGAGACCGGGGTCGTGGGGAACGACGCCGCCGGCGCCGAGTCCCCGCCGGACCGCCGACGAATAGACCCAGCAGACCTCTGCCGGTGTCGCCGGCGTCAGGGGAAGGAAGGCCCGGAGGCGCGCGAGCAGCTGCCGGGACTGCTCCTGGCGCCGTGACACATCGCCGCCGGTCACCTTCTGCGGGGGAAGGCCAAATGCCGGCGTGACCGCAGCCGTGGCCGAGCCCACGAGTGGCAGCACGCCCTGCCTCGACCGGGCGGCGGGCAGCTCGGCGCTGAGGAACCAGTGACGCTCGGTCGGGCGCAGCTCGCGTGCCGTACGCGCCGCGAGGTCGGCGAGCCGCTGGCCGGCGGGCCCGGGAGCTGCCATCCGCCGGGACAGTTCCTCGGCCGCCAGGGGCGTGCAGACCGAGAGCACCATGGCATCGCCGGTGAGGGTCCGGAGCGCGGCGCGGGTCTGCTGGTGGAGCTGCAGTTTCTCGTGGCGGGGCAGCCAGGGGTACGAGACCGGATCGACGCGGAAGACCGCCCATACCGACGCGTCATGGCCCCAGGCGAGGTTTCCGGCGATGAAGCGGGCCGGCAGCTTCACCGTGGACCTGCGACAGCGACGTAGATGCGGCAGACGAGCGGGCGAGCGCGGGCTTCCCGCAGCGGCCGGCCCTGGACCCTCCCGAGGGGCGGCGTCGCAAGGTAGGCGGCCAGGCCGCCGAGTGCTCTCAGCGGTGTCCGGCCCTCGATCCGGAGGTGGCGCGTCGCCCATCCGCACGCACCGGGGACGGCGATCTCGGTCAGGAGGTTCGCCACCCGAGGGAGGTGCGCCCAGAGGCCACGGGTCTCGACGACCACCAGCAGGCCGATCCCCATCGCAGCGAGCTGGACGAGGCTGAGCTGTGTGGGCAGGTGCCAGCCGCCGATCTTGCCGATCACCCACGGGTAACGGCGGGCGTGGGTGTACGACCGGCACACAACGCACTCCTCGGTGCTCATCGCCCTGTTCCAGGCCCCGGGACGGCCGGGGCGGTGGTGCCCAGGGAATGCATCTCCTTGCCGATCTGGTCCTGGAACCACTGGATGTTCGCGGTGCCCCACAGGACCATTCCGGCCAGCAGCATTGCCCCGACGGTGGGGATCAGGGCCTTGGTCTTCCACCAGACGTGTCCGATGAACAGCACGGCCGCCACCACGAGACCGCCCTGGATGAGCTGCCGGATCTCCGCCAGCTTGGCGGTCATCCACGGAATCACCGCTTCACCTGCCGAGGGGTGCGGCCGGCAGCAGGGCGGTCACGACCCAGCCACCGGAGCGCTCGGCCATCTGTAATGAGTAGTCCAGAATCGCCTTGAGCCCGCCGGCGTCGGTGCCGGCAACTTCCGCCCGCACCGTCCGCACGCCGGCGTGGTCCGATGGGCCCTCGGCAATCCCGATCAATGCCACCGACGTGAAGGGCGGCGGTGTCACTGGGGTCAGGCCCGGGCCAGGATCGCCCTGGCCCGCAAGGTAGGCGTCAAGGAAGTGCCGCACCGCAGTCGCAGGCGCGTCGCCGGATGGCGCCGACAGGTGACCGAGCCCGACCGGCGGCAGTGAGGTGGGTGTGGGGGCCGGGACCTCGGACGGGAGCGAGGTGGCGACCAGGGGCCCGGAGGCCGACATCACCCCGACCCGGTAGTAATGGGTCCCGGCCCGCACGTACCCACCCTGGGCGGCCACGAGCACCTCGGCGCCGACCGTGACCGCCCAGTAGCCCGGGGCGGACTCGGAACTGGCCACGGCGGCGGTGCGGGCTGCGTAGCGGCCGGAGGGGGTCACGTCGTGGAGGTCCACCGCCTCGGGGTAGTAGGGCCGCAGGGTCTGCTCCTGACCTGCGCCCGCCTCCAGGTAGGCGGCGACGTACATCTCCGCAAACCCGGCGATGCCGGCGGGCGCGACCGTGGGGGCCACTTTCGAGGCCGGAGCGGCGGCGTGGGAGCCTCCCCAGACCATCGCCCGCAGGCCCCCGGCCCCCGCCAGCGCGATGAGGATCCAGAGGCCAGCGGTGGCCGCCTTCACCTTCCAGGCCCTGAGGGCGTCGGCGAGGTCGCCGCGCCCCTCGTCGATCACGACGTGAGATGCCGGCGGGTTGCTGCTGGGCCGGAGGGTGGCATCGAGCACAGGGGACGGCAGGACAGGCGCGGCTCGCACGGGCGGAGACTCCTTGGGTTTGGTGGTGCAGCGGTTGGGATGGGGGTTGGGCGGCTCAGGGTGCGGGAGGCAGGGCGACGGTCTCGCCGGGGAAGATCAGGTCGGGGTTGCCGGAGCGGAGGCTCGCGCGGTTCTCCTGGACGAGTTCTCTCCAGTAGGGAGCGATCTGGCCGTTGGACCGGGTGACCCCCGTGTCCGCCAGGTGGCCGGCGGCGATGGTCCAGAGGTTGTCTCCCCAGTGGACGGTGTGGCGATCCGGTGGGGCCGGCGAAACCACACTTGGAATCGGTAGCGGGAGTGGCTCGGGTGAGGGCACGGGTTGGGTTCCCGCAGGCAGCAGGACTCCAGGCTCTCCGCCCACGACGGCCACCACCGGAACGGGAGCCGGGGGAGCGCCACCGGCGAAGGCAGCCGTGCTTCCTGCCAGCGAGGCAATGACGGACAGCGCCAGGGCACGGTCGACCAGGCGCCGCACGGCCCGTGGCGTGGTCCATTCCAGCGCCCTGACGAGGGCGGGGATCCGGGCGAGCCGTGCCGCGAGGTACAGGGCCGTGGTTGCGGCCAGCCACCAGGCGCCGCCGGTGGCGACGAGGCGCAGGACCGCCACGACTGCGTCCTGCGGAGGCGTCGATGCGAGCCACAGGTGCCACGCCGACAGGTCGGCCCCGGGCGTCCTCAGGTAGGTAAGCGACGCCAATCGGGAAAGGGCCTGGAGAGCACCCACCTCCACGGCGACGAGCGCAAGAAGACGCCAGAAAGGGCGGGAATGTGGTGACTTCGCATCGGAACGCATGACAGGGCGTAGATTAGCGAGGTGATCGCCGCCTGTCAATACGTAGATGTGCGTTCTTGCGTGTACTGCAGGTGGGCTATGAGCTGTCGGGGTTCCCGACCTCCTCGGATACCGGTTCGCCGGCGTGCGTGGCCTTCGGTCCCTCGGCCCCCGGAGCGCCCCGGTACCGCACGATCAGGTAGGCGCAGATCGAGACGACGAAGATGCTCGTGATCTGGCTGCCCGTCAGGCCGAGGACCCAGCGTTTGTCCACCCGAAGGAAGTCGGTCACGATCCGTCCCGCGGTGTAGAGACCGGCCCACGTCAGGAACAACAGGCCCTTGCGATGCGGCCTGCGCTCGAGCAGCAGCAGGATCCCGAAGATGCACAGCGACCAGATGGCGTCGTACAGCGCGGTCTGGTGGACCTGGATGCCGGGCAGGATGCAGCCCGACGACGTCGGATAGACATGGTGGCCCGCGGGTGTGAGGCAGGGGGGTGGCGAGATCAGCGTCCCGCCCCTGTAGACCCAGCCGAGAAAGAAGTGGGTGGGCTTGCCGAGGTGGTCGCCGATCACGAGGTCCCCGGACCGCCCCAGGGCGATGCCGAGCGCTAGACCGGGAGCACCGAGGTCGGCGAACTCCCAGAAGTCCAGGTGGTGCCGGCGGAAGTAGTAGGCGGCGAAGATGACGCCCCCGATCAGGCCCCCGATGAGGGAGATGCCGCCCTTCCAGATCTGCAGCCATTGGACCGGGGAGCTGTACGAGTCGAGATGGCCGATGACGTAGGCGACCCGGGCGCCGATGATGGCGCCGACGACCCCCCAGGCCGCCGTGTTCCAGGCATGGTTCTCGTCGAATCCCCGTGCCCGAGCCCGCCGCGCCATGAGCCACGCACCGACGAAACAGCCGAACGCGATGCCGACCCCGTGCGGAGAGAATTGCACGGGGCCGATGCCGATTCTGGGGATGACCTTCCAGCCGATCATGTCGCTCGACGCCCATCCTAAGGCGGGATCGCGGAGCCGGCCGCCAATCCGCTGACTTTGGCCCTCGGCGCGGGCAGGCGATGAGTACAATGCGGGCGGGAAGGTTGGACTCGGCTGGGAGGGAATGACGGATGACCTATGTGATCTGCGAGCCGTGCATCGGAGTGAAGGACCGAGCCTGCGTTGATGAGTGCCCGGTCGATTGCATCTACGAGGGTGAAGAGATGCTGTTCATCCACCCCGAAGAGTGCGTGGATTGCGATGCGTGCCTCCCTGCCTGCCCCGTCGATGCCATCTACCCGGGCGACAACGTTCCTGCGGAGTGGAAGAACTTCATCGAGGTCAACAAGGCCTTCTTCGTCGATCACCCCGACGCATCGGGCGGTGCCTCGGAGAGTCCCTTCGCACCAAGCGAGGAGCGTGGCAGCGAGTAGCGGTATCGAGCAGCACCTGGGCGAGAAGCTCTCGATCCTGTTCCGGATCGAGGGCGATCCGGAGCATCCCCACAGCGAGGTCGTCGGCCTGCTGCAGCGCGTCACGGTGGACGAGGCGGGGGCCAGGAGGCTGGCCGTCTGCCGGCGGGACGGTTCCGTCGTCGAGGTAGCCGAGGCCGACGTCGTCCGCCTGAAGTTCATCCCGATCCGAGGCGGCCCTTTCCGGACGCCGGCGTCGTGGGGGAGCGACTGAGAGGCATCCCTCGGACGTTAATTCCCGCTGAGGCTCATCCGAGGGGTTTTCAGCCCCATCAGCGGCGCAGGTTTCTGCGAAAATGGTTTCGTGGCCAGGTTCGGTAAGCCCAAGCGTGATGAGCTCGAGAAGCTCAAGGAATTCGCAGCCAAGCACCAGGGGGTGGAGGGCTATCTCGAGCCGCGGACTGCCACCTTCGACCAGTCGCTCCTCCTTGTCGCCCGGGGCGGGGAGTGGCAGCGGGTCCCCGTAGCGGACCGCAAGCGGGCGGAGAGCTTCTGCAAGAAGCTCGGGATCCCCTTCTACGACGCCGGCATCGTCGGGTACCCGGAGCGTATGCGGGGCCGGAGCAAGGCGAAGCCGGCTCCCGAGGCCCCCACGCCCGCCGAGCTCGAGGCCTGGTTCCACTCCGAGGCCGCTCCCGAGGGCGACTGAAGCTCGCTACAGCTCGACCAGCAGGCCTGCCGCCGAGGTGGCGACGAGAACGGCGTTCTGCTCCGCCACCGCCACCGCTCCGTCTGCCAGCGACTCGGTCTCGGCCCGGTTGAGGATCACGCCCGACACCGCCCCGGCCCGAAGCCCCATCGTGGAAGCCATCACGAACAGCGTCGCCGCCTCCATCTCGTAGTTGAGGACGCCCAGGGCACGCCACATCGCGAGGGATCCGTCGAGCCCGGGGAGCACGTAGCCCCGGTAGGTGTCACGCCGTTCCTGGCCGGGATAGAAGGTGTCGCTGGAGGCGGTGATGCCGAGGTGGAACCGGATGTCGTTGGCCGCCGCCCCCTCGATGAGGGCGCCGGCCACCCCGAAATCGGCCACCGCCGGGTACTCGGGCGGAGCGAAGTGCCGCGAGGCGCCGTCGAGGCGCACCGCCCCCGTGGAGATGACGACGTCGCCGGGGGCGATGCCGCGCTGGATGGCCCCCGTCGTGCCGACCCGGACGAAGGTGCGGACACCGAGCTGGGCCAGCTCCTCGACGGCGATGGACAGCGACGGCCCGCCGATGCCGGTCGACGTCACGACCACGGGCCTGCCGGAGGTCCGGGCGCGCCAGGTGGTGAACTCCCGTTCGGAGGCCAGGGCGGTCGGATCGTCGAGTGTGGCGGCGATCAGGTCCACCCGTCCCGGGTCGCCGGGGAGCAGGGCGAGCGTCGCTCCCTCGAGCTGGCCGGCGTCGATGCCGAGGTGGTTCACGGCCATGGGCCGAGTCTACGGCCACGGCGGCACCGACGGCCCAGCCAGGCCCCCCGATGAAGGCCCCCAGTGGAGGCCAAGCGTTAGCTGCCGTTCCCCCCGTTCTGACTGAAGTCGAAGAGGTCGAAGAGGTCGCCCACGGCGGGGCCGTTGGTGGGAACGTACGGGTTGGACGAAGCGGCCTTCGGGTTCGGGAGGTTGTCCCAGCTGCGATCGGAGAGCTTCGGCAGCCGCCAGTTGCGCTCGACGAACTTCGCGATCGAGGTGTGGTCGGCGTAGCTGTGCGACACGGCGCCCTTCTTGGCGAAGGGCGACACCGCCACCATGGGGATCCGGGTGCCGTCGCCGAAGAACGTCACCGGCGCCACGTAGCCGCTGTCGTAGTAGCCGCCGCCCTCGTCGAACGTGACGAGGATGGCCGTGTTCTTCCAGAGCTTCGGCTGGTTCTGCACCGACGTGATGACGCTCTGGGTGAAGCCCTCGAACTGGGAGAGCGTGGAGTAGGCGGGGTGGCCGTCGTCCTGGGCGGGCTTCACGAACGACACCGCCGGCAGGTGGCCGCTGGCGACCTTGGCCTGGAAGTCGTTGTAGCCGCCGACGTTGCCGTGAGCGAGGTAGCTGGGGTAGGTGGCGTTGTACTGGAACGGGTTGCAGATGTCGCACCAGTCGGCGGTGGGGTTGCCGTTGTTCCATCCCTCGCCGTAGTAGCCCCATGAGACCCCCTTCGCCGTCAGCGAGTCAGCGAGGCTCGGGAGGTGCTGCTGGATCGGCACCGTGAACGTGGAGGTCTGCGGGGTCCCGTTCGCCCGGTAGCCGGGGTTGTAGTTGTTGAGGATGTAGTAGGCGCCGGGAGCACAGTCGCCGCCCTTGAAGGCCTGGTTGGTGTTGGCCCAGGTGAGCACCGGTGCGACGCCCGGCTGCGACGGGTCGGAGCAGTTGGAGTAGCTGCCTCCCGCGTAGCCGTCCTGGGTGAAGTTGTTGTTCGTCCCCGGCTTCGGGTTGGGGTTCTCGATCTGGTTGGCACGGTGGGATCGCCGGTGGCGTTCTGGTAGAAGGCGTCGTCGGCCATGCCGATGGCGATGTGGTTGGCTCCTGTGCCACCTGCCACCGACTGGTGGTAGTTGTCCGACATTGCGTACTGGTCGGCCAGGGACTTGAAGATGGGAGCATCGCCGGTCTGCATGTTGTAGAAGCCCATGGCGACGCCGCCCTGATTGATCGGAGCCGGCGGGATCGCCCCGTTGTCTTTGCCGGCGGTCTGGTCGTTCCAGACGAAGAGGTCGTTGCGGCCCTGGGCCATCTGCTGCTGCATCTGGTAGAAGCGGTGGGTCGGGTCACCGACGTAGTCGTTCTGGTACTCCGTGTACTTCGTGATCTGGAACGGTGCATTGGGCAGGTTCGCCGGGAATCGTGGGTCGGGGACGTTCGGGGGCTGGCCGATGGCCGAGGTCGTGTTCGGCTGGGGGAGCGGGTCGTAGGCACCCGTCCGCTGGGGATCGAGGCTGTAGGCGGCGGTGTCGCTCGCCGTGTGCTGGAGAGCGACCCCCGCGTTCGTGCCCGGCGTCCCGTCGGCGTTGACGATGCCCTTCGACAGCAGGTTGTCGATCGACTGGCCCGGCCCCGGCGCATAGGTGGCGTACACATTGTCGAAGCTGTGGTTCTCGCCGATGACGACGATGACGTGCTGGATGGGCGACGCGGTGTCCGACGCCGCCAGCGCCCCCGGCCCGCTCACCAGGAACGGGCCGCCGATGAGGAAGAGCCCGGCTGCCGCCGCGGCCCTGAGGCGTCGGGTGCGTGCCCGTCGTGCTGTCATCCGGTCCTCCTTCGATTGACGATCCACGGATCGGCGTGTGGGCGCGGGGGAGCGCCCCTGGCCTCGCACACGCTAGATGTCCCAGATGAACTGATCGGGACGACCACGTGAAGGGGTTGGGAACGCTGCATGAATTTCTGGTTTCAGACCACTTTCAGCCCACCAGGGGGCGCCGAAAGGCTGGGGTCCCGGAGAAACGGGGTATCCTAGTCGACGTAGTGCCCAATCGAGCTGGGAGGACCGAAATTGGACGCCAGGACTGAGACCATCGAAACCCAGCCGCAGGTGATCAACCTCACCGAGACGGCAGCGAAGAAGGTACGCCAGCTCCTGGACCAGGAGGGCAATACCGAGTTCTTCCTCCGCGTGGCCGTGCAGCCCGGTGGCTGCTCGGGTCTGCGCTACTCGCTGTACTTCGACGACCGGGCCATGGACGGCGACGTCGAAACCGTCACCGACGGCGTCCCCGTGCGCGTGGACCGAATGTCGGCCCCCTACCTCCGAGGGTGCCGCGTCGATTGGCTGGAGACCCTGCAGCAGTCCGGCTTCACCATCGACAACCCGAACGTCCACGGTACGTGCGCTTGCGGAGACTCGTTCCACTAGGCACCGAGTCTCCGTAGCCCCACACCAGAGCTCCGTTCGCCGGGCACCCCAAAGTGCCCGGCGATTCGCGTCTGCCCTTCCTCCGAGGACCCCAAGCCCCGAAACTGGAGAACCCAACATGAACGTGACGGCTTCCGTGGTGGGGAGCTACCCCAAACCACCACACGAGGGTCAACCCTTCCGGCTCCGCTCGGCAATCGCCGCCCGGGAACGCGGTGAGATCTCCGCCGCCGATCTGGAGGGCGTCCAGGACGATCTGGTCGAGGAGTTGATCCGCGAGCAGGTCGGCGCCGGCATCGACCTCGTCACCGATGGCCACGCCCGGTGGCCCGACGCCCAGACCCCCCTTGCCGCAGGCCTGGAAGGCTTCACCATGGCCCACGACGACCTGATCCGCTACTTCGACAACAACACCTACTACCGCCGCCCGCATGTCACCGGGCCGGTGCGCTGGAGGCAACCGATCACCGTGGAGGCCTGGCGCTTCGCCTCCGGCGTCGCCGCCCGCCCGGTCAAGCAGACCCTGACCGGGCCGTACTCGCTCGTGAAGCTCTCCAGGAACGAATACTACGAGGACGAGGCGGAGCTCGTACTCGACGTCGCCCGGGCGCTGAACGCCGAGGCTCGGGCTCTGGAGGCGGCCGGCGCAACGTACCTGCAGTTCGACGAGCCGGCGCTCGTGGCCCATCCCAGCGCGGCGCAGCATCCGAAGGACTTCGGGTTGGCGTTCGAGGCGGCAGCCGTCGCCGTCGACGGTCTCGGCCTCACGACGGAGCTCCGCACCTTCTTCGGTGGCGTGGAGGAGGCCCCCGAAGACTTCTTCGCGCTGCCGTTCGGCGTCTTCGGGCTCGACTTCGTCGACGGCGCTTCGAACTGGGACCTGGTGGCCGGCCTGCCGCTGGACCGGCGCCTGTCGGCGGGCCTGCTCGACGGCCGGACGACGGCGCTGGAGTCGCTCGACTCGCTCCGGGACCAGATCCGGCGCCTCTCGGAGCTGACGGCGAGGGAGCGGCTGGAGGTGACGCCGTCCTGCGGACTCGAGTATCTGCCGCGTGACCGGGCGCAGCGCAAGCTCTGCCGTCTCGGCGAGGCCGTGCGGGCCGCGGCCGGTGTGGCGGTTTGAAAAGGGAGTCGGTGAACGGCCAGCTATTGATGACGCAGGTAGGGTCCCTGCCGAAGCCCGGCTACATCCTGGAGGCCCGGGCGAAGGCGCATCGGGGTGAGCTGCCCGCCGCCGAGCTCGAGGAGCTGGAGCGTCGAGCCACCCGGGAGTGGATCGAGTTCCAGGACGAGCTCGGCGTCGACATCCTCGTCGACGGCGAGATGTACCGGGGCGACATGGTCGCCTACTTCGCCGAGCACCTCACGGGCTTCGAGGAGGGGGGTCTGGTCCGGGCCTACGGGAACCGCTACTACCGCAAGCCGATCGCCACGGGGCCGGTCGCCCGGCCGGCGCCGATCACCGTGGACTGGTGGCGCTACGCCCAGTCGCTGACGCAGCGCCCGGTGAAGGGGATGCTGACCGGGCCCTACACGATCTGCGACTGGTCGTTCAACGAGCACTACCCAAGCCGGGAGGAGTTCGTGCTGGCCGTTGCGGAGGCGATCGCCGAGGAGGCGCGGGCCCTTGCGTCCGCAGGGTGCCGGTACATCCAGATCGACGAGCCGGCGGTCTCGACGCGCATGGACGAGCTCGACCTCGCGATCCGGGGTCTTGCCGTCGTGACCGAGGGGCTGGAGGCGACAACCCTGACCCACATCTGCTACGGCGACTTCTCCCGCGCCTATCCCAAGCTCCTGGAGCTGCCGGTGGATGTGATCGACCTCGAGCTGGCCAACTCGAACTACGACCTGCTCGACGATTTCCGCAGGCACCCCTTCACCAAGGTCCTCGGGCTCGGCGTCGTGGACTCGCACTCCGCCCGGATCGAGTCGGTGGAGGAGGTCGCCGCCGGGATCCGCCGGGCGCTGGAGCTGATTCCGGCGAGCAGTATCCAGGTCGACCCCGACTGCGGGCTCAAGACCCGAACCGTCGAGGAGGCCAAGGCCAAGCTACGGGTGATCCGGCAGGCCATCGACGTGGTGCGCTCCGAGCTGTAGGGCCGCCGCGAGCGTGCCCGGGGGCAGGTGGTCCACGGCGATCGGCGCAGCGGGAGCACCAATGCCCGGGGCGAGTTCCCGCTGGAACCAGCCCACGTCGTGCCAGGCCCCCAGCTTCCAGCCCAGCTTCTCCTGGACCCCGGTGAGCCGGAACCCGCAAGCCTCGTGGAGGGCGACGCTCGCAGGATTCGGCAGGGCGACTCCCGCAAGCGCCTGCCGGTAGCCCTGGCGGGCCAGCACATCGAGCAGGGACCGGTAGAGGACCCTCCCGAGGCCGGCGCCGCGGTGGTCGGCGTCCAGGTAGACGCTCGTCTCCACCGACCACCGGTAGGCGGGCCGCGGCTGGAACTGGCGGCCGTAGGCATAGCCGGCCACGCCGCTGCCGTCGGTCAGCACCAGCCACGGGTAGGTGGGCAGCACCGCCGTGATCCGGGCGACCATCTCCTCGGCGGTCGGAGGCTCGAGCTCGAAGCTGATCGGGGTCGAGACGACGACCGGGGCGTAGATCGCGCGGATGGCGACGGCGTCGGCGGGAGTTGCGAGCCGGATCTGCATCGGCAGAACGATAGGCGAGGGACGGGGGGAAGTTTGTTACCGTGCCGTGTCATCGCCTTGAACCTGCACCGGACTGCTGCGGCCGCCGCGGTGGGGATGCTCTTCCTCGCTGGGGCCTGCGCCTCCCCGCTGAAGCCGGTGGTGGCGCCGGCCTCCCCGATGTCCACCACTCCGGCTCCGGTGCCTTCCGCCGTGCCGGCGCCCCAGGCAACCACCTCCCAGCCCAAACTGACCACAAGGCCCGCGGCCGCCCGGTGTCCCACGACGCTGGCGAGCGAGCTGGCGAGGACTGCGGGCGCCGCCCAGCTCATCACCGTTACCGCACCCGCCCCGGGTGCGACCTCGGCCAGCATCAGCCTCTGGCAGCGATCCGGCGGCTGCTGGTCCCTGGTGGCCGGGCCGTGGCCGGCCCGGGTGGGAGGCACCGGCGTTTCCGACCATCACCGCGAGGGCGACGGCTCAACCCCCGCCGGCCTCTACGGCATCGGCCCCGTGATGTACGGGCTCGCCGCCGATCCCGGCGTCCGCTACGCGTACCACCGGCTTGCCTGCGGTGACTGGTGGGACGAGGACCCTGCCTCTCCGACCTACAACACGTTCCAGCACGTCGCCTGCAACGCCACACCTCCCTTCAAGGGCAAGAGCGAGGCCCTCTGGCAGGCGACCACCGCGTACCAGCATTTCGCGGTCGTCGACTACAACGCTCATCCCGTCATCCCCGGGGCCGGGTCGGCGGTGTTCCTCCACGACGACACCGGCAGGCCCACCATCGGTTGCGTCAGCGTGGCATCTGCGAGTCTCATCCGGCTGCTCCAATGGCTCGACCCGTCGCAGTCGCCGGTGATTGTGATCGGCACCGAAGCGGAGATCCGCCGCTTCTAAAGGCTCATACTGTGCGGAACTTGTGAGGAGGCCATCCGTGCCCAACTACTGGATCATCGTCGGCAGCCCCGACAACTTCGAGAAGACCAAGGAGCTCGGCTTCAGCATCCAAGGCATGAAGACCCGCCAGCGGAGGAAGGCCGAGCGCATGGACGCCGGGGACCAGTTCGTCTGGTACATCACCGGCGACCAGGCCTTCGCCGGCTATGCCACGATCACCGGTCCATCCTTCGAGGACCACGACCTCATCTGGTCGTCGGGCAAGAAGAAGGACGAGGACTACCCGTGGCGGGTGCCGATCGGCAAGGAGGTGGCCCTCCCGCGCGATGGCTGGGTCCCGGCCGAGGGCCTCGCCCGGAAAATGACATACGTGCAGAAATGGCCGGCGGAGCACTGGCGGCTGGCGTTCCAGGGCAACGTCCACGAGATCCCCGAGAGCGACTTCGAGATCCTCCGCTCCGAGATTGACAAGGCGGCCAGCCAAGCTGCCTGAGGTGCCTCGGGCATCGTGACGCCCCCCTGCATCCAAAGCTGGTGAACTTTTCCGTTCTGAACAGGGTGTCGCGAGATTCCACCCTCGGGCCTTGTCTCATCCGATGTCGTCACGTCGATGTCGGGGACGACTATCGGTACTGCTCACGGAACGTGGCCAGCCCACCCGTTTGTGCCCGACCTTTTCCGACCAATTGGCCGGTTTCCCGCCCGGTGCCCGCACTCTGTGGTTGTTTCACCGCGTATTGCGCGGTGAAACAACCACAGAAATCTCACAGCATTGGCGGGAACGCCGTAGGGCCGGACGATCCACCACTCAGAGTGCTGAATGGCATCCACTCTGGGATTCGACCCGCCATTCTGCAACAGCCTCTGAAGCCCGGTTTTTCATCCCACTTCGCAAAAACCCGTCTCAGGCGTGGGGCTGGCCATGTGGAGGCAGAGAGAAGACGAGGGTGACCGAGGGGAGTCGAACCCCCGACCTTCGGGACCACAACCCGACGCTCTAACCAGTTGAGCTACGGCCACCAAGCTGCGGATGCAAGCTCCGCTTGACGATGGTAGCACTTGCCCCCGACGCGGCCGCGTGCGGGCCGGGTAGCCTGCCGGGCATGAGCGAGCGCGCCGACGTCGTGGTTGTGGGGGGTGGCATCATCGGCTGCGGGATCGCGGCCGAGCTCGCCTCCCGGGGGACGTCGGTGGTCCTGCTGGAGCGGTCCCAGATCGGCGCCGGGGCCTCCGGCCGCAACCACGGCCTGATGTTCCGGCCCGAGGACCCCGTCCTCGAACCCTTGGCACGCGTCTCGTCAGGCATGTACGCGGCGCTTGCCGCAGAGAGCCCCGTCGACCTTTCGCTGGACCGCGCCGCGCGCGGGCTGGTGATCGTTGCCTGCAAGGACTCGGACTGGCCGGCGGCGGAGCGGGAGGCGGAGGCAGCGGCCCGCGCGGGCTCCGCGGTGCAACGGCTCGACGAGGCGGCCTTGCGGGAGGCCGAGCCCGCCCTCTCCCCGGGGCGTCCCGGCGGGTTCCTCATCGACGACGGATTCCGGGTCGACCCCGCCGCCCTCACCCTCGCCTACGCCGAGCAGGCGCGCGCCGCGGGGGCGCAAATCTGGACGAACACCGAGGTGAAGCAGATCCTGCTCCATGCCGGCGTCGTGCAGGGCGTGGCGACCGATGCCGGAGTCGTCGCGGCCCCGACGGTGGTGAACGCGGCAGGGCCGTGGGCGGCCAAGCTTGCCAGGACCGCCCGGGCGGACGTCCCGGCTGTCCCAATCGGCGGCGTGCGGGGCTGGTTGCTGCTGACCGAGCCCCGACCCGGCCTGATGCGCCATCTGGTCGTCTCGGCCGGCTGGCACCAGGCCCCGGGGGAGGGGGGAGCCGGCGGGGTGACCGTCGGCAGCATCGCCGCCGGAGGAACGACGGGCACGACGGGCACGGACGGTACGACCGGCCGGCAACTCGGCTCGCTGGTCCAGCAGAACCGGGATGGCCATCTCCTGCTCGGCGGGTCTCGGGAGCCGGCCCTGAGCGAGGAGCCCCTTGGCGCCGATAGCGGCGTCGGCGTCGTGGCGCAGATCGCCCGGCGGGCGGCGGCCCTCGTGCCGGCCCTCTGCGAGCTCAGCGTTACCGGAGCCTGGTCCGGCGTCCGGCCCACCAGCCCCGACGGCCTCCCGATCATCGGGTGGGTCCCCGCCGTCGCCGGTCTGTTCGTCGCCGGCGGCCACGGGGGAGCCGGCGTGGTGCTCGGCGGAGGCACCGCCCGTCTGGCAGCTCAGCTCCTCACGGGGGAGGCGCCGTTCACCGATCCGGCTCCCTTCGACCCCGCCCGGTTCGTCCCAGATCCCAGCCTTTCGAGCGACTAAGGTGATTTACGGATGCCCCGGCTACGTACTCGTACGGATGAGGCATTCCAAAAAGGACTAGTGGTTTTTACAGGCTGGTATTTTTCGCCTCGTCTGCCGATCATCAATAGGGAGAGCCGGGAAGAATGAGCCCGTGCGGATTTCACCCATTGAGATTGAAAGAAGGGGAGTCCCGTGCCGGACCTAACTATCGACAATTGTCCCACCTGTGGCATGCCCGTCGAAATCCTCGAGCGCACCGACACCGAGGTCATCGCTCGCTGCATCCTCTTGCATGACTTCACCATCCCGATCAAGCCAGCCGACGTCCGCCTGCCGGAACCGGTCCCTGTCGCTCCTGTGATCCCGTTCCGGGCTCCCAAGGCGTCGACGCGACCCGAGTGGGCGCGCCGCATGGCGTGGTTTGCCTTCGGCGCCCTGGCCGCCCTCCTGCTGCTCCAGGCTCCGGCGGCCGCGATCATCCTCATCCCCTTGAGCATTCCCCTCATCGCCATCGAGTCGGCCCGCAAGTCGTGGCGCCCCCTCGCCCCCAAGGGGAGAGCGGCGGAGTCCCGTGACGCCGGTACGGGTGCGAACGTGGATCGCAAGGCCGCCTGACCAACGGCCAGATCCGCCAGCTTCAACAGCCACTCGAGTTCCAGCCTTGATGGCGGCGGTCAGCCCTTTCGGCGCGGATTTCTCTGCGTACTTCGTGCCGTTGCCCGTGGAAACAAACCCTCCTCGCCCCCTTCTTCTGTCGCGTGGGAAGTGGTAGACTGCCGATTGTCCGTTTTACCGAGAAACGCGGTAAAGGACTCCCGCTGACACAGCCAGCGGTGCAAGTTCTTGGTGGTGGCCTGGGAGGGGGCGGAGCCGACCCCCCCGTCCTCTCCCCGATCCACCCAGCCCCCAACCCGGGGCCCAGGTCAACACCTCCCGAAACGGCAACAACGTCCTCTTCGTCAGGCCACTTAAGTTCATTACCCCCGTGTAAAAGCCTCAAAGATCGTGGTAAAGTCCACCGAGGCTGTCCGATCGGGTGGCTGACAACCACGTGCGGGAGCTGACTTGAGTACATCTGAGCCATCGTTGCGACTGGCGGACGGGACCGCCCGGCGGGCCGCCACCTCGACCGTCACCGAATCCATCAAAGCCGACCGCAGGCTTCCCGGGCCTCCGCCGCACGGCGGCAGGCTGATCTCGAGGCTCGCGCACCCCGACGAGCGTGACCGCTGGCTCGCCAAGGTGCCCCACGTCCCCTCCGTCACCCTCACCGCCCGCGAGGTCGCCGACATCGAGTGCCTCGCAGTCGGGGCGTTCAGCCCCCTCGAGGGCTTCCTCGGCAAGGCCGACTACGAGTCCGTCGTGGCCGACATGCGGCTGGCCTCCGGGCTCGTCTGGAGCCTGCCGGTGACGCTCGCTGCCACGGCCGAGGAAGTGCTCGGCCTCAAGACCGGCAACGACGTCGTCCTGCGGGACCCCCAGGGTGAACCGCTGGCGATCCTGCACCTTGAAGACATCTACGCCTATGACCGCGAGGAGGAGGCCGAGAGCGTCTTCCGGACCTCGGACACGGCCCACCCGGGCGTCGCAGGCCTGCTGGCGCAGGGGGAGTGGCTGCTCGGGGGCAGGGTGACCGTGCTGCGACTCCCGCGTGGCCGCCCATTCGTGTCCTACCGGCTGACGCCGAAGGAGGTCCGGCAGGCCGTCGCCGACCGTGGCTGGCGGACCCTCGTCGGCTTCCAGACCCGCAACCCGATCCACCGGGCGCACGAGTACCTCACCAAGTGCGCGCTCGAGCAGGTCGACGGGCTGCTCCTGCACCCCCTCGTCGGGGAGACCAAGGGTGACGACATCCCCGCCGACGTCCGGATGCAGGCCTATGAGGTGCTGATGGAGGGCTACTACCCCAACGACCGGGTGCTGCTGTCCGTCTTCGTCGCCGCCATGCGCTACGCCGGTCCCCGCGAGGCGCTCTTCCACGCCATCTGCCGGAAGAACTACGGCTGCACGCACTTCATCGTCGGCAGGGACCATGCCGGCGTCGGCAACTACTACGGCACCTTCGACGCCCAGGACCTCCTGCGCGAGTTCGCGCCGGAGGAGCTCGGCATCACGCCGATGTTCTTCGACCACTCCTTCTGGTGCAAGGCCTGCGGTGGCATGGCGACTGCCAAGACGTGCCCCCACGGCCCGAGCGACCGGGTGGCCCTGTCGGGGACCGAGGTCCGCCGCCGGCTCGGCACCGGCGAGGAGATCCCGCCGGAGTTCTCCCGGCCCGAGGTGGCAGCCGTGCTGCACAAGGCCCTGGCAGAGCGTGAGGCGGCAGCCGCCGCTCAGAGGCCGGGGGGCTAACCAGCCATGGCGCGCTTCGGGGAGGGGCAGTGGGCCCTCGGCTACATGGAGCCGCTCAACAAAAACGAGCGGATGAAGCGGGATGCCGCGCCCCTCGAGGTCCGTGATCGCATCGACAACATCTACTCGAAGCAGGGCTTCCGCTCCATCTGGCCAGACGACCTGCGGGGCCGGTTCCGCTGGTGGGGGATCTACACGCAGCGCCGCCAGGGTGTCCCGGGCGGCCGGACCGCCGCGGCGGAGCCCCACGAGCTCGAGGACGAGTTCTTCATGATGCGGATCCGGCTCGCCGGGGGTCGCCTGACCAGCGAGCAGCTCCGCACGATCGCCTGGGTCTCCGAGCGCTTCGGGCGGGACGTGGCGGACGTGACGGACCGCCAGAACATCCAGCTCCACTGGATCCGCATCGAGGATGTGCCAAGGATCTTCGAGGCGATCGAAGGCGTGGGCCTCACCACCTGCGAGGCGTGCGGCGACTGCCCCCGCACGATGATCGGCTGCCCGCTGGCGGGCGTCGACGCCGGAGAGCTGTTCGACGCCACCCCCGCCCTGCTGGCGACGCACCAGCGCTTCGTGGGAGACCCCGAGTTCCAGAACCTCCCGCGCAAGTTCAAGACCTCGATCTCCGGTTGCGCCCAGCAGTGCGCCCAGCACGAGATCAACGATGTCGCCTTCGTGGGTGTCCGGCGTGACGACGGCTCGGTCGGGTTCGACCTGTGGGTGGGCGGCGGCCTCGGTCCCAACCCCCACTTCGGCAAGCGCCTGGGCGCCTTCGTCGAGATGGAGGAGGTGCCCGACGTATGGGCCGGGGTCGCCGGGCTGTTCCGTGACTACGGCTACCGGCGAGCCCGCAACCACGCCCGCATCAAGTTCCTCATGGCCGACTGGGGTCCGCAGCGCATGCGGGAGGTCCTCGAGAAGGAGTACCTCGGCCACAGCCTCCCCGACTGCGACGCCCCGCCGCCCAGCACCACGGCCCAGCGGGACCACGTCGGGGTTCACGAGCAGAAGGGCGGCCGGGCCTACGTCGGCTTCGCCCCCCGCGCCGGGCGCATCTACGGCCACCAGCTCCGGGAGGTCGCCCACCTTGCCGACGACTTCGGCTCCGGCCTCATCCGGCTCACCACCCAGCAGAAGGTGGTCATCACCAACGTCGAGTCCGGCGCGGTCGACGACCTCGTGTCGGCCCTGGAGGAGCACGACCTGCGGGTCAACCCGAGCGTGTTCCGCCGGTCGACCATGGCCTGCACGGGCATCGAGTTCTGCAAGCTGGCCATCGTCGAGACCAAGCACCGGGCGGACTGGCTCTACCGGGAGCTGGAGGAGCGCCTCCCCGACTTCGACGAGCCCATCCGGATCAACGTCAACGGTTGCCCCAACTCCTGCACCCGCTTCCAGGTGGCGGACATCGGCCTCATGGGGTCGCTGATCGCGGCATCGGACGGGACGAAGGTGGACGCCTACCAGGTCCACCTCGGCGGCCACCTCGGGGAGGGCCCGGCCTTCGGTCGTAAAGTGAAGAGGGTGAAGGTCCCGGCCTCCGAGCTGGCGAACTATGTCGAACGGCTGCTGCGCCGCTACCTCGCCACCCGGGCGGACAGCGAGCCTTTTTATCGGTGGGCGGCACGAGCGTCGGAGGATTGGCTTCAATGATCGAACCATCGGGACTTGATGCAGGGGCTGCTGCCGGGCAGGCAGTCGTACGGGCGGACCGGGGTTGCGTGATCTGGATGACCGGGCTGCCGTCGGCCGGCAAGAGCACCATTGCCGAGACGCTTGCGCCGGCGCTCAAGGCCCGGGGCGAGCGGGTCGAGCTGCTCGATGGCGACGTCGTGCGGGAGAACCTCTCCAAGGGCCTCGGCTTCTCCAAGGAGGACCGCGACATCAACATCCGGCGGATCGGCTTCGTAGCCGAGCTGCTCGCCCGCAACGGGGTCAAGGTCATCACCGCCGCCATCTCCCCCTACCGCTCGGTGCGCGACGAGGTGCGGGAGCTGGTCGGCGACCACTTCCTCGAGGTCTACATCTCGACCCCGCTGGACGTCTGCGAGGACCGGGACGTGAAGGGGCTCTACGCCAAGGCACGCTCCGGCGCCCTGAAAGGCTTCACCGGTATCGACGACCCGTACGAGCCGCCGCTGAACCCGGAGATCGAGATCGCAACCCAGGGCGAGACGCCCGAGGAGTCGGC
Source organism: Actinomycetota bacterium (assembly GCA_025963875.1). GTDB lineage: Bacteria > Actinomycetota > CADDZG01 > JAHWKV01 > JAOPZY01 > JAOPZY01. Next base: position 21,781 of record JAOPZY010000072.1, read on the forward strand.
GGCTCGGATCATCGACGTGCTGGAGGCCAGGGGGTACCTCGATGTCCCCTAGCACGCCGGCGTACGTGGGGGAGCTCCCCGACCTCGAGGGTGCGTCCGCCGAGTACGTCCTGACGTGGGCGATCGAGCGGTTCTTCCCGGAGATCGCCGTGGCCTGCTCGATGCAGGACGCCGTCCTGGTCGACCTGGCCTGGCGCATCGAGCCGCGCATCGAGGTGTTCTTCCTGGAGACGGGGTTCCACTTTCCGGAGACCCTCGAGACGGCCGAGAAGATGCGCGACCGCTACAAGCTCAACCTCGTCGCCCTGCAGCCGGGGCCCGACCCCGCGATCTACTCCAAAGATGGGTACGAGGCCTGCTGCGCCGCCCGCAAGGTGGCGCCGATGGAGGCGCACCTCCGGGGCAAGCGGGCATGGGCGTCGGGACTGCGCCGGGTGGAGTCCCCGAGCCGGGCGACGGCGAAGGCAATCGAGTGGGACGCGAAGCGCGGCCTCGTGAAGGTCAATCCCATCGTGGCGTGGACCGACGAGGAGGTCGAACGCTACATCGCCGAGCACGACCTCATCGTCAACCCGTTGCGCCTGCAGGGCTTCGACTCGATCGGCTGCTGGCCCTGCACCCAGGCAGGCAAGGGCAGGGAAGGCCGCTGGGCGGGTCAGGACAAGCTGGAGTGCGGCCTGCACCCCGCCCTGGCGGAGCCGCTGGTGGTCAGGGAGGCCGGGGAGGCTTGACGGACGAGTCCCCGACGCCTCGGGTCCAGCCGTTCTACTGCCCGTACTGCGGCGAGGAGGATTTCGTCCCGTCGGGTGAACACGAAGGCGGGTTCCACTGCCGGTCGTGCGACCGCCGCTTCAGCGTGAAGTACATCGGTCTCGGCCCATCTCCGTTGGACGCGGTTGGCGGTGGGACATGGCGGCGTTCGGATACCCGGTAAGCCTCGACCTCGAAGGGCGCCGCTGCGTCGTCGTCGGCGGTGGGACGGTCGCCGAGCACAAGGTCCAGGGCCTGCTCGACGCGGGTGCGGCGGTCACCGTCGTTGCCGGCGCCTTCACGTCCGCCCTCAGGGAGCTTGCAGCCCGGGGCGAGGTCGAGCTGCTCCACCGCCCCTATGCCCGGGGCGACCTGGCGGGCGCCTTCCTCACCATCGCCGCCACCGACGATGGTGCGGTCAACGCCGAGGTCTTCGCCGAGGCCTCGGGTGGCAATGTCCTCTGCAACGCAGTCGACGACGTGGCGCACTGCCACTTCGCTGCGCCGTCCATCGTGCGGCGGGGCGATCTCACGATCAGCGTCTCGACAGGGGGGAAGGCCCCGGCGCTGGCCAAACGGCTCCGGCAGACCCTTTCCGCACAGTTCGGCGACGAGTGGGGCGTCCTGGTGGATGTCCTCGCCGAGTCCCGGGCCGCAGCCCTCGCCCGCAACGGCGGAACCCGCGACGTCGACTTCGCCACATGGGCTGAGCGGTGGGCGCTGGCGCTGGATGGCGACCTGGCCGGCATGGTCCGGGACGGACGGGCGGCCGAGGTGGCCGAGATTGTCCGGTCGGCACTCGCGGGGGAACCCCCGAGCCGCAGCGACGGATCGGTTGCCATCGTCGGGGCGGGCCCCGGCGACCCCGGCCTGATCTCGGTGCGCGGCAGGCAGCTGCTCGATGCGGCCGACGTGGTCGTCTACGACCGGCTGGTGCATCCCTCGCTCTGGGAGGGCAAGGACGCCGTCGACGCCGGCAAGGAGCCCGGCGCCCACCGTGTCGACCAGGCCCAGATCAACGAGCTGCTGGTGCGCCTCGCCCGTGAGGGCAGGCGGGTGGTGCGGCTGAAGGGTGGCGACCCCTTCGTGTTCGGGCGGGGGGCCGAGGAGGTCGATGCCCTGGCGGCGGCCGGTATCCGCTACGAGGTCGTGCCGGGCGTCACCTCGGCGGTGGCCGCGCTCGGCGCCGCCGGGATCCCCGTGACCGACCGCCGGGTCTCCTCGTCGTTCGCTGTCGTCACGGGCCATTGCGCCACCGGCGAGGTCGACTGGGACCGCCTGGCGATGGCCGTCGACACGCTCGTTGTGCTCATGGGCCTCCGGCGCCTCCCGGAGATCGTCGAGCGGCTGCTGGCTGCGGGCCGGCCGGGGGACACGCCCGCCGCGGTGGTCGGCAACGGCAGCCTGCCTGACCAGCGTGTGGTCACCTCCACCCTGGCCGAGCTCCCTGCGGCGGTGGCGCTGGCGGGGGTCTCGCCCCCGGCGGTCATCGTCGTCGGGGACGTGGTGCGCCTCCGGGGATCGGACCTCTCGGCGGCGAGGGACCCGCTCGCGGAGCGACTCGCCGGACCTTCGTAGATTTCTTCGCGCACTGGCCCTGTCCGGCCGTGGCGGGGAGTGCCGAAGGGGTCGGTTGGCCGGGCTGTGTGCGGCCCGAGGCGCCCCTCAAGGCGCCGGATAAGGGGCAGACGCCGTGCTTGTGGCGTCGTGCTTTGCCTCGTGCTCGCGTCGTGCAGCGGGACGGGTGGCCGTCAGGCGCCATATGCGGGGCCGCCCATCACCACTGCAAAGGTTGCCCCTGTGCCCATGGCGGCCGGCAAGGCCGGGGGCGGTCCACCGCCTGCGCCCGTCCCACGGGAGGCAGGGCCGGTTGGGGCCGGTACTGGATTGCCGCCGGGCCCACGCCGGCCTCGAGGAGTTGGTCACGGCTCAGAAGGCCGAACTGCCGGGCGGCCAGCCGCCCTAGCTGAGCTTCTTTGTGTGAGAAACTGCCATTATGAGAGGTATTCACACAAAGAAGATTAGCGGCGGGTACTGACAGTTCCTCCGTGGTTTTTGAAGGTGGGAAAAGTCTATCGCCGGGCTCTGGCGAGCGAGGGCGGGCAGGGCGGACCCCAGCCAGCCCTCCGCATCGCGGATCTCCCCGGCAGCGGCGTGGGGCCGGCCGACAAGGTCGTGGCGCTCACGTTCGACGATGGCCCCGACCCCAGCTTCACACCGAGGGTGCTCGACGTCCTGTCGCACTACCGGGTGCCGGCCACCTTCTTCATGATCGGCTGGGAGGCGGCCGCCTCGCCGGACCTGGTCAAGCGCGTCGCGGCTCGTGGGGACGGCGTCGGCAGCCACACGTGGAACCACATCGACCTCACCCGCCTGAGCGACGCCGGCATGGCCGTCCAGGTGGACAAGACCCGGGCGCTGCTGTCGTCAGAGACGGGGTGGAAGGTTGCCTGCATCCGCCCACCGCAGGGACACGTGAACCCGGGCCTGGTCCGCCGGCTGTCCGAGCGCGGGCTGACCACGGTGCTGTGGAGCGCCGACACCCGTGACTGGACCGTTCCGGGTACCGACACGATCGTGCGGCGGGCCCTTGCCGACCTCTCGCCCGGGGCGGTCATCCTCATGCACGACGGCGGGGGAGACCGTCGCCAGACGCTGGCGGCCCTGCCTCGGATCATCGAGAGCGTGCACGTCCGGGGCTACCGGCTGGTCCCGATCTGCCGCTGATCCGAGCGAGAGCCGGCGAAGGCCGCATTTGTCGCCCCCATTGTCGCGGGGGTGTAACTCCCTTGAAATCGGGAAGAAACAGGTGAGGTTTACCATGGCTTTCTGGCCCACGCTCCCGTAGGGCTCCCAAAGGGTCCCAGAGGCCCCCCCTTGACTGGAGGAACGCATGCCCAGATGCCCACTCTGCGGTTCAGCCCATATCGTGGTCACGTTCCGGCCCCAGCGACGCGGGCACTGTTTCGGGTGTGACCTGCAGTGGGGCCTCGACGGCGGTGCCCCCGCGTCGGGACAGTCCGATCCTCCTCCGTCGGAGACGTCGAGGACGGCGGGCTCGGACTGACCTGTGTCAAACCCGCCTCCCCGCTCCTCATCCCCCCCGGTTGTCGAAGAAATTTTCGAAACCGGGGGGTTGTTTTTTTTCGCGTGGGCCTTTACCCTACAGAAACGCTACGTAGCGGTTTCGTATCACTTCGGGGGGACAGGAGGACGGCGTGGAACACGCAGAAGGCTACGAGAAGCGGTGGTGGATCCTAGGGGTACTCTGCCTGAGCTTGCTCATCATCGTGATGGACAACACCATCCTCAACGTGGCGCTGCCCACGCTCGTCCGCAAGCTCAGCGCGTCGGAGAGTCAGCTCCAGTGGATGGTCGACGCGTACACCCTGCTCTTCGCCGGCTTGCTGCTGACCATGGGCAACCTCGGCGACAAGTTCGGAAGGCGCACCACCCTGGGCACCGGGCTCGCCATCTTTGCCGTGGGGTCCGCGCTGTCGTCGTTCGCAGGCTCCCCGTCCCAGCTGATCGCCACCCGGGCGCTCATGGGCGTCGGTGCGGCGCTGATCATGCCTGCGACGCTGTCCATCCTCACCAACGTGTTCCCCCCGGAGGAGCGGGCCAAGGCCATCGGCATCTGGGCGGGGATCTCCGGTGTCGCCATCGCCCTGGGCCCTGTCATCGGCGGTTTCCTGCTTGTCCACTACTGGTGGGGATCGATCTTCCTCATCAACGTGCCGGTGTGCATCTTCGCCCTGGTCGTCGGCCGCCTCATCGTGCCCAACAGCCGTGACCCCGAAGCGCAGCGGCTCGACCCCATTGGCGCGGGCCTCTCCATCATCGGCCTGGTCAGCCTGGTCTACGGCATCATCGAGGCCCCCACGAGGGGTTGGTCCTCCGGCACGATCATCGGCTCGCTGGCCGTGGCTGCCGTCGTCCTCACCTCGTTCGTCCTGTGGGAGCTGCACAGCGACCACCCGATGCTCAACGTGCAGTTCTTCAAGAACCCCAGGTTCACCGCCGCGAACATGTCGATCACGCTGGTGTTCTTCGCCCTGTTCGGATCCATCTTCTTCCTCACCCAGTACCTGCAGTTCGTCCTCGGCTACTCGGCGCTGCAGGCGGGCCTCCGGCTGGCACCGATGGCGCTCGTCCTCATGGTCGTTGCCCCGGTGGCGGGCCAGCTCGTCGCCAAGGTGGGTACCAAGGCCCTGGTCGCCGTCGGGATGACGGTCGGTGCGGGCGGGCTGTGGTACCTGGCGCAGACCACGCCCACGTCCGGATACTGGCACGTGCTCGGAGGCCTGGTGATCATCGCCGCCGGACTGTCCCTGTCGATGGTGCCGGCGACGGAGTCGATCATGGGATCGCTCCCGCCCGGCAAGGCAGGGGTCGGCTCGGCGATGAACGACACGACCCGGGAGGTCGGCGGGGCGTTGGGCGTCGCCATCCTCGGTACCATCCTCACCTCGCATTACACGACGGCCATAGCGAAGGCGTTCGGCTCCCTGCCGCCGCCGATGGTGGCGCTTGCCAAGAGCTCCGTCGGCGGTGCCATCCAGGTTGGTCAGAACGTTGGCGGCCAGGCGGGGCAGGCCCTCGTGGCGATTGCCAAGTCCACCTTCATCACCGGGATGGGGTCGAGCCTGGAGATCGCTGCGGTCGTCGCGCTCGTCGGGGCCGGCATCTCGGCACTGTGGCTGCCGAACCGTCCCCTCCATGTCGGGGGCCACGAGGCGGCACGGGACGCCGAGCTGGAGCCACTCGCCACGGAGGTCGCTACCCTCGAGGAGCTGGTGGCCGAGGAACTGGCAGCCGAACGGCTCGCTGCTGAGGGCGCAGAGGCGTGAGCCAGCCCGAGCCGGGACCAGGAATAGGCGTAGCAACTGGAGAGACCGCTGTCGCTGTCGTGGGTGCCCCGGTGCATCGTGCGCCGGGGCGGCCGCGTAGCGTCCACGCCAACCAGGCCATCATCGACGCCATCGTCGACCTCCTCGTGAGCGGGGGCTACCACGAGGTCACGATCGAGGCCGTCGCGACTCGAGCCGGCGTTGCCAAGACGACGATCTACCGGCGGTGGCCCTCGAAGGCCGAGATGGTGGTGGAGGCCATCTCCGCCTGCAAGAAGGATTGCCTCCAGGCCGAGTCGTGCGCCGGGGAGACCGTCGCCTGCTCGCTCGTGGGGATGCTGTCGATGCTCTCCTGCTCCCGGACCTCACGGGTCCTCACCGGACTCGCCGTGGAGATGGCCCATAACGAGGAGCTTGCGGTGGCGGTGCGAGAAGGCCTGCTGAAGCCCAATCGGGAGGTGGTCCTCGGCACACTGCGGCGGGGGGTCGACACCGGGGAGTTCCGCCCCGACGCCGATCTCGACGTGGTGGCCGACCTCCTCGTCGGGCCGATGTTCTTCCGCATGCTGGTGAGCGGCGCCGAGCTCACCCCGGAACTGGCCGCCGAGACGGTCGACCTGGTCCTGCGGGGCATCTCGCCCCGCTGAGGAGATTCCGCCGGTCAGCGCGCCTTCGCCGGCTCGCCGAACGTCGCATAGAGCGCGAGGCCGGTCAGCGCGGCACCACCGATGATGTTGCCGATGGTCACCGGGATCTGATTCCACCACCACCACTGGCCCATGGAGACCGGCGCCTTCAGCATCATGCCGACGGGGATGACGACCATGTTGACGATCGAGTGCTCGAAGCCCAGGGCGAAGAAGATCATGATTGGCAGCCACATCGCCGCCATCTTGCCGATCGTCGACCGAGCCACGAAGGCCATCAGCGCAGCCACGGTCACCATCCAGTTGGCGAGCACGGCTTTCACGACTGCGAGACCCCATCCGGTGGCGCCGAGCTTCTGGTAGGCGACGGTCTTGGCGACCGCGGCCGTCTTGAACTGGGTGGCGACCGTTCCGCCGTTGGTGTGGCCGAAGCTGGTCAGAGCCCAGTAGAAGAACAGCGCGTAGAACAGGCAGCCGGCGAGGTTGCCGACGTACACCCAGGACCAGTTGCGCAGCAGCCCCCCCATGCTCACCCGCTTCGCGATCACGCCCATCGGCAGGATGGCAAAGTTGCCCGTTGCCAGCTCGAGACCGAGCAGCGCCAGCAGCACGAAGCCAACGGGGAAGATGACCGCGGCGGCGATCGGAGCGAGGGGCTGCGCGCGCACGGTGTAGGCCAGGGACGTGGCGATGCCGAGGAACGCTCCCGAAAGGAAGCCACGGATCAGCAGATCCTTCACCGGCAGCGCCGCTTTGACCTCGGAGGCTGTGACCGCATCCGCGACCAGGTCCGCCGGGCGGACGAAGTCGAGGGGCAGGGTGGGGATGGCGGCCGAGGACAGGGGGGCGGCCGGGAGGGCCTGTCCCGGCGCCGATACGGCATGCGGGGTGTCCAACGCCTCCATTGTTGCGGCTGGTCCCTGGCCGTTGGGGTCACCCGGCCGGGAGCCTGATGCCTCTTCCAAACGTTGCCGGCGCGGCGTGTCCACAGTGCCCCTCCTTCGCATCGGTGTCCGGGCACCTGGGAGTCTGGCTATCGGCTGTTACGAGGGGGTTGCTGGTGGATTAAGAGTTGCGAACGCGCGTGCCACCCTCCCCGGAAGCCGCGGGATGCTCGTACGGGACGGCTAGAGGGCGGCGATTTTCGGGATGATCTCCCGGCCGACGATCTCGATGGGGTCGATGCGCTCCACGCCGAGCAGAACACCCATGGCCCCGTCGGCCCCTGCTTCGGCCAGGGCTGCGAGGTCGTCGAGCACCTGCGGAACCCGCTCGCCGTTGTCGCCCACATCCATGACGTAGTACACGGTCTTCATGATGCTGTCGAAGTCGCGGCCGACGTCGTCACAGTGGCGGCGGAGCACCTCCAGCTTCCCTCTGAGCTCCTCCGGCCCGGCGAAGAGGTTGCAGGCGTCGGCGTACTGGGCAACGAGGCGCAGGGTCTTGCGCTCACCGCCGCCCCCGATGAGGATCGGCGGGCGAGGGGTCGACAGCGGCTGGGGCGAGTTGAGCGTCCGGCCGAGCTTGTAGTACTTGCCCTCGAATGGTCCCTCGTCGTCGCTCCACATCTGCAGGATGATCTTGATCGTCTCCTCGAGGCGCTCGAACCGCTCCTTGAGGGGCGGGAACGGCACGCCCAAGCCGATGTGCTCCTCCTCATTCCAGGCGGCGCCGATCCCCAGCCAGGCGCGCCCCCCCGAGAGCACGTCCAGCGTGGTCACGATCTTGGCCAGGATGCCGGGGTACCGGTACGTGACGCCCGTCACGAGCGTGCCGAGGCGAGCCTGCTCGGTGTGGGCGGCGAGAAAGCCGAGGGTCGTATAGGCCTCGAGCATCGGCTCCTCGGAGGCGCCGATGCCGCGGATCTGGAAGAAGTGGTCCATGACCCAGATCGAGTCGTAGCCGGCGCCGTCGGCGGTCCGGGCGATCTCGGCGAGGGTGGGCCCGATCTCGGCGGCACCCCCGGGCCACGTGAACGAAGGAATCTGCAGTCCGAGTTTCATCGTGTCGGCTCCTTTCCTGCCCCCCCGACCGCCAGTGTACCCAGCCGGCTCGCGGCATTTCCCCAAATCAGGCCATCGTCCGATGTCCGTTCGATCCGGCCCGACCTGCGTTAGCCTCGGCCCATGGCAGGCGACGAACCCAAGGCGGGACCCAAGCCCACCGTTGCGACTCGGACGCTCATCGGAGGGGTGGCGGTGATCGTTGTGGCGCTGATCCTGGCATTGACCGGCTTGGCGGTCTTCCGGGGTGGTTCTCCCGGGCGGTCGAGGCACGTCGTGGCTGCGCCAACGCCCACGCCGACCGCCACGGCTTCCCCGAGCGACACGCCCTCGACCTCCCCGACAGCGACGTCCGACGCGCCCGTCGAAACCGGCCCGCCGCCCGGTTCGCTGGGGCCGCCACCGCCAGGAGACCCGGTCCCGTCGAGCTCGACCGTCGTGTACCTCAACGGCCCGGCGACCGTCCAGGTCTACGGCGCCCCGGACGCCGCCAAGCGGACTTCCACGCTGCGCGGCCGCAACAGCATCGATCAGCCTTCCGCATTCCTCGTGCTCGACCACCAGCCGGGATGGTTCCACGTGCTGCTGCCCGTCGAGCCCAATGGCTCCACGGGCTGGCTGAAAGCGTCGGACGTCCAGGTGGCAGCGACGACCGACTACCTCCGGGTGACGGTGTCGCAGTTCCGCATCGATCATTACGTGGCCGGCAAGTGGCACGGGGGCTTCCGCGTAGCGGTTGGCAAGCCGTCCACGCCGACGCCGACCGGGCTCTTCTACATCCTTGCGAGCCAGCAGGTGGACCAGGCCCCCTACACGCCCGGGATCTTCGCCCTGTCGGGCTTCGCCCCCCAGCCCATCCCCGGGTTCCTGGGGGCGACCCTGGGCGTGCACGGCTGGACCGACCCGAGCGTCATCGGCACGAGGGCGTCCAACGGCTGCGTGCGCTTGATGTCGAAGGACATGGAGCCGCTGCTGCGCACCCTGATCCTCGGGACCCCGGTCGACATCGTCGCCTGAATTCGGGTTCGGGATCCGGTCCTGCCCTACTCGGAGTCCGGGGGGTGGAGGTTCCAGCGCCGGACAAGCCCATCGACGGAGGCGAAGTCCATGGTCAGGCCGTAGCGCTGCTGGAGCGCGGCGACGGCGTCCACGTCGGGGCCACCCGGCCGGGTGATCAGGGGCTCCAGTTCGGCGAAGAAGCGCTCGAAGCCCGCTGGCGAGATGATCTCCAGTACCCGGGCGGGTGCGTCGCCCGGATTCCAGAAGGCGTGCGGGATCCCCCGGGGCTTGACCACCAGGTCGCCCGGGCCCGCCACGGCGACCTCGTCGGCAACCTGTATCCCCACCCTGCCCTCGAGGACGAAGGTGTACTCGTCCTCCCGCTCGTGGGTGTGCATTGGCGCCGCCAGGCACCGGGCATCGATGGGGTGCTCGACAAGGGCGAAACCGCCCCCGCTTCGCAGGCCGTCGATAAGGAATCGCACGCCGAGGCCCCCGAAGCGCGCCACCGGGCCATCGGTCGGTCCCACGATGTCCAAGAGCGCCCTCCTTGACGAGACGGGGGCTTTCCCGGGGGCCGGGACCCCACACCTCATTTTGCCTCAAGGGTCAATGGCTGCTCAGTCTTAAGGTTGCAGTTGCGGGCGAGGATCGAAGCAACCCTCCGGGTAGCTCCTGGGGGGCCGGTGGAGAGAGCTACCTATCCGCCCGGGACCGCACACAGGAACCCTTGGCCCGTAAGGCACAGGGAACGGCCGAATGCGGCGTAGGACCCTGACTGGCGACCGGACCACCAGCGGATTCGAGGTCCGCAAGACCGTTCGGCGGGCTGGGGAGTGCTTGTCCCAAGTGCCCCTTCATTGAGGAACGGTTGAAGCGCGAGCCAGTAAGGCCAGGCGGCAGGGATTTTTCTCGGCTAGCGAGAACTTTCCGGCCACCTGCTCCGGTGGGGCTCATCGCCGTGGCGACACTCACCTTCCGGCACCGATCTCGATGTCGTGGAGGGCCTCGTCGCCCTCCTTGACGATCTCGGAGTCCACCCGTAGCCCGGTGACCGGGCAGAGGTACTCCCGGTATCGCGCCCGGTGGCCAGCCCGGCCCTCCCGGGTGGCGAATTCCGGGGCGACGTCGCGCAGGGGGCGTTCCAGCACGGCGCAGCCGTCCTTGAAGTTGCCGCCGGCCGGAGCCAGCACGGCGCGCCCAGTGACGCTCACGAACGCCTCGGGCCGGCCGTCCCGCTCGACGACGGCCAGCTCGCCGGCGAGCGGCCGCAGCGGCACGTCTTCCGGGACCGTGGCCGGTGCGACGGCTGGCGGAACGGCACTGGCGAGCCGGGCGGCCAGCCGCTCGGCACGCAGCGCCCGGGTTGCGTCGTCGCCGGGCACCACCCCGTACACCCGCTCGGCCATGTCCGCCGGCAGCGCCCCGGTGGCGATGTCGACCCTCACCTGGGCCGGGTCGCGGGTGAGCGGGTCGCCGAAGCCGGGCGCGTTGGCCCCGGTCCACTCCCAGGCGGCGTCCGCGGCCATCATGAGCATCGGGCCCTTCGCCTCGACCTCCGCCTCGGCGCCGGCGATCGCGTCGAGGTCCTGCGGTACCTCCCCCGCGGCGAACCGGTCGGCGACGTCGGTGCCGTGCTTGAGCCGGAAATGCCCTGCCGAGCCGGGGTTGCCGCCGAACGGCCCGACGGCCTTGGGGAACGACTCGTCCGTGTAGACCGCCGCGGCCATGCCTGGCACGGTCCACGGGATCCCGGCCTCGACGAACCCGCGCCCGCCGCGGAACCGGCCAGCGCCGCCCGCACCCGCGCGGAGCGCCCGCCGGTAGAGGAACAGCATCGGCCAGAGCAGCTCGAGCTCCTCGATGTTGCTCGCGGTCCCCTCGGGAATCCAGAAATGGCCGCCGAAGTCGACGCCGTCGCCGGCCGGCGACGCTGCCAGCGAGCCGATCATGTTGTCGGCGTTGCTCGCGACGAACGGCTCGCCGGTTGGGTGCGCCCCGCCGGAGATCAGGGCGTAGAACGTCGGGTGCGCGGGACCGATCGCGAGCTTGGCCACGTCCGGCTCGGCACACGCCAGCATCTTGCCGATGACCGCGCCGGACAGGCTGATCAGCGTCTCCATCGTGTAGATCCCAGACGGGCTGACCGCCGCGGGGAAGTCCGCGCAGGACAGCGTCCCGGGCACCGGCTCGAAGTGCACCCGCCGGTACACCCCGCCGTACGCGCCGGCGAGGTCCGCGGTGAGCGAGGCGGTCAGCGCGGCAAGGAAGGCGCCCGAGAACCCCGCGTAGGTGACGTTGATCGAGCCGGTCTGCGGGTCGGTTCCGGCATTGTCCACGTACAGGTGCTCGCCCTGCTTGCGCACGGTGATCTGGTACGTGTAGATGCCGGTATCGCCCGTGTGTGCGGCCTCGGCGTAGAGCCGGTGGCTCCACCGGCCGTCGGGGATCTTCGCCAGCCGCTCGGCGACGGTCGCCTCGCCGGCGTCGAGCACCCGGTTCATCACCGACTTCACCGCGTCCGCGCCGTACCGGTCGACCAGCGCTGCGATCCGCCCGGCGGCCACCCGGTTCGCCGACACCGCCGCACGCAGGTCCATGTGCACGTTGGTCGGCAACCGCGACTGGCGCAGGAACATCTCCTCGAGGTCCGTGCGCACCTTGCCGCGACTGACCAGCTTGAACGGCGGGAACGCCGGAGGGTCGGTGAAGATGTCCGTCGCGTCGACGCAGAAGCTGCCCATCACCGAGCCGCCGACGTCCGCGTGGTGCATGACGTTGGCCACCCAGCAGAACAGCTCGTCGCCGACGAACACCGGGGCGGCCACGATCGTGTCCGGCTGGTGCGGGGTGCCGACGTAGGGGTCGTTGGACACGAACATGTCGCCCGGCTCGATGCCGGG